>JBKJNH010000118.1:0-14152 GCA_046596055.1 Candidatus Eiseniibacteriota bacterium
GCACGCTCGACGAGACGCTGGTCGCGCGCGACATGATCAACACGAACCTGCGCCTTGTGCTCGACGAGGCGACGAACCTGTGGGGCGTCAAGGTGACGCGCGTCGAGGTGCAGAAGATCGACCCGCCCGTCGACATCACGGAAGCCATGTCGCGGCAGATGAAGGCCGAGCGTGACAAACGCGCCTCGATCCTCGAGTCCGAGGGCATCAAGCAGAGCCAGATCCTGCAAGCCGAGGGCGTCAAGCAGGCTGATATCCTGCGTGCCGAGGGCGAGGCGCAGGCACGGGTCACGCGGGCGAACGCCGAGGCCGAGGCGATCAAGCTGGTCTCGACCGCGGCCGAGACGTACTTCAAGGAGCGGGCCGAGGTGATGCGCCGCCTCGAGGTGCTCAACCACACGCTGTCGGAGAACACGAAGTTCGTGCTCCCGTCGAACGGCGAGTTCGTCAACGTGCTCGGCCTGGGCGACGCCGGAGGCGGCGGAAGCAGCCGACGCGGCGGCGGCGATGATGGCGGTGCTGGCGGTGGCGGGGGTCGGGGTGGCTCGGGCGGCCCGATGGGTCCGAGCGGCGGAATGGGGGGCGGCTTCGGGGGCGGCGAGGTCCCGGTCATTCCCCTGCGCCGACCGTGAGCGAGTCGGGCGAACTCTTCGCTTCCGACGTGCGCATCGTGCTCTCGACGGCGCCCGACGCCGAGGCGGCCCTCCGCATCGGTCGGGCGCTGGTCGAGGAGCGGCAGGCCGCGTGCGTCAATGTCGTGCCGGGCGTGCGCTCGATCTATCGCTGGCAAGACGCGATCGAGGCGACGGACGAGGTGATGCTGGTCCTCAAGACCACGGCGGCCGCCGCGCCCGCGCTGGCCGCGCGACTGGCCGCACTCCATCCCTACGAGGTGCCCGAGGTCCTCGCGCTCGAGCCCGCCGCCGGGGCCGAGGCGTACCTCGGCTGGATCGGCGAGAGCGTCACCGCCCCGGTACGCTAGGGTCTCGTCCTACCGCCCCAGGCCTTCGGGAATCGCCGCGCCGGGCGAGGTTCCGCTGAAGACGTCCGGAGCCGGGGCGTCTTCTCCCGCCGCGCGCGGCTTCGGCGCCATGAACGGCAGCAGCGCCAGCGGCAGCAGGCCGGCGATGCAGTCGAACACGAGCGTTAGCGGGTAGCCGTAGCGCACGATCGAGAAGCCCTGCCACGTCGACGTGTACGAGATGGCGAAGTTCTGCAGCGCCATGTAGGCGGTGAACTGCGTCGCGGCCACGGCCTTCGTCGTGATGTCCATGAACAGGGCGCTGCGGATGCCGTAATACAACCCCTGGAACACGTTGTACGACAGCACGGCGATCCAGAACGCCTGGACGAGCCCGGGCGGCACCGCCGGCCGGTTCGGCGCGTTCGCGGCGATCGAGTGGATCCAGCCGTACTGCTGCATCTGCCACGCGAGATAGAACGTCGGAATCGTGGTCAGGGCGACGAAGAGCCCCAGCGTGCGGCGCCGGCCGAAGTAGTCGGAGATCCAGCCGCCGGCGATGCAGGTCACGGCGAAGATGATCGTCGACCACAGGTTGAGGGTGGCCACCTCGTTGTCGCTGAAGCCCAGTTCCACCGCGAGCGTCGATTGGAGGGCGAGCGCCAGCGCATAGGCGCCCAGCGGGAGGAGGGCGGAGAACACGCCGACGAGCGCCGCGCGCGAGCCGATGAAGGCACGAAAGGCCTGGACGACGAACGTCTTCAGTTCCAGGCCGACGGACGCCAGCTTCGAGCCGACGACCGGCGGGGCGAGCGGGCGGGCCACCTCGCGCAGGGGCAGCACGACGAAGATCGTGACCAGCAGGATCACCCCGATGACGAAGAAGTACGTGGCCTGGAAGGGCATCACCCCGGCGAGGAACAGCACCATCGAGCCGCCGATCGTCTGTCCCACCGACGCGCCGCCGAACATGAATCCATTCGCGATGCCGCGCTCCTTTTCCGGAAGCACGTTGCAGGCCAGCGCATCGATCGCCACGTCCATGGTGGCGGCGAACGAGTTGTGGAGCGCGATGATCAGGGTGAACAGGCCGAGATTCTTCACGTAGTCGACGGGCCAGGCGAGCAGCAGCGTCGCGGCCATGCCGAGCTGCATGAGGAAGATCCACAGCCGACGGCGGCCGAAGCGGTCGCTCGAGAACGTGTCGACGAACGGCCCCGCGATCCACTTGAACGCCCACGGCAGGTAGAGCGAGCCGACGAACGCGCCGATCAGTTCGGGCGACAGTCCCTGGCGGCGCATCTGCGTGCCGATCGCGGTCGCGGTGAAGCCCAGCGGGATGCCCTCGGTCATGTAGAGGAGGAAGAACGCGGTGAGGCGACCGTTCTTCGTCGCGAGCAGGTCGGGGAGCGGCAGGCGGAAGCTCATCTAGGGAACGACTCCTTCCGGGATGGCCGCGCCGGGACCGGGGCCCGACGGCGGTGCGAACCTCGCCGCTGCGTGACCGGCGGCGAGCGGGGCGACGAAGGGCAGGACGAGCAGGCAGAGGAAGCCGACCGCAACGTCGAGCCCGAGGGTGAGAGGATAACCGAACCGCTCGATGGCGTGGCCCTGCCACCACGCCGAGCCCGAGCTGGCGAGATTGGAAAGCGCCATGTAGGCGGTGAACTGCGTGGCCGCCACCGTGGGCGTGGTGATGTCCATGAAGAGGGCGGTGGCCGAGCCGTACATCAGGCCCTGCGCGAACTGGTAGCCGATGCACGCCGCCGCGAATGCCGGCACGGCGGCCGCGCCGATCCCGCTGTCACGGAGCGCCAGCGCGAGCAGGACGTTGGGGACGGCCATCAACACGATGAACAGAGCCGTCGAACGCCGACGCCCCAGGTGGTCCGAGAGCCAGCCGCCGAGGACGCACCCCCCCGCGCCGAAGAACTGCGAGATCATCGCGACCCGGCCGATCGCGTCGTCCGGCATGCCGAGCGCGACCGCCAGGTTCGACTGCAGCGCCAGGCCGAGCGCCATCGTTCCCATGGGCAGCGCCGCCAGAAGCACGCCCACGGCCGCCGAGCGCGAGCCGCTGAATGCCGTCCACGCCTCGACGACGAAGACCCGCATGCGCCCGAATGCGGCGCGCAGGGCGCCGTGGGCCGCGATCACCGCCGCCTCGGCCGCGTCGTGGACGGCGGGAGCCTCGCGCAGGCGTAGCGAGACGAGGATGCCGATCAGCGCCACCGCCCCGGCGACGACGACGTAGGTCGTGCGAAACGGCATGATCGCCGTCAGCGCCAGCGCGCCTCCACCGCCCAGCGCGGTTCCCACGGCCTGTCCCCCGAACATGAACCCGTTCACCGTGCCGCGTTCCTCGGGCGGCAGCACCTCGCAGGCCAGCGCGTCGATCGCGACGTCCTGCGTGGCGGCAAACGCGTTGTGGAGGACGAGCACGGCGGTGACGAGCGCGAAGTGCGTCGCCAGGTCGAACGCCATCGCCGTGAGGAGCGTGATCACCATGAGGGTCTGCATGGCGACGATCCACGTGCGACGGCGCCCGAACCGCCGGCTGCTGCAGGTGTCGACCAGCGGGCCCACCAGCCACTTGAACGCCCAGGGAAGGTAGAGGAGCGCGACGTAGCCGCCGATCTCGGCCGGGCCGACTCCCAGCCGGCGCATCTGCGTCGCGACGGCGGTCACCGCGAAGCCCGAAGGCAGGCCCTCGCTGACGTAGAGTAGGGAGAACGAGACGATGCGGGCGCGGCGCGTGCCGAGTGGGTCGGACGGGAGAAGGCGCATGGCGGCGCACCTTAGCACAAGCCGAACGGGCCCGGCGTGCATCCGCCGGGCCCGTCGTGCACCGCGGGCCGGAGCCCGCGCGGGGGGTGCTTCGCCTACCGCACCATCACCAGCTTGGCGTCGAAGCGGGCACCGCTCACCTCGCCGCGGTAGAAGTACATGCCCGGTGCCACGCGTGCACCGGCGTCATCGGCGCCGTCCCAGGCGATGGCCGCTTCGCCGGCGGGGCGCTCCTCGTTGATGAGCGTGCGCACCTTCTGGCCGCGCACGTTGAAGATCTCGAACTGCACGTGGCCGGCGCTCGGCTGCGCGTAGCGGATCCGCGCGCCGCTGGTCGTGCTCGCGAAGACGACGCTCGGAGTCCGCGGAGCGGCTTCTGCGATCGGCAGGACGTTGCCGGCGTCGACCGAGCTCCCGCTTCCATTGGGCACCGACAGCCCGACCGTCGCGGCATCAAAGCTCGCACCATCGCCCGCCCTCGCCGCTGCAGGCGGCGAGATCATGTGGTGCTCGTGCGCGAATCCCGAGTGCGACGGAGCGACGTACGGGAACGCGGCCTGGAACGGCAGCTCGTTCGCGTCGACGCCGTCGCCCAGCAGCGAGTTCGGCTCGCCCGCGCCAAGCAGCACGCCGGCGACGGCGCGCAGCTCGATGTCGACCACGTCGTCAACCAGGCGGCGGCCGTTGGGGAAGCCGTCGAGCTGCCCGGCGAGCACGCCGAGGCGGTTCGGCATCGCCGACGGCGCGATCGCCGTGTTGAGGCGGATCATCTCGGAGGGAACGACGTCGGCGCGCTTGTTCAGGCCCTCGACGCCGGTCAGGAACACCGCGACGAGGTCGTTGCGCGGTGCCGGCGGCACGGTGAGCCCGTAGAGCAGGTTCAGGAGCCGCGCCGGCTCGGGATCGAGGACGTAGGACAGGAACTGCCCGTCATCGGCGGGCTTCGAAGCGTTCCAGCGGTCCTTCTGCCCGAGCGGGAGCACGATCTCGTTGACCAGCGGCATGCCGAGGCGCGACACCTGCTGCCACGGGCCCTTCTCGTCGTCAAACGCCATCTTCCTGCCGCCGCCGCCGACCTTGCGGCTCGCGGTGGCCCACACGCCGAGAATCGCGTTCGGATCCGACGCGCCGGTCGGCATCGCACCGGTCTTCGTCAGCTTCGCGATGGGCACCTGGATCGCGATCGTCTGGCAATTGAATCCGCCCAGGCCGTCGACGCCGCCACCGGCGTTGCCGGGCGCGCCCGGACGAATGGTGAGCAGGTCAAACACCGCGCCCAGGTCGACGAAGAACGGATCGTCGCTCTGGCCGGCATACACCTTGATGTCGCCGTCGAGCGTGCGCACCGCCTGCTGCATGAGCGCGGGCCAGTTCGGCGTCGACGCGGGGCCGATGTTCGACGGCGTCGTGTACAGGTCGTTGCCCAGCACGCGGCGACCGCTCGACTCCTCGCTGGTGACGTAGACCTGGTAGGTCTGCGGGCGATTCCAGTTCGGATCGGTCAGCGAGTTGATCGGGCCGACGTTGTACAGGAACGTGTTCGGGTTGCGCGTGGCGGTCGAGAACCGGAAGTTGTACACGATCTCGGCGGCGGGATCGCCGTCGTTGTTGACCTTGACCTGGTACAGCACCTCGTCGCCGAACTTGTAGAAGTTGGGGCCGCCGCCGGGCTCCTGCACGCCGTTGTAGGTCGCGATCAGGGTGACCGTGCCGGGGGCATCGGGGCTGACGAAGGCATAGACGTCGAGGTTGTCCGCGACGGGATCCTCGGCGATGGCGGGGGCCTCGCGGTGGCTCGAGGCGAGGGCGATCGACGGCAGGGTGAAGACGGCGCCGGCGAGCAGCATGGCGCGGACGAGCGAAAGCGGACGGGACATCGGATGACCTCCGGACTGGGTTGGGGATCGGGTTTCTGGGCCTCACCGGGGAATACGAGCCCCGCCCGCGATCGGATGACCCGCGGATGCTAGGATCTACCAATGATCGTGCTTGGCATCGAGACCTCCTGCGACGACACCGCGGCCGCCGTGGTCGACCACGGCCCCCGGCCCCCCCGGCTCCTCTCCAACGTGGTTGCCGTGCAGGACGTGCACCGGGAGTTCGGCGGGGTCGTGCCCGAGCTGGCCTCGCGGGCCCACCTCGAGCTGCTGCCCGGTGCGGTCGAACGGGCGCTCGCCGAGGCGGACCTCGGCTTCGACGACATCGATGGCATCGCCGTGACGCGGGCACCCGGGCTGCTCGGCGCGCTGCTCGTCGGCGTCAGCTACGCGAAGGCGCTGGCGGTCGCGCTCGATCGGCCGTTCGTCGGCGTCAACCACATCGAGGCACACCTGCTGGCGCCGCTGCTCGAGGGCGCCGAGCTCGAGTTCCCGGCGGTCGGCGCCGTGGTCTCGGGGGGGCACTCCGAAATCTTCCTGGTCCATGCGATCGGCGCGTACTCGCTGATCGGAACGACCCGCGACGACGCGATCGGCGAGGCGTTCGACAAGGCCGCGAAGCTGCTGGGGCTGGGCTTTCCTGGCGGTCCGGTCGTCGACCGACTCGCCGCGCAGGGCGATGCGTCGCGGCATCCCCTGCCCCGCGGCATGAGCGGCTTCGGCGACCTCGACCTGTCGTATTCGGGGCTCAAGGCGGCGACCCGGCGGTTGATCGAGGGGCCGGCCGGCGCCGTGTTGCGCGACGCGCCGGACTCGGACGAGGCGACGCGGCTTCGGGCGGACCTCTGCGCCTCCTTCCAGGTCGCCGCGGTCGATCCGCTCCTGGCGAAACTCGAGACGGCGGCGCGTCGTCACGGCGCGCGGTCGCTCGCGGTCGGCGGGGGCGTGGCCTGCAACTCGCGGCTGCGCGACGGCCTCGCGGACATCGGGGCGCGGCTGGGGATCCCCGCGTACCGGCCGAGCCCGGCGCTGTGCGCCGACAACGCGGCGATGATCGCGCTCGTCGGTGGCTTTCGGCTGGCGCGCGGCGAGCGCGACGGGCTCGACCTCGAGCCGGTGCCGAGCCTCGACGAAAGCGGCATGCTCGGCGCGAAGTCCCCCGCGTAACCGCATGGGAATGCGCGCCGGGCCCTGACGGCACCGGTCGCAAATCGCTCGCCCCCGGCCCGAAATCGTGCCGTTCGCCCGATCTGCCGTGGTCTCGGATCGAAACGGGGCGGCGGCGGCGGGGAAAATCGTGGGGCAGGCGTGGCATTGAGGGCTGGGGCCTGGATTTCAGTTAAACCACTGTCTTGCAAGATGTTGCATCTGGGGTCCATGACGGCTTGCGTCTCTCCGGGGCGTCGCCGGCCGTGGCCCTGCGGACCCCGCATCGGGAAGTCCTCTGGCGGCACGGGACTTGCGCCGATAACGCGGCGGGGTCCCCGTCTCGGCGCGTGGCGCGTCGAGTCCGGACGGCTGTGACCCCGGGAGAGGGGATCGCACGTGACGCCGGAAAAGCCCCGAATTCTGGTTGCCGACGACGAACCGCGCATTCGCGAGGCCCTCTGCCACATCCTCGAGCGGGAGGGCTACTCCGTCCTCATCGCCGAGGACGGACAGGAGGCGGTCGAGATCGGCCTTCGCGAGCAACCCGATCTCGTGCTCCTCGACGTCATGATGCCGCGCATGGACGGCTTCGAGGCCTGCCAGCGCCTGCGGGCCCACTACCGCACTCGCCACATCCCGATCATCCTGCTCACCGCCAAGCAGGAGGAGAGCGATCGCATCGAGGGACTCGAGCACGGTGCGAACGACTACATCGGGAAGCCGTGGAAGAGCAATCGCGAGCTCGCTCAGCGGGTCAAGAACCAGGTCGAGTGGGCCAAAACGCAGCGCTCCGTCAGCCCGCTCACCGGGCTGCCGGGCAACCTCTCGATCCTCGCCGAGCGCCAGCGTCGCGCCGATGCGGGCGAGGCGTTCACGCAGATGTTCCTCGACATCGACAGCTTCAAGTCGTTCAACGATCGCTACGGCTTCCCGGTCGGCGACACTGCGATCACCGCGGTGGCCGAGTCGCTCGCCGAGGTCATCGAGAGCCAGGGTGTCGCCGGGGACTTCGTCGGCCACATCGGCGGCGACGACTTCACCGTCATCACCGAGCCCGGCCGTGCGGAAGATCTCGCCGAGGCCATGAAGAGTCGCCTCATGGACCGCATGCCGCTCCTGTACGAGGAGGAGGATCGGCTTCGCGGTTCGGTGCGTGTCCTCAACCGCCGTCACGAGTACGAGGACTTCCCGCTGATGAGCGTGACCATCGCGCTCGCGACGTACGATCCGGCGATGGGGGTGCACCTCGCGCAGCTCGACGACCAGTTGCGCGAACTCAAGGAATACGGGAAGAGCCAGGCGGGTTTCGTCGTCGTCAGCGAGCGCCGTCGCCGCCAGAGCGCGGTCGCACCCGAGACGCCGTACGGCACTCCCCCGAAGCTCGAGGCGCCTCCGCCGCCGCGGAAGTCGAAGGCGGCGTGAGTCTCCGGCCCGCCCAGCGGAATCGCGGCGCCGCCGTCGGATCGCCCGCGCCCACGACGGCGACGTCACCGTGCGCGGCTGCGGCGTTCGTGCTGACCACCTGCGATGACGTCACGGCACAGATCGCCGTCTGCGCCGATGCCGCGCAGGGGGCGGTCGGCGGGACCGCGTGGCGACTCGATCACCTCGACTCCGCCAGCGGCACGCTGCGCGCCCGCACGTTCGACGGACCCGTGCTCCTGCCCGAGCCCGGCGGCGCGCTCGAGTGGCTGCTGCACAACGAGGCACCGCTCGTGCGCGAAAACGCCGCCGGTGAAGCGTTCGGTCCGCGGGCAAACGGCGCGATCCTCGGACTGCCCGTCCGCGCCGGCGACGTCCTGCATGGTTTCCTGCGCATCGCGCTGCCGGCCGTTCCGCTCACCGGCGTCGCGGCCCCGGGCGTGGCGAACGCGCGCGTGTACGCCGACCTGTGCGCCCTGGCGCTCGAGCGCCACGCCGGCCAGCTCGAGCGGGCGCACCAGCGCGAACGCATGGAGGCGCTCGAGCTCAAGGCCAACTCCGGAGAGGCGCTGTTCAGCGAGCTGATCGCCGTCGTCGCCCACGAGATCCGCACGCCGCTGACCTCGATCAAGGCCTACACCGAGACCCTGATCGACGCGCCGGACGACGAGTTCGCGCAGCGCCGCGAGTTCCTGCACGTCATCGACGAGGAGTGCGACCGACTGGGCCGCCTGATCGGCGACGCGCTGGACCTGTCGCGCCTGGAAGCCCACCTCCGCCCGCTCAAGGTGAGTTCGCTGAGGCCCGAGGCGCTCCTCGAGGACGTGGTGCAGGCACTCGAGCCCGATGCGACGAAGCAGCGCGTTGCGCTCGTGATCGAGGAGGGCGCCTCGCTCGTCGACGTGGAGGCCGACGGCGATCTCCTCAAGCAGCTCCTGTTCAACCTGATGGGCAACGCGATCAAGTTCTCGCCCGCGGGGACGACGGTGACGCTGCGCGCCGAGGAAGTCGGCGCGGACCGGTGGCGCATGTCGGTGACCGATCAGGGCGGCGGCATTCCGGAGGACCAGCTCGAGCGCATCTTCGAGCGCTTCCACCGTGTCGAGCTCAAGGGCGGCCGGCGCGTGCAGGGCACGGGCCTGGGCCTGGCGATCGCGCGACACATCGTCGACCTGCACGGCGGCCGCCTGTGGGTCGAGAATGCGCCGACCGGTGGATCGATCTTCTCGGCACTCCTGCCCCGCCGCCAGCTCGCGCCGGCGCAGGTGCGTTCGATCGCGGCCTCGCTGGCGAGTCGCGCCGACGTGTGCGACCTGCTCGATGCCGCGATGGGCATGATCGCCGAAGTCATGGCGGCGGACATCGTCTCGACGCTCCTGGTCGACGCCGAGGCGGGCGACCTGTGCGTCGTGGCGTCGCGCGGCCTCGACCCCGACGCGCGCTCGCGGCGCATGCACTTCCGCGGCGGCGTCGCCGGCACGGTGCTGTCGGCCGGCCATCCGGTGCGGGTCGAGAACATCGAGACCGATCGTCGCTTCGGCAAGAAAAGCCACCCGCAGTACTCGACGAAGTCGCTGCTGTGCGCGCCGCTCGCGGTCGGCGGCGTCCTCGTCGGCGTGGTCAACGTCACCGACAAGCGCTCGCGTGCCGAGTTCGACGAGTCCGACCTCGAGCTGCTCACGTCGCTGGTCGGTCGCATCTCGGCGGCACTGGCGCGCGCCCACGCCTATCCCGATTCCACGGCGGTCGTGGCCGAGGCGAAAGCCTCGGTGCAGTCCGTCGCACGCGTGCGGCGCGACCTGTGGCTCGACGCCGCGGTGCTGTCGCGCCACGCGTCGCGCGTCGCGGAGCGCATGGGCGTCGACGCGGCGACCGCGAAGGCGATCTCCCGCCTGACCGCCGGCGACGGCGGCGCGGCGTGGTCCGAGGAGGACGCCCAGGCGGCGCGCGCGCTGCTCCTGACGCGGGCCGAGCGTCTCGACGGCAGCGGCCGGCCGCACGGGCTGTGCGGGGAGGAAATCCCCACCGGCGCCCGCATCCTCGGCGTGATCGACGAGTTCGCCGGCCTCACCCAAGGCCGGTCGTATCGCACGGCGTTCACGGTCGACGAGGCGCTCTTCGCGTTGCGCGAGGCTGCCGGAGTCCGCTTCGACGCGGCGGTGATCGAGGCTCTGGCCGTCTCGCTCGCCGACGAAGGTTGGATGGCCGAGGAACGGGAGGAGGCGGCCTGATGGGACGCACCGCCCGGCCGCGGGGGATCCGCGGCGGATCGGTCAAGTCGACGTGGAGCGAGATGCAACAGCTCCGCCAGCGCGTGCGCGATCTCGAGCAGATGCGCGAGCGGCTATCGCGGCTCTATTTCAGCCAGGTCGAGACCGGGAAGGCGCGCATGGAGAAACTCCATCGCATCCTCGAGGTCGTCACGCGGCTCAACTCGAGCCTCGACATCGATTCGTTGCTGGGACAGATCGTGGGCGCGGTGCAGAAGAGCCTGGGGTTCCGGATCGTGCTGTTGCGCATCCTCGATCCGCAGTCGAACGCGCTGCGCGCGCGTGCCTTCGCCGGCCTGTCGCCCGTCGCGATCGCGCACCTCGAGGCCGCGGACGTCCCGGTCGGCGAGTTCCAGTCATGGCTGACGGACGAGTTCCGCGTCAGCCGCTCGTACTTCATCAGCCACAAGAACCAGTTCAGCCGCCGCCTGCCCGACGGCATCGTCCACGACCTGGGGACGCGCGAGGACTGGGAGTGGCACCCCGAGGACGTGCTGCTCGTGCCGCTGTACACGCGCACCGGCGAGCTGATGGCCTACCTCTCGGTCGACGATCCGGTCGATCGCCTCGTGCCTTCGCGCGAGACGATCGAGATGCTCGAGATCTTCGGCAACCACGTCGTGGTGGCCCTGGAGAACTCGCGCCTCGTCCAGTCGCTCGGTGAGCACGGGCGCGAGCTCGAGGCGGTGAACCGTCGCATGGGCGAGCTCAACCAGCTCAAGTCGGCGTTCCTGTCCGCGGTGTCACACGAGCTGCGCACGCCGCTGACCTCGATCCGCGCGTACCTCGACAGCCTGCGCGACGACCTCGACAAGCCGGGCCTCGAGGCGCCGTTGCGCTTCGTCGGCATCCTCGACGAGGAGAGCCGCCGGCTCTCCGACCTGATCGACTCGATCCTGTCGTTCTCGCACCTCGAGCGGGGGAGCAACCCGCTCGAGTTCCGGTCCCTCGACGTGGCGGGGCCGCTGGAGGCCGCTGCACTGGCCCTCAAGCCCATGGCCGACGCCAAGAAGGTTTCCCTTCAGACCGAGCTCCGGGCTGCCGACATCAGGATCGAGGCGGATCTCGAGTTGCTGAAGCAGCTCATCCTCCACCTGGGCGGCAATGCCATCAAGTTCACGGCACCCGGGGGAGCGGTTCGCATCACGGCGGATGCCGATGAACGGGGCCTCGTCCTCACGGTCGAGGACACCGGGATCGGGATCCCCGAGGACCAGCTCGATCGCGTCTTCGAGCGCTTCTATCAGGTCGACCAGACCCTGGTGCGGCGCTTCGGAGGGACGGGGCTGGGTCTCGCGTTGTGCAAGTCCATCGTCGAGGTGCACGGCGGCAGCCTCGCGGTGCACTCGGCGATCGGCGAGGGATCGACGTTTACGGCGCGACTGCCGCGCAAGGCGAAGAATCCCGCGGCACAGGCCACGCCGACGCCGGTGACGGCGCACGGTGACGCGGACGAAGCGCTGCGTCTCAACCTGGCCTGGACGGCGGGAGTCCTCGGACTCGAACGGGTCGCGCTGGTGGCGCCCGTTGAAGGGGGACACGCGGTACGGGCGTCGATCGGATTGCCGGTGCGGGCCGATCGGGGTGGAGACGACGCGCTGCTCGCCGCACTCGGTGAGGGCCCGCGTCTCGCGGTTCCGGTGGTGCACGAGGGTCGGACCATCGGCTCGCTCGTGACGATCTGGCCCGCGACACACGGTCCGGCAGAGGAGGCGGTGCTGACCTCGCTGGCGGAGCGGATCGGTTCGGTGCTGTCGCAGGCGAACCGGATGCAGGAGGCGCACGCGGCGATGGCCGGTTCGGCCGAGCTGCTGCGCGGGGAAGTGACGCGACTGTCGCTGGGTCGCGTGGCCACGTCGGACCGGGTGCAGCGCGCGCGACTCCTGGCGCGAGTCCTCGGCCTGCCGCCCGACCAGGCGGCGCACGTGGCGTGGGCGACGGCCGCCGATGCGGTGGACGCCACGATGTTCGACGGACGCCTCGGCGATGCCGAGAGCGACCGGCCCGAGGCCGTGCGCGAGGTTCTCGCGCACCGTCACGAGCGCGTCGACGGCGCGGGAACTCCGCAGGGCCTGGTGGGCGACGAGATCGCCCTCGGGGCACGGATCCTCGCGGTGGTGGCCGCCTTCGAGGAGGCGGTGACAGGAACGACCGCGGGAGCGCAGTGCACCGCGGTGGACGCGATCGAGGACTTGCGAATGCGGGCCGGACACGAGTTCGACCCGATGGTGGTGGAAGCACTCGTCGTACTCGGGGTCGAGGAAGGATGGCTCGACCGGGGATGGGCCCAGGGCCGATCCGACGCCGCGGAGGCGGCATGACCGCTCCATCCAGCCGGACAGGGAGGTGATTCGGGTGTCCAAGGGACGTATTCTGGTCGTCGACGACGAGGTGTACATCGTCCACATTCTCGACTTCTCGCTCGGCATGGAGGGGTACGAAGTCGTGACCGCCCTCGACGGAGAGCAGGCGCTCGAGCGGGTCGCGCAGCAGAAGCCGGACCTCATCGTGCTCGATATCATGATGCCGAAGCTCGACGGTTACGAGACGTGCAAGGTGCTGAAGAGCCGCGAGGAGACGCGCGACATCCCGGTCATCCTGCTGTCGGCGAAGGGCCGCAACGTCGACCAGAAGACCGGCTTCGAAGTCGGCGCCGACGACTACATCACGAAGCCGTTCTCGCCGCGCAAGCTGGTCGAGCGCATCAACGCCATCCTCGGTCATGCCAACTCGACCGACGTGCAGGAGCGCCAGGCCTCCTGAGCGCACCCGGCGCAGGCGCCGCCCGCCCGGGCGGCCGCGCCGTGGAATCCTGGACGGCCCGGGCGTAGACTGCGCGCGTGACCTTCGTGCGCGTCGCCTTTCCCGTCCCCGTTCGCCGCACCTTCCTGTATTCCGTTCCGCCCGAGCTCGAGTCGCGCGCGCGACCCGGCGCCGAAGTGCGTTGCCCGTTCGGTGCGCGCGAGCGCCGGGGCTTCGTCGTCGAGCCCGCGCGCGACGCCGATCGTGCGGGCGTAAAAGCAATCCTCGGCGTGGTCGGTGACGACGTCGTGTTCCCGCCCGACCTCCTGCGCCTGTGTGCGTGGATCGCCGACTACTACATGGCGCCGATCGGGCGCGTGCTCGCCGCCGCGCTGCCGGGCGGTCTCGAAGGCTTCGGCGGCAGCCGGGCCCGCAAGCAGGCGGGCGCGGGTGGCGGAGTCGGCAGCGGGCTTGCCGCCCCCGGCGAGATCGCCCCCGTCGGCGATCCTGGCGCCTCCGGAATGCACAAGCTCACCACAGCCCAGCACGCCGCGGGTGAGACGATCGCCCGTGCGCTCGACGCGCGCGCGTACGCCGCGTTCCTGCTGCACGGCGTCACCGGCAGCGGGAAGACCGAGGTCTACCTCGCCGCCGCGCGCGCGACGATCGCCGGCGGACGCCGCGTCCTCGTGCTCGTGCCCGAGGTCGCGCTCGCCCACCAGATCGTGCACGCGTTCCGTGGCCGCTTCGGCGATCGGGTGGGCGTGCTGCACTCGTACCTGGCGCTCGGCGAGCGCCGCGCCACGTGGGAGCGCGCCCGGCGCGGCGGTCTCGACGTCGTCGTCGGCGCGCGTTCGGCCGTGTTCGCGCCGTTGCCCGGTCTCGGGCTGGTGCTGGTCGACGAGGAGCACGACTCGACGTACAAGCAGAGCGAGCAGATCCGC
>JBKJNH010000224.1:0-4199 GCA_046596055.1 Candidatus Eiseniibacteriota bacterium
GCCGGCGTACATCACCTACGAGTTCACCGAGCCGTTCGAGGCGCGCTCGGTGATCGTGCACACAGCCAACATTCCCGGCACGCCGGGCGGTGGGCCGCCGCAGCCACCCTCGCTGGAGGTGTCGGACGATGGTGTCTCGTTCCGCCCCGTCGCGGAGTTCGCCGCTCTGGCTGGTGGCGCGACCGGCGGCAACGCGGCTGGACCGAACATTCCGCTTGCCGCGACCTTCGCTGCCGTTCGTGGACGGTTCTTCCGCTTTGGCACCCGGCAGCCGCGCCGGGTGAGCGAGTTCCAGCTCTCACCCATCGCGCGCATTGCGAACTGGCCGGCGAAGACGAATCTCGCGCGACTGCGCAATCAGGAGCAGTCGCCGGCCGCCGATCTCGGCTCGGCCATCGATCCGCGCTCGGTCGTGGACGTGACGCGCTACCTGCGCGCCGATGGCACGCTCGCCTGGGACGCGCCCGCGGGGCGGTGGACGATCCTGCGCATCGGGCACACCCCGACGGCGCGGATGCAGAACGCACCGTCCGACACCGGCCAGGGCCTCGAAGTCGACAAGTTCGACGCGGACGCGATGCAATTCCACTTCGACTCGTACTTTGGAAAGCTGTACGAGTCGTTCAAGCCGCTCGCGGCGAAGAAGCTCCTCGGCGCCCTGGTCGACAGCTACGAGGTGGGGATGCAGAACTGGACGCCGAGCTTTCCGGCGGAGTTCCGCAGGCGCCGCGGCTACGATCTCATGCGATACATGCCGGCGATGACGGGGCGCGTCGTCGGAGACTCGGAAACCACGGAACGATTCCTCTGGGACGTGCGTCGCGCGCAGGCCGACCTCATCGCGGACAATTACTACGCGAAGTTCGCGGCGCTGTGCAAGCAGCACGGGATGAAGTCGCACACCGAACCCTACGGACCGAACAACGGTCCGTTCGACGAGCTCCAGGTCGGCGCGCTCGTGGACGAGCCGATGGGCGAGTTCTGGCTGCGCCAGGCAGGCGCGCAGTGGGGCTGGAGCCTCAAGCTCGCTTCGTCGATTGCGCACGTGTGGGACAAGCCAGTCGTCGGTGCGGAGGCGTTCACGGGACGGGCGCTGTACTCGAAGTGGCAGGAGCACCCGTACGCGACGAAGGCGATCGGGGATCTGATGTACACGTACGGACTGACGCGCTACATCTTCCACCGCTTCGCGCACCAGCCGCACCCGGATGCGGTGCCGGGCATGACGATGGGCCCCTGGGGCTCCCACTTCGACCGCACCAATACCTGGTTCGAGCACGCGGGCCCGTGGCTACAGTACGTCGCGCGCGCGCAGTACCTGCTGCGCCAGGGGTTGTTCGTCGGCGACCTGCTCTACGTGAACGGCGAGAGCGCGCCAGCGGAGATGCCCAACCCGGACAACCCCACGAAGGTGCCGCTCGATCCTGCGCCTCCGGCTGGACACGATTACGACGTGATCGATCCCAAGGCGCTGATGAAGCAGGCGCGCGTGCAGAACGGGCGTGTGGTGATGCCGAATGGCACCAAATACCGCCTGCTCGTGCTCCAGCCCATGACCGGCATGACCGTAACGCTCGCGCGCAAACTGCGCGACCTCGTGCGTCAGGGCGCCTGGCTGGTCGGCACCCCTCCCACGTACGCCTTCGGCCTCACCAACGCGAAGGCGAACGACGCGGAGATCAAGCGTATCGCGGTCGAGCTCTGGGGCGCCGGCAGCGAGAGCGAGCGCACCGTGGGAAAGGGGCGCGTCTTCCGGCCGCAATCGTTGCGTGTAGTGCTCGACAAGCTGAAGGTCGCGCCCGACTTCCAGTTTACCAGCCGCAACGCAGACCGCGACGTGCGCTACCTGCATCGGCGCGACGGCACGACGGACATCTACTTCGTCACCAACCACCAGCGTCGCGTCGAGGAGATCGTCGCCAGCTTCCGCGTCGATGGAAAGCGGCCGGAGCTCTGGGATGCGGTATCGGGAACGATGTCTCCTGCGCCGGCCTACGAGGCGTCCGGCGGACGCGTTCGCATGCCGATCCGACTCGAGCCGTCGGGCTCCGTGTTCGTCGTCTTCCGCGAGCCCGCATCGCCCCGCGCATTGCGCGCGATTACGAAGGATGGCCGCGCGATCGTGACGACGTCGGACTTCGCGTCCCTGCCGAACGCGGTGTACCCGGACGTCGCGAACGACTTCGCGATCTCGGTGTGGGTGAAGCCGGAGATCGAGCTCTACGCGGGTCAGTCGTTCCCCGCCGAGTCCATCGAAGGGTTAGCGGGAGACAACGCGTCGAATTTCGTGGTGCACCCTGGCGATGGGGTAGCGCTCTACGCCGCTGGCCACAGCGCAGTGGGCTTCACCGCCGGGCGCGATGGCGTCGTGGTGTACGAGCGCAGCGGCAACATGTTCGCGGCGGTGCTCTCCGCCGCACAGCCGATGTCGGGGTGGAACCATCTCGCGGTGGTGTACCGGGCCGGCACTCCGTCGCTCTACATCAACGGCCGCCTGGCGAAGACGGGGCAGCGAAGCGGACGCATGGTGCATCCCGGACTCGGCTCGCCGGACGCCAACGTGCGCTTCGTCCATTTCGAGGGCGACAACTCCGAGCCGGTTCTAATCCGCGGCGCGGCTACCGACGACCGCGTTCGCGAGCTCGCCGCCATGGTGCCCCATCCCGACCTGCCTCCCGCGGCGCTCGTGGCCACTGGGTCGGCGCCCGGGCTGTGGCTGTGGGAGAACGGTGAGTACGCGCTACAGGGGGCGGCCGGGCGAAGCGCGACCGTTCGCGTCGTGGACCTCCCGCCACCGGCGACGGTGGGCGGCTCCTGGCGCGTGCAGTTTCAGGCGAACCGCGGCGCACCGGCGGAGGTCACGCTGCCCCGTCTCGAGTCGCTGCATCTGCACGAAGATCCCGCCGTGAGGTACTTCGCCGGCACGGCGTCGTACCACAACAGCTTCATGGCGCCGCGGAGTGCGGCCGACCGGCGCGTGTTCATCGACCTCGGGCGCGTGGAGGTGCTCGCGCAGGTGCTGGTGAACGGCACGGACGTTGGCGCCGTGTGGAAGCCGCCCTATCGCGTGGATGTCACCGACGCGTTGCGCGCCGGCGCGCCCAACGAGCTCGAGGTGCGCGTGACGTCGCTCTGGCCCAACCGCCTGATCGGCGACGAGCAACTACCGGCGGAGTACGAATACGGCGGAGGTGGTGGGAATCCGGCGGCGATTCGCGAGATCCCCACATGGTTCATCGAAGGCAAATCCAGACCAGCGAGTCAACGCGTGACGTTCACGACGTGGAAGCACTGGACGAAGAATGCTCCGCTGCTCGCCGCCGGACTGCCCGGGCCCGTGCGCGTACTGACGGCGATGCGTCATCCGCTCGACGTCTAGGTCGCGCTGGCCGTCGGACCGCCCGCGCCAGGGCGATTTGTTCAGGGCGACCATGGCGCGGGTCCGTCGGGTTTGGCGCGGAGAAAGTTTGCGCCCGTTTCGCGATACCACGCGTGGAGGCGCGTGCGCAGGGTCGCGACTCTCGCGGGTTCGGCCTTGGCGAGGTCGTGGCGTTCGCCGAGATCGTCGCGGAGGTTGAAGAGTGCGACCGAGCCGTCTTCGTAGTTCTCCACGAGCTTCCAGTCGCCGAGGCGAATCGCTCCACCGGGAAAGCCGCCCTGGTTGCCGTAGTGCGGATAGTGCCAGTACAGCGCGTCGCGCGTGGGCGCGGGCTCGCCGCGCAGATGGGGCAACAGATTGACGCCGTCGATCTTCAGGCCGACGGGGAGCGGCGCGCCGGCGGCGGCGAGCGCGGTGGGAAAGATGTCGATGCTCATGATCGGCGTCGCGCTCGTCTGGCCGTTGCGTGCCGCGCCGGGCAGGCGGATGAGCCACGGAGTGCGGATGCCGCCTTCGTAGAGCCAGCCCTTGCCGCCGCGCAACGGAAGATTGGAGGTGGGCGCGCCCTCGGCGGTGGAGAGGCCGCCGTTGTCCGAGGCAAAGATCACGAGCGTGTTGTCGGCGAGGCCGAGCTCGTCGAGTTTGCGCAGGATGCGGCCGGCGGCGTTGTCCATTTCCTCGACCATCGCGGCGTAGGTGGCGTGGTTCTGCACGCGGCGAACTCGCCGCGGCCCACTGGCCGAGAGGTAGTATTGGTGTTCTTCACCGAAGTCGTCTTACAGGACGAGCCGCACGGCCTTGGCGCGGTATTTCACGATCA
>JBKJNH010000053.1:0-5705 GCA_046596055.1 Candidatus Eiseniibacteriota bacterium
GCGGCGACGACGAGCGCGATCTCGCCGCGCTCGCGGATCGGATCGAAGCCAGGCAGCGGGCGACCGCTGAGCCCGTGGCGTTCCGCGTACACCGAGCCGCCGAGCGCGCCTCGCGGCGGACCGACCAGGAGAAGAGCGCTGCCGGCCTGCTTGAACCCCGGCGTCGAGTGGTGTGACAGGTCGGGGAAGCGGCCAAAGCACGCGACGATCGGCGACGGCGGGATCGCCGCGCCCGCGCTGTCCTCGTTGTACAGGCTGACGTTTCCGCTGACGAACGGCAGCGCAGGAAGCTCGCCGCGCACGCGGGTCGCCCACGCCTCGATCGACTCGTTGGGTCCGAGCTCCGGCAGCGTCCCGAGCCCGCGGGCGGCGGCGCCAAGACCCGCGATCCCGCGGGTGAGCGCGCCCATGACCGCCGGATCCTCGGGGCGGCCGTAGTTGAGGCAATCCGTGAGACACCACGGGTAAGCCCCGATGGCGGCGACATTTCGCGCCGCTTCTCCCACCGCAAAGGAGGCCCCGAGTTCGGGATCGAGCGCACCCAGGCGCGGGTTTCCGTCGACGCTGACCGCGAACCCGAACGGCGCGCCGGGAACCGGGGCAAGGGCGCCCGCGTCGGCCTCGCCGGCGCGGACGAACGTGGCGCCGCGCACCTCCGGATCGTACCGGCGGTACAGCGGGGCGCGCGAGCAGAGCGCCGGTGAGGCAAGCGCCGCCGCGAGCTCGATTCCGAGCGCAATGGCGGAGTCCGGGCCGTCGCCGGCCGACGACAGGACTTCGCCGTCGGGCTTCGTCTCGATCGCTGCGCGCTCGCGGCGGACGCCGGAGGTCAGGAACGAGACCGGGCACTCGACCACCGTCTCGCCGTGCCACGTTGCTCGATAGACACCATCGTTGCGCGTGCGCCCGATCACGGAGGCGCCGGCGCCGGGATAAATGTCGCCGAGGCGGAAGCGGTCGCGGAAGATCGCGACGACCTCGTCGCGCACCTCCCACGGAACGACCCAGCAAAAGCGCTCCTGCGTCTCCGCGCAGAGAAAGACCTCGGGGGGCAACGGTTCCGACACCCGGTGCGCCCCGTCGAGGAACACGTCGACCCCGGCGCCGCCGGCATCGGCCAGCTCGCTGGTCACGCACGCGATGCCCCCCGCGCCCAGGTCCTTCCAGCCGATCGCCCAGCCTGCCGCTTTCGCGCGCTCGAGCACGGCGGCGTTCGCCACCGCGAGCACGCGCTTGAGGAAGGGGTCCGGCAATTGCACCGCGCCGCGTTGGTCGGTCGAGTCGTCGAGGACGCCGGACGAGAACGCGGCGCCGCCGAACCCCGAAGAGTCCGTCGGCTTGCCGACGAGCACGAACGCGAAGTCGCCCGGCCCCGGCACGCGCGAGCGCACGAGCGAGTCCGCCTCGACCACCCCCACGGCCACGACATTGACGAGAACGTTCGCGTCGAAGCCCGTGTCGAACACGAGGTCGCCGCCCAGGTTGGGCACGCCGAGCGCATTGCCGTAGTCGGCGATCCCGGCGACGACTCCGCCCAGGATCTCGCGCGCGAGCAGGCCGCCGCCGCGCCGTCCCGTGCCCATGCGCAGCGCGTCGAGCACGCCGACCACCTCGGCGCCCATGCAGTAGACGTCGCGCACGATGCCACCCACGCCCGTGGCCGCACCCTCGTAGGGGACGATCTGGCTCGGGTGGTTGTGGCTCTCGTGGGCGACGACCAGAAGCCACTCCCGGCCCTCGTGCGTGCCCAGCGTGACCGCGCCGGCATCCTCGCCGGGCCCGAGCACCACTTGGGGCGCCTCGGTCGGCAGGCCCTTCAGGAGATGGCGCGTCGACTTGTACGAGCAGTGCTCGCTCCACATCGTGTTCATGATCACCATCTCCGCCCACCGCGGCGCGCGGCCCAGGCGCTCGACGAGGAGGGCCAACTCGCTCGCGTCGAGGCGGATGCCGGCCGGGGCCAGGCGCAGCGCCAGCGCCCGGCAGGACGCCTCGTCGCGGAAGTCCGGGAGCCCGTAGGGCGCGGGACGGGCGGCCGCGGCGGTCACGCCATCCCCACGGCGGAGCGGGCGCGGGCGAACAGCGCGTCGACCGAGTGCAGGTAGAACTCGACGTCGAAGCAGGCAGCGAGGTCGTCGCCGAGCGTCGACCGCACGGCGGGCTCGGCGGAGAGGAACGCGGCGAACGTGCCCTCCCCCCGCCACGCCTTCATGGCACAGTCCTGCACGACGGCATACGCCTCCTCGCGCCCCATCCCCGCCGCCGTCAGCGCCAGCAGGACGCGCTGCGAGAACACGAGGCCGCCGCTGGCATCGAGATTCGCGCGCATGCGCGGCGCATCGACGACGAGGCCCTCGATCACCCACGCGAGGCGATCGGTCAGGTAGTCGGCCAGCAGGAACGCATCGGGCAGGACGACCCGCTCGACCGACGAATGGCTGATGTCGCGCTCGTGCCAGAGGGCGACGTTCTCGAAGCCGGCGGTCGCATAGCCGCGAAACAGGCGGGCCAGGCCCGTGATGCGCTCGCAGACCACCGGGTTGCGCTTGTGCGGCATCGCCGAGCTGCCTTTCTGGCCGCGGCCGAAGGGCTCCTCGACCTCGCGCACCTCGGTGCGCTGCAGGTGCCGGATCTCGGTGGCGATGCGCTCGTAGTTCGCCGCGAGATGCGCCAGTGCGGCGAGCAGCGCGGCGTGGCGATCGCGAGCGACGACCTGCGTCGCCACCGGTTCGGGCACGAGGCCCAGCGCCGCGCAGAACCTCTCCTCGACCGCGAGGGGCAGGTGCGCCGCCTGGCCGACCGCGCCGGAGAGCTTGCCCACCGCCGTCTCGGCCAGCGCCGCGGCGAGCAGTCGGCGCGAGCGCGCCAGCGCGGTCGCCCACGTAAGGACCTTGAGCCCGAACGTCATCGGCTCGGCGTGCACACCGTGCGTGCGGCCCACCATGACAGTGCGGCGATGCCGCTCGGCCAGCGCGAGCAGTGCGATGGCGAGCCGGTCGAGGCCGGGCTCGAGCGCTCGGCCGGCTTCGCCGACGGCGAGCGCGAGCGCGGTGTCGACCAGGTCGGACGAGGTCATCCCCTGGTGCAGGAAGCGCTTCTCGGCGCCGAGCGATGCTCCGACATCGGTGAGGAACGCGATCACGTCGTGGTGCAGCGTCGCCTCGAGCGCGTCGATGCGCGCCGCATCGAACGAGGCGTCGCGCTCGATCGCGGCGGCCGTTCCCGCGGGCACGAGGCCGGCGGCCTCCTGGGCGGCGAGTGCAGCCACCTCGACCTTGACCCAGCGACCGAACCGCGCCCGGTCGTCCCAGATCGCGGACATCGCGGGCCGGGAGTAACGCTCGATCATGGTGTGGTCTCCGTGTGCTCGGCGAGGGTCAGCGAGGCGTCGATCGGTTGTCCGGCCCGTTCGAGCGCGAGGCGCACGCGGTCGCCGACGCCGGCGCCGAAGATCGAACGCTGCGCATCCTCCGCGGTGTTCACGGCCTCGCCGTTGACGCGGTAGATGATGTCCCCCACGCGCACGCCCGCCTCGGCCGCCGGGCTCTTCGCCTCGACGCGGCTGATGACCAGCCCGCCGGGCTTCGCGATGTTGAGCCGCGCCGCAAGGTACGGCGTGACCGGCTGCACCTGCAGGCCCGACCATGCGAGGCGAATGCGCCCATACTTCCCGATCTCAAGGAGGATGCGCTTGGCGGTTCCGATCGGGATCGCGAAGCCCATCCCGAGCGATCCGCCGCCGCGCGTGAAGATGAACGTGTTGATGCCGATCACCTCGCCCAGCCCGTTCACCAGCGGCCCGCCCGAGTTGCCCGGATTGATCGCGGCGTCGGTCTGGATCATGTTCTTGTAGATGCCGCCCTCGGACACGCCGCCCTTGATGTCGCGGCCCGTCGCGCTGACGACGCCCACCGTGACCGACGGTGACGGGTCGTTGAGCAGGAAGCCGAACGGGTTGCCGATCGCGATCGCCCATTCGCCGACGATCAGGTCCTCGGAATCGCCGAGCTTCGCGACGGGAAGCCGCGCCCCGGGAGCGTCGATGCGCAGCACCGCGAGGTCGTACACCGGGCTCGCCCCGCGGACGGTGGCCGGGAACGTGCGTCCGTCCGGAAGGGTGACGCGAATCTCCTCCGCGCCCCGCACGACGTGTTCGTTGGTGAGCAGGGTTCCGTCGGCCGCGACGATCACGCCCGAACCCAGGCCCGGCACGTCCTGGCGGCTCTCCGTCTGCGGATAGAAACGTTCGAAGAACTCGTCCGGAAAGAACGACAGGAACGGATTCTCCCGGACGACGCTCGTGCGCGTGACGGAGATCGAGGCGACCGCGGGCATTACCTGCTCCGCGGCGCGCACCAGTGCGTTGCGGCGGGAGTCTTCGATCTCCAGGCGCGCCGCGACAGCGTCCCGGTTCGTCGTCGCGGCGACGATCGGCGAGGCGGGGACCACGAGCAACAGTGCGAGAGACAGAACCCCTGCGCTTCGCGCCCTGATCACGATTGCTCCTCCCGTCCCCAGCCGTCGACCATCTCGCCGAGCGGAGCGCAGTGCTCCGGATAGGCCACCCCGGCGAGCGTGAGGCCGTCGGGCGGCGCGGTGGGCCCGGCCAGCCGACGATCGCGCGCGGCGAGGACGGCGGCGAGGGATGCGGCTTCGATCCGCCCCCGCTCGATCGCGACGGCGGTGCCGACCAGGTTGCGCACCATGTGATAGAGGAAGCGATTGGCATGCACGCGGAAGAGGACTCCTCGTTCCCAACGGGTGAATGCGAGCGCGCGGACGCGGCACCGTCCATGCGCTCCCGGCGCCGTCTCGGGCGATTTGCCCGCGAATGACCGGAAGTCGTGTTCGCCGATCAGCGGCGCGAACGCCGCGGTCATCGCCGCCGCGTCGAGCCGCGCCCACGGCCACCATGCGCGTCCCGCCCACGGCGCGCACGGCGCATCGAGGAGACGGTAGGCATAGCGCCGTTCCACCGCCGAGTGCCGCGCATGGAATGACGGCGGGACGACCGCGAGGCCACGCACCGACACGTCGGCCGGCAGGAGCCCGGCGAGCGCGCGCGCCAGCCGCGACAGCGGCACGTCGCTCGCGGTGCGGAAGTTCGCCACCTGGCCCTCGGCATGCACTCCCGTGTCGGTCCGACCGGCGACCGTGAGCACGACGCGTTCGCGCAGCACGCGCGAGAGCACCGACTCGAGTTCCTCCTGCACCGTCCGCACCCCCGGGCGCGCCTGCGCCTGCCAGCCACTAAAGCGCCCGCCGTCGTACTCGATCACCAGCCGGATGTTCCTCATCCGCCCCCGAGATTGGCGGCCAGCAGCGGCAACGCCAGGCCGGCGGCGGCGAGAATGCGGTCGCCGGCGTCCCAGCGGTGGACGATCGGCGGCGTGCGAATGGCCGCGCCGAAGTGACGCGCCTCGAGCACGAAGGCCAGGCGATCGGCACGCCTCACGGCACTCAGCACCAGCGGCACGGCGACGGCCGGAGCGGCCCACAGGCCGGGCGTCCGGTCGACGCGCAGGGCGACGGTGCGGACGAGCCGGCGCCCCTCGGCGGCGATGAGCGGACCGAAGCGCAACGCGACCATCGCCAGCACCGCGAGCGCATCGCCCCGCCGGCCGAGCCAGCGCAGCGGACCGCCGGCCGAGCCAGCGCAGCGGACCGCCGGCGGGGCGGACCGCCGGCCGAGCCAGCGCATCGCC
>JBKJNH010000358.1:0-6813 GCA_046596055.1 Candidatus Eiseniibacteriota bacterium
CGGACTTGCGGGGCGATGCGCGGCCCGACGCGGTCGCCGCGCCGCGCCACGGCTCCTTCGTGTCCGTTCCGATGGTCGTCAACAAGGTGTCGATCGGCGTGCTCAACGCGGGCAGCCGACAGCCCGGAGCGTTCAACGAAGCTGACCGCGATCTATTGGTCGCCGCCGCCGCTGCGCTCGCCGCGCCGATCGTGGCCCGCCGGTCCGCGCGCGCCGCGGACCGGCGCCCGGGCGTCGATCCGGTGACGGGTCTGCTCAACCGGCTCGCCTTCGAGGAGCGTGTCGCCGAGGCGATCGAGCGGGGCCGGCGCTATGCCGAGCGCTGTGCCGTCGTCGTCCTCTCGTTCGATCGCCTGGCCGCCGTACGCCGCAGTGCGGGCGAGGCCGCCGCGGCCGAGGCCCTCGCCGCGATCGCCGAGGTGGTGACGACGAAGGCGCGCCTGAGCGACGTCGTGGCGCGGCTGGTTCCCGACGACGCCTTCGCGCTGCTGCTGCCGCACCAGGGAGCCGACGCCGCAAGCCGCGCCGTCGAGCGGCTCACCGCGGCGATCGCGCGACACCCGTTCGCGGATCGGCGTCGACACGCTCCAGGCACGGGTGTCGCCCTGTGGCCTGCGGCAACCGGCCCCGGCTCGGATGCGTTCGCCTCGGCCGCGACCTGCGCGCAGGAACTCGTCGCCGCGGCGCTCGCCGCCGCCCGCGTCGCCTCCGCCGCGGATGGCGCGCCGGCCGCCGGCAACCCGGCCGCCGACGCGGAGGCCGCGTGAGCCTGTCCGCCGAGGCCGTGGCGGTCCGGGGTCGCATCCTGGTCGTCGACGACGAGCCTGCCGTCGCCGAGGTCTTCCGCGACTACCTGGCACTCATGGGCGGGCACGAGGTCGAGACGTGCTCGTCCGGCGCGCTCGCGCTCGAGGCCTTCGCCGCGTTCGATCCCGAGGTCGTGCTGACCGACCTCAACCTCGACCGCGACATGTCGGGGCTCGACCTCATGCGCCGCCTCAAGACCATCAACCCCGACGTCCCGGTCATCCTCGTCACCGGCCAGGTGTCGATCTCCTCGGCGATCGCCGCCCTGCGAGAGGGTGCCTACGACTACATCACGAAGCCGTGCGACCTCGAGGAGCTGGGCCAGCTGCTGGCGCGCGCGCTGGCCTCGCGCCGCCTGACCGACACCAACCGCAAGCTGATGTCGGAACTGAAGACCGCCAACGAGATCCTGTCGCGCCACGAGTCGGAGCTGCGCGAACGGATCCACGTCGCGACGTGGCGCATGCGCACGCTGTTCGAGCTGTCGAAGGACATCGCGCGCGACCTGGGCATCGAGTCCCGCTCCCGCGTCATCGCCGAGAAGGCCCGCCAGATCACGGGGGCGGCGACGTCGGCGCTGTTCATCGCCGGCGAGGAGGAGGGCATGTTCCGCGCCCGCGCCGCATCCGGATTCGAGGGGCCCGCCGACGCCCTCGAGGAACGCGTCTTTCGCCTGAACGAGGGTCTCAACGGCGTCGTCGCCGCCAACCAGACGCCGATCCGTCGCGCCGGTCGCATGCACGCCGAGGGGCTCGGCTTGCCCGTTCCCGGCTCTGAGCCGTGCGAGGGGGTGCTCGTCGTTCCGCTGGTGGCCGACGAGCGCGTCGTGGGCACGCTCATGGTGACGGGCAAGGCCGGCGGCTTTACGCAGGACGACGAGGACTTCCTCTCGCTGTTCGCGTCATCGGCGGCCATCGCGCTCACCAATTCGATGCTGTTCGAGCAGACGCTCGAGCTCGACCGCCTCAAGTCGGACTTCGTCGCCGTCGTCTCGCACGAGCTGCGCACGCCGCTGGCGGTGGTGCTCGGCAACCTCGAGCTGCTGGGCGACGAGCGGTTCTGGCAGCTCAACCCGCAACAGGCGCAGTTCCTGAAGAGCGCGACCACGAACTCGCATCGCCTGCTGCACCTGATCAACGACATCCTCGACTTCTCGAAGCTCGAAAACTCGAGCCTGCCGATGACCCGCTCGCCGAACGAGCTGACCGAGGTCATCCGCCAGGCCGCGGAGAACCTGTCGCGCCTGTTCGAGGAGCGCGAGCTCAACCTGAAGCTCGATCTGGCCGACGACCTGCCGCTGGCCGAGATCGACGAGCAGCGCATCGCGCAGGTTCTCACCAACCTGATCTCGAACGCGATCAAGTTCTCGCCCGCAGGCGCGCCGGTCGAGGTGACCGTGCGGCACGAGGACGGGCAGGCGGTCGTGCGCGTGAGCGATCACGGCGAGGGCATCCGCCGCGAAGACATGCCGCGGCTGTTCAAGAAGTTCTCGCAGCTCGACTCGCGCTCGACCCGCAAGGTCGGCGGAACGGGGCTGGGGCTCGCCATCTGCAAGGGCATCGTCGAGGCGCACGGCGGCCACATCTGGGCCGAGAGCGAACCCGGCGAGGGCAGCACGTTCATCTTCACCCTGCCGCTGGCCGCCGACGCGGCGCAGGCGGCATAGGCGGCTTCGACGCCGCAGTCAAGGCGCAGGATGCGCCCCGGGCCCCGCGCCCGGCATGCTCACGGAGGAGTCATGACCCATCGCACGCTGACCGGAAAGAAGAAGCCGCCGCTGCGCAGCCCGTGGGGCCGATCGACCTCCTCGCGGGGCGTTCGCGGGCGGAGCATCGTCCGTTCCGTCGCCTCTGCCGCGGCCGAGCGCGGCGAGCGCTTCGGCGCCAATGCCGGCAAGGGCAGCCTGGCCGCGCTCCCCTGGGCGCTGGCGCTCCTCGGCGCGAGCGCGGTGCTGGCCGCCGCGACCGTGATCGGGCGCTGACGGCCCTGTTTCCCGGGCGCGACTGAACCGCGTTGCCCGCACCGCCGTTTCCGTGCGAACCTGACCACGAGCTTGAGTCAGAGCAGCGACCCGAACTGGAGACCTCCCATGCGCATCCTCGTGACCGGCGGAGCCGGCTTCATCGGCTCGAACGTCGTCGATCGTTTCGTCGAGCTGGGCCACGATGTCGCGGTGCTCGACGACCTGTCGACCGGCCGGCGCGAGAACGTGCACGCCAGGGCGCGCTTGTTCGAGGCGTCGCTGGACGACCGCAGCGAAGTCGAGCGCATCGTCGGCGAGTTCCGCCCCGAGATCGTCGATCATCACGCCGCGCAGATCGACGTGCGCCACTCCGTGATCGATCCCATCGCCGACGCCACGACGAACATCCTGGGTGGCATCGGCGTGCTCCAGGCGTGCGTCAAGCACGGCGTGCGCAAGTTCATCTACGCCTCGACCGGTGGCGCGCTCTACGGGGAAGGGCGACAGCTGCCGGCGACCGAGGACCATCCCTGTCATCCCGAGGCGCCGTACGGCATCTCGAAGTACGCACTCGAGCACTACCTCTACTTCTACCGGCTCGTCCACAAACTGGACGTGACCGTGCTGCGCTATCCCAACGTGTACGGCCCGCGCCAGAACCCGCACGGCGAGGCGGGCGTCAACGCGATCTTCATCGGCCTCATGGTCGAGGGGAAGCGGCCGACGATCTTCGGCGACGGCGAGCAGGTGCGCGACTACGTCTATGTCGGGGACGTCGTGCGAGCCAACGAGCTGGCGCTGACGAAGGGCTCGGGCGAGACCGTGAACCTGGGGTGGGGGCGCGGCGTGTCGGTCAACGACATCGTGCGCAACCTCGCGGGACTCCTCGGCACGACCGAGCCGCCGATCAACGCTGCGCCGCGCGCGGGTGAGGTGCAGCGCATCTACCTCGATGCCTCGCGCGCGAAGGCCGTCCTCGGCTGGGAGCCGCAGGTGACGTTCGAGGAGGGGCTGGCGAAGACGCTGGAGTGGTACAAGGCGGAGCGGGCGGTCGGGAGGCGATAGCCGACCGCGACTCCGGTCGTCCGCCGCACCTCGGGCAGCACAGGTGCAGCGCCCGCAGGGCCATGAGAGCTGCGCCGGGTCGGGGTCGCCCGCTCACTTGCGCAGGCGCAGCCCCAGCCGCGCGATCCAGCGCCGCTCCTCGACGCCCGGCTGGTGATCGACGTCGGCGACCCAGCTGTGCGCGACCCCCAGGGTGAACGCCACGCCGTCGCGCGGCAGGAATCTCGCCTCCGCGCCCAGCATGCGCGCGCGCTCGACCACGCCGGACAGTGTGCTGCCGCTGGCGGCCCCCGAGTCCGGGTCGAAGAACGTGCCCAACTCGCCCTCGCCCCGGTCGGTCCACAGCGCGGTCAGGGAGGCGTCCCAGTTCGCCGACGGGGAGACGCCCGCCGTGGCGAACAAGGTCCGGCTGTCGGGGCCGATGGGGTAGCCGATCGGGCGCCCGTGATGGATGAAGTCCTCGCCGTAAAACGTTGAATAGACGTAGTTATAGACGCGCGAGTACTCGGCTTCGAGGCGGCCGCGCGCGCCGCCGCCCAGGGCCTCGACCGGTTGCGTCCACAGCCCGCCGACCTGGTAGCCGATGCGCGTCGGGGAGCCGGCCGTCTTCAGGTTCTGGTCGTCGAGCAGGAGCTCGCCGTGCAGCCTGGCCCCCGGCGCGGGGTGCCACGTCGCGTCGAGCCCGGCCATCACGTTGTTGCGGATCGACCCGGCCTCGCCGCTGCCGTCGACCTGGTCCTCGGACTGCAGCCGCTGGACGAACGTGTAGGGGAGAAGCGAGATCACGTACAGGGGATCCCAGTGCGACGACGTGTAGCGCGCCGTCTCGTGCAGGCCGATCGTCAGCGCCGGCGAAGGGAACCACTCCAGGCGGTGGGCGGCGATGCGCGCGTCGCGCGAGGCGTCGACGTCGGCGTGGGTCGCGGTGGCGCGCACGTGGCGAAACAGCGTGCCGCCGAACGACAGGAACGTCACCGGTGCGGCCTGCCGCGACCACAGGAGCGTGCCGGTCGTGCCGGGACCGAACGCCATGCGGCGCCGTCCGGCCGTGATGTCGAAGGCGCGCGTGGCGAACGACGCGTACGCATCCTCGGTGAGCGCGGCGAACTCGGATCCCGTGACGAGGACATCGGTAAAGCTCGCGGCGTCGTCGACCCGGCCCGCCCAGAGGTCCAGGTGGACGAGCAGCCCGCCGGCGGTCAGGTCGGCGCGGCCGCCGAAGCGGGAGCGGTCCGCGAACTCCGTGAGGTCGTCGGTGACGTCGAGAGTCGCGTCGACGTATCCCGAGACGCGCAGGCGCATCGGGTCGTCGTCTTCGCTCGCCCCTTCCGGACCGGGATCCTCGATGGTCAGCAACGGGCTGGTGTAGTCGGCGCGCACGGGGAGCCCCGCCTGGCCGAACTCGCGACCGAACGCGCGCTCGAGGCGGACGAGCGACGCGTCGCTCGAGCCGGGATGCAGCCGTCGTGCGCGGGCCACGTAGGCGGCGACATCGCGCCGCGCCAGCGGCCGGCTGGTGAGGGCGATCGCGCTATCGGCCAGTCCCGATGCCACGAGAAGGTCGAGCTCCGCGAGCAGCGGATCGCCGACCTCGATCCACTCGACGGGCGAGGTTGCCAGGTCGCGCGCGACGGCGGGCGCAGGAGCCGTCGCGGCGATCGAACAGGCGAGCAGCAGCGCGAGCGTGGCGCCCGCCCCGCGCCCCCTCATGCGTGCGGACCGATCGAGTCGACCGCGATCCAGTCGCCGCGACGGGCGGACTCGCGCACCGCGTCGAGCACGCGCTGGTTCTTCCAGCCGTCCTCGAACGTGGCGGCGCCGGGGACGGTGGTCTTCCCGCGCTGCAGCGCGTCGCGGATCGCCGCTGCGTAGGACAGGAACGCGCGGGCCCACGGCGTAGGACAGGAACGCGCGGGCCCACGGCGTGTCGGGCACCGCCGACCCGGCGGGGGGCAGCGGCGCGTCGTCGCAGACGACCTCGCTCCACGCCTCGGCGCCGTGCGCGCGCGACCACAGCGTGCCGTTCTCCCCGATCCGGAGCGAGCCCTTCGAGCCGTGGATCGCGATCTTCGAGTCCGTGTCGCGCACGGCGGCGGCCAGGTGCATGCTCACCTCGCCGCCGTCGGCGAGGCGACCCCACAGCACCGCGTAGTCGTCGGAGGTGACGGGGCGTGGCTCGCCCGTGTTCGGGTCGGGACGCGTCTTGATCATCGTCGCGAGATGGCCGCGCACTTCGACGATCTCGCCGAGCAGCGCGCGCACGGCATCGACGGTATGCGAGCCCAGCGCGCCGAGCACGCCGCCTCCCTGCGCCTCATCGGACCACCAGCTCCACGCCCGCGCGGGGTCGGCGCGGAAGGGACCCTCGAGACGCACGTCGACGTTCCACACGTTCCCGACGAAGCCGTCGGCGATCATCTCTTTCATGCGCATGCGCCGCGGGTTGAAGCGCAGCTCGTGGTCGAGCAGGTGCAGCTTGCCGGCGCGCTGGGCGGCCTGCCACATCTCCCAGGCCTCGCCGGCGTGGAGCGCGGTCGGCTTCTCGCACAGCACGTGCTTGCCGGCCTTGAGCGCGGCGAGCGTCTGCGGCAGGTGCTGGTGCGGCGGCGTCGAGACGACCACCAGCTCGATTTCGTCGACCTTGAGCATGCGGTCGAGGTCGTCGAACGCGCGGCGCACGCCGAACTCCTGGGCCACGTCGTAGGCGCGAGTCATGTTGCGCGACAGGAGGCCGACGATCTCGATGCCGGGAGTGGCCTGAAAGCAGGGAATCTGGGTGGTGCGTGCGAAGCCGGTGCCGAGGATCCCGACGCCGATCATGCGGTCGCTCAAAGGGTCGCTCCAGGATGGGAGGAAGGGGTCGAAAGCCGTCGCGGCAGACTAGCACAGAGCTCCGGCGGAGCCGGGATTGGAGGTTTGTAAGTGGTGAAAGCAAGGCGGGTTGCCGGTGTGTCCTCTGGGCGGACTCGAACTTGAAG
>JBKJNH010000382.1:0-6181 GCA_046596055.1 Candidatus Eiseniibacteriota bacterium
TCTGCCCCGCGTTCACGTCGCCGCCCACGTAGTAGAGCATCGAATCGAACCTCGACGTGCTCGCAATCCAGCTTCCGCCCAACGTCGGTCGCCTGACCACCGTGGGCGGCCTGGGCATCGACGTCACGCACGACAACGGCTTCGACATCTCGGGCAACACGGCGATCGCCTACCTGGTCACGGGCTGGGGCCCGATGAACGCGGCCCTCTACCAGGTCAACCTGGCGAGCGGCACGACGACGCTGGTCGGGCCGATCGGCTGCAACGAGCGCGTTCGCGGCCTGTCGGTGGGTCGCGAGTTCCCGACGGCGTCGGAGTCGACGACGTGGGGTCGCGTGAAGGGCGTGTACCGCTAGCCGTTGCCGGTTGCAGGGCGGACGCCTGGATGGGGGTAGGCGACCGACGCGATGGCCCTCGGAGTGCAGTCCGCTCCGGGGGCCTCTTGCGTTCGGGGTGGCTCCGAACTCAGCCGCGCCCCTCGCGACGTGCGAGCAGACGTGCCCGATGCATCGGGTCCAGGATCGGGATCGCGAGAATGCGATCGAGTTCACCCGGCACTGGGGCGGGGCCGAACAGCGCCGCAATCAGGTCCGCCATCCTCAGCCCATGCGGATCGGCGGCCTCGAGCTCGATTGCGTCGCCCGCGACGACGGGTCCGGGGGTGAGCACGCGCAGGTAGAAGCCCAGCCGGCCCGCGGCGAGGAACGGCGCGACGATGCCGGGGTCGCCGGTGCGGATCCCCAGCTTGAAGCAGGGGACGCGCGGGCGGGTGACCTGCACGCGCGCGCTGCCCATGCGGAAGACGTCGCCGACGTGAACGGTGGTCTCGAGCAGACCTTCCGAGGAGATGTTCTCGCCGAACAGTCCGGGTTCGTCGATCCGGGAAGTGAGCCGGGCCGCCCAGTGGGCGTAGTGCTCGCGCGGATAGAGGTAGGCTGCCTGGTCGGGCCCGCCGTGGTGCTTCGTGTCGGCCTGACCGTCCCCAGCGAAGCCCAGCGCGCCCAGGTGCACCGGCCCCTCGATCCCGTGCTTGAAGATCGCCGTACGCACGACGTCGCCGTCGTGCTCGACGTCACGCGGGGATCCGACCTGCAACGACACCACCCGTCCGTGGCTCACGGCTTGAGTTCCCTCCCCGGTCCAGGACCGGGGCGGAGCATCCCCGGATTGCGGATTCCTGTCAATCGCCGGCGGACCTCGCCGGGGGACCCCGTTCGAAATCCCGATGCGGGTTCGCGGCTGGCCTTGGGCGGGCGTTCGGTGCAGGATCGGCGGGAGCGACCCCGCGATGCGCAGCAACCCGGCGACTGGAGGAACCGCCCCGATGTCCCACCAGCTTCCGTCCCGCGCCCTGCGCTCCCTCGCGTTGCGCTCACTCCTCGCCGTCCTCGGCGCCGCGGCGCTGGCCTGCGGAACGCTTCCGATTACGGCGGACGGCGAGCCCCGGGTGATCGGACAGACGCAAAAGGACGTGCGTGTCCTGCGCGGGCCGGGCGCGACGCCGGTCGTGGGCGCCCCGTCGGCGACGACGCCGGGGAACCCGAGCGCGGCCGACCTCGAGGCTTCTGCCGCGCCCCTGTTCGCCCCGCCGCCGGCGCCGGGGGACTCGGCGGCGCGCGTGTGGGCCGGGCGCATGATCGACGCGTACGGCGGACCGGCCGCGCTCCTCGACTGGATCGAACGCGGCGAGCGACGCGGCGTCCAGGTGACCAACTCCCCCGTGCGGGCCGAGGCCCGCGTGATCGAGCGGCGGTCGGGAGCGCGCATGCGCTTCGACGCGCGCATCGCCGGGCTCGACTACACGATGGTCTCGACGCCCGAGGGCGACTGGCAGTCGCTGTACGGGATCGTGTCGGACATGCCGGAGCAGGAGCGCGACTACGTCGCGACGCTGCGCTCGCACGACGAGCGGCTGCTTCTGGACGTGCGCCGCGGGACGCTGCCCGCGCGCATCGAGCCGGTGACCTCCGCGGCGGACACCGTCGCGCTCCTGGTGTGGGGAACGCGGGGGAGCGCGACCCGCTTTCGGGCGGCGCGTGCCGATGGGCGGCTGGCGACGATCGAATTCGTCGATCGCAGCCCCGAGGGCGGCGGAGACGCGATGCACCTGGCGCGCCTGACCGACTGGCGCGCGGTCGGGCCGCAGCGCGCACCGTTCCGCGCGAGGCACGACGGCCACGTGCCCGGGCGCATGATCGAGTTCGTTGCCGGCGCGCCTTCGGGGGAGAGCACTCTCGACACGCTCGACCTCACGACCGAGATTCCGGCCGCGATGTTTTCCCGCCCGGGCGCGGCGCCCGCCCCGGCGGGTTCGCCCCGTCGGTCGATCCTCGCGCTCGAGCGCCACGGCGATCATCACTTTGCCGACGTGCGTTTTGCCGATCGGGGTCCGCGTCGCTTCCTCGTCGACAGCGGTGCGGCGGTGACGGCGGTGTCGCGCGAGCTGGCGGCCGAACTCGCGATCGCGCCGGAGGAGTCGGTCGACATCGCCGGCGTCGGCGGAGGTGCGACGGCGCAGGCCGCGCTGTTGCCCCCGTTCGACCTCGGGTCGCACCGCCTGAGCGGCGTGCGCGGGGTCGTCCTGGACCTCTCGGGCCTGTCGGCGGCCCTCGGCACGTCCATCGACGGCGTGCTCGGGGTTTCGTCGTTCGCGCGCTTCGCGGTGACCTGGGATTTCGAGCATGCCACGCTCGAGATCGCCGAGAGCCGCGATGCGCAGCCGTCGAGTTCGCGCGGGACGCGCGTGCCGTTCACCATGGCAGGGGGGCTCGTCTTCGCGCCGGTGCGCGTCGACGGCCGCGCGGCGAGCGACTTCGTGGTCGACACCGGGTCGTGGCGGACCTTTCTGTCCGGGACACTTGCCGGCGCCGTGACCAATCCGCCCGATCGACGCCTGCCGGGGATTCCCTACGCCGGGATCGACGGTCGTGCCGCGTCGACCGATGCGCTTCGATTGCGCAGCCTCGAGATCGGCGGGCTCGTCGTCTCGCGGCCGATCGTGCTCGCACCTTCCCTGGCCGGCGGAAAGAGCGATGCGCTGGGCGCGATGACGCGCGATCGCGGCGTGCTCGGACTCGACGTGCTGCGTCGCTTCCGGCTGACACTCGACTTTCCGCGGCAGGAGATGCTGCTCGAGCCGGTTCCCAAGGCCGCACCCGTCGACGATGCCGCCATCGAGTCCTTCTCCGGGCCGGGCGTCGTGCTGGAGCCGGCGGGTCGCGAGGGGGCGGCGACGGTGATGCGAGTCATGGCCGACTCGCCGGCGGCGGGCGCCGGAGTGCGGGTCGGCGACCTGGTGACGGCCATCGACGACAGGAAAGTGGGTCGTGCCACGCTGCGGGAGCTCGCGGACGACCTGAGCGGCCCCGCGGGGACGAAGGTCCGGCTCCGGGTGCGCAGCACGAAGGATGGCGACGAGCGAACGCTCACGCTGACCCGGGCGCTGCTTCTGTAGCGGCGGCGCTTAAGGGGTTCCGGCGAGCACGACGAGCTTCCGCGTACGCCGCGCGTCCGTGGTCTCGAGCGCGAGGAGATAAACGCCCGGCGCCAGCCGGGCGCCGCCGTTGTCGCGGCCGTCAAACCCGAGCGACCGTTGGCCGGGCGCCAGGGGTCCATCGACCAGCGTGCGCACCCGTCGTCCCGCGACGTCGAACAACGCCAGGCGGACCGCCGTCGTCGCCTCGCCGCCCGTCGCCGGAATCGAGAACGTGATTCGAGCCACGCCCCCGGGCGCCGGCTGCGGGGCGGGGGCGGCGAGGGCGAGCGATCCGCCCGCGGCGAGCCCCGGCGGTCCGTCGGGCGCATCGACTGCGGTCTGCTCGTCGACGAGGTGCACCCCGATCGGCACGGCCGTGAGCACCGAGCGCTTGCCCGAGGGCCAGTCGACCACGACCGAGTCGGCCACCGTGCCCGCGCCCAGACCGAACTCGACGGGACCGCTCGATTGCGACCCGAATCCCGCCCCGCCCGTGACGGCGCGATGCTGCACGCGCGGCCCCGTGCGGACGCGCACGCTCGCCCCGAAGCCGTCGCGATTGGAGGCCCGGCCCAGCAGCGCGATCTCGAGGCGGTTGTGATTCGACGCATCGTTGCGCCACAGCTGGTTCGCCTGGCCGTTGCCCACCGTGACGTAGAGATCGAGGTCGCCGTCGCGATCGTAATCGGCCCACGCTGCAGCACGCGTCGCTGCACTCAGGCCCAGCGGCGAGATCGCGCTGAACTGCCCCCCGGTGTTGAGCGACAGGCGATTCTCGCCGGCCAGGCCCGCCTGCGACAGGTTGCCCACGAAGAGATCGAGGTCCGCGTCGTTGTCGACGTCGGCGAAGTTGCCGACGGTGGAGTAGAACGCACTGGCCGCGTTGCGCAGCGTCGTGACGTCCGTGAACGTGCCGTCCCCGAGGTTCCGGTAGAGCCAGTTCGGGCCGCCGGCGCCCGTGACGTACAGGTCGGGGCGGCCGTCGCCGTCGAAGTCGGCCCACTCCGCGGCGAAGGCGCTGGCTCCCGCGGGAACGCCGGCGGCGAGCGTCGCATCGACGAACGACAGCGCGCCGGTGTCGCGCAGGAGGTTCCGGAACAGGCGCGATGCCCCGCCGCCACCGGTGACGTAGAAGTCGTCGTCGCCGTCGCGATCGTGGTCGCACCAGGCGACCGACAGCGACGTGCCGGCGAAGCCCGCGCCGGTCGCGGCGGTCACGTCGGTGAACGTGCCGTCCCCGTCGCCGGTGAAGAGCGCGGCCTGGCCCGCCGCGTCGGTGACGTACAGGTCGGCGATGCCGTCGCGGTTTGCATCGGCCCAGGCGCACGAGCGGCCCTCGGCGGTGCGCGACAGGCCGCTCGCGGCGGTCACGTCGACGAATACGGAGTCTCCGGAGTCGGCGCGACGGTTCTGCAGCAGCCGGCTCGTGCCGATCGCGGTGACGAACAGGTCGAGGTCGCCGTCCTTGTCGTAGTCGCACCATGCGGCGCCCTGCGTGTCGCCGGCGATCGCCAGGCCCCACGCTGCTGCGCGGTTGGTGAACGTGGTGCCGTCGTTGCGGTAGCAGGAGGTTGTCCCGCCGAGGCCGGTGACGAACAGGTCGGGGTCGCCGTCGCCGTCGACGTCGCCCCAGGCGCAGCCGCGGCTGTTGCCGACAATCGCCACGCCGGCGGCAACTCCGACCTCCGTGAATGCTGCCGTCGTGCCGCTCGTGCGGAGCACGCGCAGCGCGTACGTCCCGTAGACGCCCAGGTCCGCGGCGTGCACCACGCGTGCGTAGTAGGGGCCCGCGCCGGCGGCGATGAACTCGACTCGCGACGATGCATCCATGGCGGTGCGGTCGTCGCTCGTGCCGACGATGGTCGACTGGTCCGGGGCGAGAACGGTGAGGTGGGTGTTCCCGTCGGAGAGCAGGTCCGTCGTCTCGACGACGTACGGCTGGCCCGGCAGCGTGTCAAACCGCACGTGATCCGTGTCACCGAACCCGTAGAAGGTGCGTTCCTGCGGCCCACCCGTGGTCGCGATCGGGACCGCCTGGGCGATCGTGTCGTCGGGCTCGAAGGCATCGGGGACGTAGCGGATCGAGAGGGCCGCGAACGCGGCGCTCATCTCCGCGGCGAAGCCCTTCGACGAGCCCGGCTTGAACCAGCCGTCCCAGAAGTCCTCGAGCGAGACGTTGCTCACGCCGGGCAGCGGCAGCACGTTCTCGATCACGTCCCACGGATCGGCCGCGGGGCGCGCCAGGGCGTCGTCGTCCACCCCCGGAGTGAGGTCGGGTGTCGCCGCATCGTCGATGATGTCCCACAGTACGCCGCTGACGGCGGTCTCGTTCGCCGCGCCCAGCGCGGGAACGCTCGGCCCCTCGAACTCGAACGAGAAGTTGAGGTTCCCGGGACCCGGCCCGCCCTGCGTGTCGACGTAGATCGAGGCCAGCGGTTCGCGACCCAGCGCCCGCCGCGTGGCTCCGGAGAAGAACGTGGCCCAGCCCTCGGACCACGAGAGCCGGAGGTCCTGGAAGCTGTCGCCGATATAGTGCGTCCCGCCCGGGCTGTCGTCGTTCGACCAGTTGCGGGCCACGAAGTGACCCTGCTCGTGGCCGATCACGGTATCGTCGTAGCCGTCGCCGCCGCGCAGGTGCATCGCGTTCGTCCCGGACGAGAAGTAGGTGCCGTGGACCGAGTTCGCCTGCCAGTACGCGGTCACGCG
>JBKJNH010000130.1:0-3210 GCA_046596055.1 Candidatus Eiseniibacteriota bacterium
GGCGGCCGCGGCGGCGCCCGAAAGCGGAAGCGGGGCGAAGCCGTCCGCGATTGCTCGCGTCGCCCCCGCCCCGCCCGGACGCGCGCCGACGACGACGCGCAGCCCCTGATCGCGCAGATTCAGGGCCTGCGCCCGCCCTTGGTGACCGTAGCCGAGGACGGCGACGGTCCCGTCGAGCACGATCGACTCTACTTCTTGCCGCCGGCCTGCGCCGAAGCCTTCGGCGCGTCGGGCGCGTACTCGCCGAAGTTCGCTTCGCCGACCTTCCGTCCGCCGGTGAACGCGACGCAGCGCTTCTTCGTCCACCAGTACCAGACGTCGACCTTCATGTCGCCGCTGTTGAACTGGCGCACTTCGTCCGGCGGGCCGAGCTCGCCCAGCGCCTTGCCCGCCTCGCTGGTCTTGCCGACCGAGCCGGTGAACGCGGCGAGGTCCGCGACCGGCGCCGCGGTGTCACCCAGTCCGAGGATGGCCCAGACCTCGTCGGACGCCTTCTTCTCCGCACCCATCTTGTCGTACGCCGAGCGCAGCAGGCGGTGGTACGTGACGTCCTTCGGGTCGATCTGCACGAGGTCGAACGCGACCTGCCCCGCCGTCTTTGCGTCGCCCGACGCCTGGCTGGCCACGACCTGGTTGTACATCATGTCCTTCTTGTTCGTCTCGTCCGGCGCCGTCGCGACGGCACGACCGAAGTAACCCGCAGCCTGCCCGTAGGCGGCCTTCGCGCCGGGCTCGTCCTTGGCTTCCTCGAGCTTCTTCGCCTTGTCGAACGCCGTCTGCGCCGCCCGCGTCAGCACGTCGAAGTTGGTCGGATCCTTGACCAGAATGCCGTCGAGCAGCGTGATGGCGCCGTCGTAGTCGTTGGCCTTGAGGCGCTCGACGACCGCGTTGTTGTACAGCGAGTCCTTGCGGTTCTTCAGGCGATCGTACTCGGGGCCTTCCTTGGGCTCGGAGTTGGCGAGGCCCGCGTCGACCACCGGGCCGGCGTCGGCGAACTTGCCCTGGAGCGCGAGCATGATCGCCATGTTGTCGTAGGCGATGGCCCGCGTGCTGTTGATGTCGATCGCCTTCTGGAACGACACCTGCGCCTCGGCCAGCTTGGCCTTGGCCTCGGTGGCCTTGGCGTCGGTCGAGTTCAGGATCTCTTCGGCCGGCAGGATGTTGGTCGCGTCCTTGTACTTCTTCAGGCCGTCGTTGTACGCGGCGTTGAAGAAGTAGTCGCGGTTGTCGGTCGCGCGCTTGAGCAGCTTCGCATCGCCCTGCAGGCGCCGCGCAGCCTCGGCGAACGCATCGCCGCACTGCTTCGAACTGTCGAGCTCGCCGTACGCCTGGCCCAGGTAGAGCCACGCCTCGTTGTCCTTCGGATCGTTCTCGACACCCATCTTCAGGTTGGTGACCGCCTTGCCGAAGATGCGCCGCGCGTCCTCCAGGTTGCCCTTTTCCTTCTCCTTGGTGCCCTGGATCACGTACTGGATGCCACCGGCGACGCGGAAGTCACGTGCACCGGCTTCCGGCGCCAGAACCACGCTGGCGGCAAGGGCGACAACGACCGTTGCGAGAATCGACGTCTTCACGTTGAGGCACTCCTTTCGTTGCGCTCGCCGGGGGCGAAGCGTCTCCCTTGGTGTAGCGCAAAGCGCGTGCCCGGAAAAGGGCGGGGTCGCGCGCGGCGATCGCGTGCGGCGTCCCCCGCGGATGGCGGGATGGAACTTCCGAAAGCGCTTACGCTTACAAGGCTAGCCGCGGGGACAAATGGGTGTCAAGGCGGATGGCCGCCGCCCGGAGTGCGGTCGCGAGGGCCCGGGAGTGCGCGCTGTCGCCCCCGAGTGCGGCGGAAGCGCTACAGCAGGTCGTACGGATCGACGTCCACGGTCAACGCCACGCCCGCCGGCAGGCGATCGGCGGGGGTCGCCGGCTGCTCGAGCCCGTCGAGCGTCGCGCGCGCCGCGGCATGCAGGGCCGCGCCGTCGGCGGCCTTGAGGGTCACCCGCCAGCGGTGCTTGCTGCGCAGGCGCGCCAGCGGCGAGGGCGCCGGGCCGAGCACCTGGACCGCAGGGGCGGCGCCCGCGGCGTCGGCCGCAATCCGCGCCCGCTCGGCGACGCGCGTGGCGGCGTCGACCACCTTCTCCTCGTCGGCGCCGGAGATCCCGAAGGCGACCAGGCGCCCGTACGGCGGGTAGGCGAAGTCGCGGCGGTGGGCGCTCTCGCGCGCCACGAATGCGTTGAAGTCGTGCTGTTGCGCGGCCACCAGCGCGTAGTGCTCGGCGGCGCGGGTCTGCGCGACGACGCGGCCCGGGCGCGTGCCGCGACCGGCGCGACCGGCGACCTGCACCAGCGTCTGGAACGTGCGCTCGGCGGCGCGGAAGTCGGGCATGTGCAGCGAGCCGTCGGCCGAGACGACGCCGACCAGCGTCACGCCGTGGAAGTCGAGCCCCTTGGCGATCATCTGTGTGCCCAGCAGGATCTCGGCCTCGCCGCGGCCGAACGCGGAGAGGATGCGCGCCTGCTCGCCGCGTGGCCGGGCGCTGTCCGAGTCGAGGCGCAGGACACGCGCCTCCGGAAAGTGTGCGGCGAGTTCCTTCTCGGCCCGCTGCGTGCCCGATCCCTTGTGGCGGAAGAACGGGCTCGCGCACTTCGGGCACGCGCCGGTCGCCGGTCGCTCGAATGCGCAGTAGTGGCAGCGGAAGCGCTCGTCGCTGCGATGGTAGGTGAGCGCGACGTCGCACGCCGGGCAGGACTCGACGTGGCCGCAGTCCTCGCACTCGACGATGCGCGTGTGCCCGCGCCGGTTGAGGAAGACGAGCGCCTGTTCCTTTCGGGAGAGCGTCGCGGCGAGCGCGTCGAGCAAGGGCGGGGTGAAGAGGCCGGTTGAGTGCCTGCGCTTTTGCACCGCACCACCGGCCCCCGCCGCCTCCGGCGGGGCTGTCGCGGCGGGAGCTGCCTCGCGCCTCGTCTCGTTCAGGTCGACCAGCTCGATCACGGGCAGCGGACGGCCATCGACGCGCTCGGGCAGCTCGAGGCGGCGGTACTTGCCGCGCTCGACATTGGCAAACGACTCGAGGCTGGGCGTCGCCGAGCCGAGCACGGCGACCGCGTTGGCCAGTCGCGCGCGCACGAGCGCGGTGTCGCGACCGTGGTAGCGGATCTGCTCGCTCTGCTTGTACGTCGAGTCGTTTGCCAATGTCGAGCGCGGCAAGTACCGCCGCCTCG
>JBKJNH010000086.1:0-8080 GCA_046596055.1 Candidatus Eiseniibacteriota bacterium
CTGCTCGGTCGAGCTGGTGCTGTACTCGCGCAACCGGATGCGCGCCGTGCCGCGGCCGGCGTCCGAGCGCACCCACGCGGTCACACGATAGCGCCGGCCGGCCGGTCCGGTGTCCGCCAGCAGGCGAGGCGAGTTGAGAATGCCGAACTCGGTCTTGCTGCTCGGTCCCATGACCCTCGCGGCATACGTCGAGCCCCCGCGTCCCGCTCCCGCAGCGCTCAGCGTCAGCGCGCCGCCGCCCTGGCCCTTCCAGCCGGCGAGTCCGCTCTCGAAGTCGAAGGTGCTCACCGGCGTCACCACGGGCGCAAAGCTCGCGAAGACATTGAGGTCCGCCGTCACCGCGAGTTCGGTTCGCGTCGCCGTCAGGACGCCATCGCTCCAACTGCTGAACTGGTAGCCGGCGTCGGGCACCGCCGTCACCGGCGAGCCGTCGGCGCCGTGGTCGACGAACTGGAACGTCGCGCCGCTCAGAGTGCCGCCCGGGCCGGTCGCATAGGCCAACGCATACGTGTCGAGGGAGAAGATCGCGGTGACGGCCTTGTTCCCGTTCAGCAGAATCGTCCGCGGGTTGTCGCTGCCGCCGGCGTCGCCGCTCCAGCCCTTGAGGTGCCAGTGCGGATCGGGGACGGCGACCAATTCGACCAGCGTGCCCGCCGGATAGGCGGGAAGATCGGGGTTCCGGGTCACGACGCCCGAGCCTTCGCTTTCGATCAAGAGCGTGAAAGCGGCCTCGGGAGCGAAGTTCGCGATCACATCGAGGTCGGCCGTCACGCCGAGATCGGTGCGTGTCGCCGTCGGCACGCCGTCGCTCCAGCCGTTGAAGACCTGCCCCGGATCGGGGACGGCCGTCACCGGCGTGCCATCGGCGCCGTAGGCGACCGTCTGCGTGGCCGCTCCACTGATCGTGCCGCCCGCGCCCGCCGCGTAGGTCAACGTGAAGGTGTCGATCGCGAACGTGGCGGTGATCGACTTGTCCGCATCCATGACCAGCGCCAGCGGATTGGCGGTGCCGCTGGCGTCGCCGCTCCAGCCCACGAACTGCCAGTGCGGATCGGCCGTTGCCGTGAGCTCGACCGGCGTGCCGGGCGCGTACGCGGGCAGGTCCGGGCTCCTTGCCACCAGGCCCGCGCCCACGGTGCTCACGCTCAGTCCGTACGAAAGATTGTCCACCAGGCGCAGTGCGAAGTTCGCCTTCGGCGTGCCGCCAAAGTTGTAGAAGCCCCCGTCCTCGAGATACAGGTCGTGGCTGACGCCGACCGATGGAACGCTGTCGATGAGCAGCCCGGCGGTCGGGCTCGAGAACTGGACGCCCACCCAGATCGCTGTCCCCACGGGCGGGGCGCCCGGCAGCGGCAGCGAAACGACCTGCCGGCCGCGCACGAGTCCGCTCACCTCGTAGCTCGCCAGCAGCGGCGAGGCGGCGAGATCGAGCCCGCTGGGATTCCCGTAGATCCTCACCGTGGCCGAAATCGTCCCGCCGACGGCCGGATCGTTGTACTCGAAGACGAGCCCGTCGGGCGAACCGCCGGCGACCAGGTGCAGGTCGTCGATCGCCTCGTGCCCGCCCTGGCCGGCGTAGAACAGCGCGGAGCCGGTCCCGGTGTTGTCGTAGAGCACGACTTCGCCCACGCCCGGCGGCGGGTCGTCGCCGAGGACGCCCGCGGGCGCGACGGCGGTCAGGCCCGTTCGCGAGGTCACCACCGGCGCGGCGACGGCCGCGGCCGGGGCCAGGCAGGCCGCCAGGGCCGCGGCGCCGAGCAGCGCCGCGAACCCGGCGAATCCTGTGCGCGCCCTCACTGCACCACCACCATGCGGCGCGTCGCCGTGAACGACCCGGCGCGCATGCGGTAGAAGTAGACCCCGCTGCTCATTCCGTTCGATTCGATCGTCACGTCGTACCAGCCCGGCGCCTGGTCCTCGTCGACGATCGTGCGCACGCGGCGGCCGCTCACGTCGAACATCTCGATCGACACGTGGGCGGCGCTCGGCAGGGCGTACGACAGGGTGGCCACGCCGTTTCCGCGCAGCGGATTCGGCCGGCTCGACGCCAGCTCGAACGTCGTCGGGCGACCGAAGTTCGTGATCGCCACGCCCTCGGACACCAGGGGCAGGGGAGTGGCCGTCGAACCCATGACCGCGTCCGCCTCGAAGGCGATCGACTGGGCGACGGCGTAGACGTCGCCCGTGGACTGGTCGAGCACCTGGAAGCGGATGGTCTCGCCCTGCGCCAGGTTGCCGCGCACCATGAGGAAGACGAGGGTCTTCCCCAGCGCCGGCACGTGCACCGGCCTCGCGACGCCACGGATCTCGCCCTCGACCACCGCGGCCACCTGGTGGAGGCCGCCCGGCGGACGCCCCGCGACCTCGGCGGTCACGATCATGTCGTACTGGAACGCGCCGTAGTCCACCTCCCACGCCCGGGCCCGCGGCGCGAGCGCACCGCTGAGGTCCAGGTCCGTCGGCGCGATGGGATCGACTCCGCCCTCAACCGGGGCAGTGTTGCTCGCCAGCACGGGGGTCGTCGCCGCCGGGACGTCGGCGTAGGTGAACGTCGCATCCAGCGGGTTGGTGCGGTACAGCGTGTAGCCCGCACCCGGGCCCATGTCCGAAAGGCTGCCGCCCCACAGCGCCTGGGCGAACTCGGAGAACGCCGACTGGCCGCGCAGGATGTCCCCGGTGCCGGAGACGAGCCCGGCGAGCGCGGATCCGACCGGCCGCACGTCGTCGGGGGTGTAGCCGATCCAGTTCCAGCCCTTCTTCACCGGGATCGCGTACGCGCTGGGCAGCACGCGCACGCTCTCGTAGCGGATCTCGCCGGCCTCGGCCATGCGGAGCCGGTAGCTGGTCGTGACCCCGAGTGTGTCGAGCGTGCCGATCCAGCCGGCCGTAGCGTCGAACATGGCGATCCTGCCGTCCTGGGACTTCACCAGGTCGCCGGGCGTCGGGTTGAGGTTGCTCAGCACCGCGGCCACCGTCCGGTCGTCCTGCGCGGTCGGCCGGCGGTTGACCGAGAACCAGGTCCAGCCCGAGTTCACGGCGATGACCTGTTCGTTGGCCGGCGACGGGATACGGGTGCGGATCTCGAGCGGCTTGCCGTATCCGCCGTACGTCGAGTCCGGCGCGAACACGAGCGTCTTGTCCGTCGCCGTGTAGGTCTTCGACGTCGTCGAGTCCCAGACCTTGAAGCGCACGCGCTCGAAGGCCGGCGGCTTGCCGTAGACGGTGAGGAAGTAACGCCAGCCGTCGGCGACCAGCTGCGGGTGGGCGACGCCGCGCACCTGCGTGCCGACGAACGCCGCGAGCACGTCATCCGGCGAGGTCGACGAGTCCCCCTCGACGTAGAGCTTTGCCCGCACCGTCATGCTGTGTTCGTAGTCGGCCGGGTCGACCGCCCACGTCGGCGGCACCCTGAGCACGTTGACGCGCACGTCGAGCGTCGCGACGCGCGGCACGCTCGGCGGGTTCGTCGTCGCCGTGGCGGTGATCACGGCGTCGTACGAGCCGATGGGCGTGTTGGGATCGACCTGGAACGCCACCTCGACCTGGCTGCGGCCGGGGATGACGTTGCCGGCCGCCGGCTCGGCGACGAGCCAGGCGGGGAGGCCGGTGAGCACGTACTCCACGTCGGAGCTGACGCCGTTGACCAGGCTGACCGCCACGCGACCGCCGGCGCCGTAGCCGACGTCCTGCGACACGTCCGACTGGGCCCAGGTGAACTCGCCCTGGCGCACGGTGAAGCTCCACTGCGTGGCGCCCGAGACGTTGCCGACCCGGTCCCGCACGCCGCTCACGGTGGCCCGCAGCTCGCGGCCCTCGTAGGCGCCGAGGTCGCTGCTCGGGGCGAGGATGAGCGTGCGCCCGTCGCAGGCGAAGGGCGCGTCCAGCGGCACCGGCGACGCGCCGCCCATCAGTTCCAGGCTGACGGTGGCGTTGCGGGCCAGTGCGCAGTCGAGGTCCTCGTTGAACGTGATCGAGATGTCCTCGCCGAAGGACAGCACCCCGTCAGCCGGCTGCGGCGTGCCGAACACCAGCGGCACGGACCGGTCGATGACGCCGGTGGCGGTGCCCGAGAAGTTCCGCGGCCCGGTTTCCGAACCGCAGCGGGTGAAGGCCCGGATCGCGTAGGTCCCCTCCGGCACCGCCGCGACCGGCCACTTCAGGGACACGCCGAACGGCCGCCCGTCCGAACCGATCGTCATCGAGGCCCGCTTGAACTCCGATCCCACAGGGAGCCACGTGTCGGTTCCCGCCCGCTGGTACTCCGCGCCGACCGAGGCCAGGCTCTGCTGTTCGCCGACCTCGAGCTGGAAGCCGTTGAGCAGGATCTCGAGCGTGTCCGTGCCGGCCGGCACCGACCAGCCCGGAAGGGGCCGCAGCAGCGTGACGTCGCTGCACGGCGCCGCGAACGCAACGTCGAAGGTGACCGTGGAGGACAGGTTGAGCGGCCCGCCGCTGCGGAACAGGTCGTACTCGCAGGGCGAGACCATCCGGACCTGCAGGTCCTCGTAGAAGTAATCGTTCGGTCCGCGCTCGACGGTCAGCGTCACCTCGCGCACCTGGCCGGGATCGAGGAAGTACGAGACGCCGTTGAAGAACGGAGCCCCGTCGATCTTGATGACCGCTCCCCCGGAGTTGGAAGTCTGCACCGGGAACAGCTGATACTCGCGGAGCTGCCCCGCCGGGCTGTCGTTGGTCAGGGTCAGAGTGAACACGGCCGGCGCATCGGGAGCGACGTTGTCCCGGCGCGGCGGATCCACGCTCAGGATCGCGTTCTCGACGTACTGGGTGCGCGGCTGCCCCGTCAGCGGGTCCGGCCACGGCTCCCACGGGCATGAGCTCGTGCCGCCCACGATGTCGAAGACGGGCGTGCCGTAGAAGGGATCCTTCTTCACGTTGACGCTGAAGAAGTCGCCGATGTCGTCATCGGTCAGGGTGTAGCCGGTAGTGCGGCTCGCGGAAGTGCCGGTGGCCCCCTCGCGCTCGTAGGAGAATCCGAACTTCGTGTAGTAGCCGAAGGTTGCACCCGAGCCGGCGACCTCGAAGTCGAAGCCCGCACCCGTGTTCGCGTCCGTGAACACGTTCGTCTTCCATGCCGTGGAGGTGCTGGAGTCCACGGTCGCGCTGTAGGAGTACTCCGCCCCTGCGCTGAACGAGCGGTTCCGCTCGAGTACCGCCGCCGTCTTCAGCGAGTCGTTGAGGGCGAGGTGCTCTTCCCAATTCCTGCGGGCCGAGTTGTAGCGGACGCTGTCGGCGGGCTGCAGGCGCGCGAGGTCCGCGAGCTGGGGGATGAGCACGTTGCGGATGTGCCAGTCGGTGAACGTGTACACGGTCGCGATGTCATCGACGCCGACGGTGACGTCCTCCGAGGTGACGACCTGGCACCCCACGACCTTGACCACGTCGGTCTTGGCGAACAGCATGTTCATCGCCATGCCGACATAGAGGTCGCCATCGCGGCCGATGTAGAGCTTGTCGTCGGAGGTTTTGAACTCCTCGGTGGTCTTGGCACAGATCTGGATCTCGTTGCTGCGCGAGCCCTCGACGCCGAACTCGATGCCGCCGGTCACGAACAGCTGGGCCCGGAGCTTGGTCATGACGATGAAGCCCAGCTCGATGTTGACCCCGACCACGGCCTTGGCCTGGAAGCCGGTGGAGAACTTGCCCAGCGTCACGTCCGAGAGCTTCGTGCAGAAGCTCGTCTCCCTCGCCAGCGAACTGTACGAGTGGTCCCCGGGCGGATCCCGGAGGACGAACAGCGGGATGCCTTCCGACAGCGCCGTGAACGTCGCGGCGCGGGGCCGGTGGCCGGTCACGATCACCCACTCGGTCTTCGTGACCGGCTCCTGGCCTTCGACCTCGGCCACGACCGAGATCGACTTCTGGTAGGAGCGGTCGCGGCCCTCGGAGTCCACCCGTCCACGGAAGATGTTGGGCTTGTTGCCGGCCGTCTCGTAGCGCACGAGGCCGTTGTCCGTGGAGAGATAGGCCTCGCCGTTCCTGACGACGAGGGTGACCGGCGTCTTCTCCTGGTCGATGATCTCGTCGAACACGGTGACCCTGCCGGTGTCCACCGGGCAGGTGAAGGAGCCGTAGTCCTCGACGACCCGGATGGTCAGGCGGTAGCGCGCGGTCTGCTCGACCACCGGAACGTCGATGCTGCACCCGGGCGTGGAATCCACCTCCGGCAGGCCCGCGATCTCCACCCGCAACGGCCCGCGGTACTTGAAGTCGAGGGTCGCATCCCCGTTCGTCAGGTCCACCTCGCGCGAGCCCATGTCGGTGAAGAACTCCAGCACCCGGGTCGCGTCCACGCCGCCCGGAGCGGCCGTCACCTGGTTCACGCGGACGAAGTACTTGAGCGGGGGCAGCGCCTCGGCGAACCCGGTCGCGGCGTCGAACTGACGCGAGAAGCAGCCGTCCTCGCTGTCGACCTGGATCGTGAGCGTGCCGATCGGGACGCCGCAGCCGCCGGTCACGGAGCCGCTGAGGAGGCGACTCGTGGTCTCGACGAACGACTGGTCGGCCAGGTCGGACGCGACGTTGACCGCGATGGCGACGGGCAGGAACGTGTGGCCGGCGAGCCGGGCCTCGATCCGGTGGGCGCCGGGGGACACCGGGACTGCATAGCGGCCGTTGCTGTCGGTGGTCCCGGCCAGCAGGTCATCCACGAAGATCGGGACGTTGGCCGCGACGCACGAGAGCCCCTGGTAGCGCACGAAGCCCGACGCGGTGAACGACGTGACGTCGGTGAACCCGACCTCGTTCTGCACCGGGCTGCCGGTGGAGAGCGTGATGGTCTTGAACGCCGGCTCGTACTGGTGCCCGCTCGACGCCGGCAGGACCTTGAAGGTGGTCGACGTGCCGTAGCGGAGGTCGGGCAGCACGTAGTTGCCCTGGACGTCGGACACCGCGCAGGCGCTCATCGGCGGCGCCTCACCGATCCAGTTGGCACCGGCGGAGAGGCGTCCGTAGCGGTTGCCCCGCAGTTCCTCGGTGCCCAGTCCTTCGAGATCGCTCAGCGGCCAGTAGGCCACGAGGCCGCTCTCCGTTCCGGTCAGGAACTCGCGCTGAGAGGACTCGATCTCGGCCGGGGATCGGGCGCGATCCCACAGGCGGATGTCGTCCAGCGCGCCGGCAAGGGAGGCGCCGAAGACGAACTGGCCGCCGGACGCGAGGGACGCGCCGGGCGCATGAGCCCCGGTGAAGGCGAGGACGCCGTCCCGGTAGACGTGGGTCGTTCCCGTGGCGCCCGTCCAGTCGATCCCGACATGATGCCAGGCGCCGTCGTTCACGTTGACGCCCGTCGAGACCGGCGACCCGTTGACGCGGAGCGTGAGGTCCGCCGGATTCTTCACCGAGAAGACGTCCGGCGTCGTGGGCGTCGAGTACTCGACGATCGCGGCGGTGGTCCCCGACCGGCCGCGGTACCAGAACTCGAGGGTCAGCGCGGCCGGGGAGAGCGCGCCGTCGCGGACGGTCATGGTCCCACCCGAACCGTCGAACAGGACGGCGCGGTTCGGCGAGGGATCGAGGCACACGTTCACCCCGCCGGCGCCCGCGCCGGAGCGAGTCGAGATCCGGCCCGTGATGTTGCCATCGGGCGGCCGGCGGCCGAAGTCACACGCCGAGGGAGACACCAGCGCGGAGTCGAGGAAGGACTTCACGCAGTACTCGTGGGTCTGGCCCGGAGCCGCGTCGAAGTCGCTGTAGCTGCGGACGTCGGGCTCGGTCGTGGCGATCAGGGTGCCGTCGCGATAGACCTTGAACCCCGCCTCGTTGCTGGAGTTGTCGGCCCAGATGATCTGGACCTTGTCGCGATACGTCCGGTCCGTCGCCGACACGTTGCTCGGGGCGGCGACCTGGGACGCAGTCGGGTACGGGGTGGTCTCGACGTATCCTCCCGTATCGGTCCGGCCGAAGGGATCGCCGGCCAGGATCAGGCTGTCGGTGATCTTCACGTCGTGCCCGCGCCGGTTCTTCGCCTGCACGCACTCGGCGCAGTCCGTCGGGGCGCCCAGCACTTCGCGACGCCTCCAGCCGCCCGGTTCGCTGGCGTAGAGGAACACCGCGCCTCCCGCGT
>JBKJNH010000195.1:0-2504 GCA_046596055.1 Candidatus Eiseniibacteriota bacterium
GCTCGTCCTGCTCGACGAGCCGGGATCGAACCTCGACGACGACGGTCGCGTCGCCGTCGCGGCCCTGGTCCACGAGGCGGCGCAAAGGGCCCTGGTCGTCGTCGCGACGAACGACCCCGCGGAAGCCGCGTGGGGCGCGACCGGGCTCGCGCTTTGAGCGGCGCGGCCTCGGGAGGTGGCGCGAGCCTCCTGGCCACGGCGTACGCCGTGTTCGCCAAGGACATGACGACCGAGCTGCGGGCGCGCTACGCGGTCGCCGCGACCGGAACGTTCGCGCTGGCGGCGCTGGCCGTCGTGAGCTTCGCCGTCGGGCCGTTCGGCGGGCGCGCGGAGTTGCTCGCCGCGTTCCTGTGGACGGTGATCCTGTTCGCCGCCGCGGCAGGCCTGGCGCAGGCGTTCACGCGCGAGGCCGAGCGGCGCACGTGGCTGACGCTGCGGCTGGTCGCCTCGCCGGGCGCGATCCTGCTCGGCAAGTGGGGCGTGAATCTCGCAGTGCTGTTTGCGATCGAGTTGCTCGTCGTGCCGGCGTTCCTGGTGCTGTTCGGCGTCGAGTTCCGCTCGCTGCCCGCATTTCTCGCGATCCTCGTGCTCGCGAGCCTGGGACTCTCGGCGGCGCTCACGCTCGTCGCGGCGCTCCTCGCCCAGGCGCGGGCGCACGGCGCGCTCGTCTCGGCGCTGGCGTTTCCGCTGGTCGTGCCGGTGCTGATGGCGGCCATCGTCGGGACGCGGCGCGCGTTCACCGAGCCGGGCGCGTGGCCGCCCGAGTGTCGCGTGCTCGCGGCTTACGCGGGCGTGGTGATCGGAATCGGAATCCTGCTCGCCGAGCACGTGCTCGACGACTGAGGCCCGTTCGTCAGGGAGGGAAGGCGCATCGTGTGGTGGCGCTGGGGGCTGTTCCTCTGGATGGCGATGGTGACGGTGGCGGCGTTCCTCTACGCGCCGCTGGCGAAGAAGCTGTACGAGCAGACCCGGATCATCTACTGGCACATCCCGGTGGCGTGGGTGACGCTCGTCGCCTTCCTCGTCGCCGGCTGGCAGTCGTGGCGCTACCTCGCCACGCGCGACCTGGCCGCCGATGCCCGCGCCGCGGCCGCGATGGAGCTGGGTCTCCTGTTCTGCGTGCTGGCGACCGTGTCGGGCTCGATCTTCTCGAAGGGGATGTGGGGCTCGTACTGGAACTGGGACCCTCGCCAGACCAGCATCTTCTTCCTGCTGCTGGTCTACGCCGCGGCGCTGACCCTGCGCGCCGCCGTCGAGGATCCCGCCCGACGGGCGCGCCTGTCGGCGGTCTACGGGCTCTTTGCCGCGGCGGTCACCCCGCTGCTGCTTTTCGTCGTGCCCCGACTGTTCTTCACCCTGCATCCGGACCCGATCCTGAACACCTCGGGCAAGCTCGAGATGCACCCCCGGATGTTCCAGGTGTTCCTGGCTTCCCTGGTCGGCTTTACGGTGATCTTCTTCTGGGTCTATGCTCTGGACGTGCGGCTCCGGCTCCACCAGCTCGCCCGTGATGGCGCGTGGACCGGTTCCGGAAAGGATCGTGCCGCGTGAACGAGGTTCTCGGCAGGACGATCGGCGATCGCATCGTCGCCGACTACGTGGTGATGGTGGTCGCCCTCGTGGTCTGGGGCGTCGTCTTTCTCTACCTGATGCGTTTGGACCGCAAGGTCCGGGAGCTCGACAAGCGATGAAGCCCAAACTGATCTTCGGTCTTCTCCTCGTCGCCGCGTCGATCGGGTTCGGCGTGACCTCGTTCCAGAAGTCGCTCACTCCCTACGTTCCGTTCGCCGAGGCCCGCCGCTCAGGCACGTCGTCGCAGGTCAACGGCACGCTGTCGGATCCCTCGACGGTGAAGTACGACGTGGACAAGGCCGAGCTGGTGTTCGCCCTGCAGGACGAAAAGCACGAGGTGATGGAGGTCGTCTACAAGGGGGTCAAGCCGGCGAACTTCGAGCAGGCGACGAGCGTCGTCGCCATCGGAACGTTCAAGGAAGGGCGCTTCGAGGCCGACCAGTTGCTGGTCAAGTGCCCGTCGAAGTACCAGGCCGAGGGCGGCGCGACCGCCGCACCCGCTGCGGCCGGAGGTTCGTAGGAATGCACGGCGACCCGGTCAACTTCGGCAACCTGCTCACCTGGGCGACGTTCGTCTGCACGCTGCTCGCCGCCGGCGCGTTCATGTTCGAGGGGCGCGGCGACGCGCGCTTCGCTCGGCCGGCGCGCATCCTGTTCGCGTTGCAGGTGACGGGCCTGTTCGCCATGGGCGCGTGGCTCATGCGCCTGTTCGTGACCCACGACTTCCGGTATGGCTACGTCGCCAACTACTCGGCGCGGGACATGGACTTCAAGTACGTGTTCTCGTCGTTCTGGGGAGGGCAGGAGGGGACGATCCTCATGTGGGCCCTCTTCTCCACGCTGCTCGCCTCGCTGATGTTGCGCGCGCGGAGCCGGATCATCCCGACGGCGATGTTCTTCGCGCAGTGGGCGCCCATCTTCCTGCTGTTCAT
>JBKJNH010000235.1:0-4908 GCA_046596055.1 Candidatus Eiseniibacteriota bacterium
TCGGCCACCTGCTCGATGGTGCGGCGCAGGACCTGAAGGCGGCGGTGCTGGCGGGCACGGCGAGCTCAATCGGTGCGGACTTCGTCGCGCGGGCCGCGGCGCACGTCGCGGCCGGCAAACCGCGTCGCTTCGAGCGGCAGTACGAGCCGCCTGCCGGCGTCTCGTGGGATGACGCGACCTACACCGGCGACGCCTACGCCGCGTACGCATGGTCGGTGCACGTGGCCGACATCACGATCGATCCGCTCACGCACCAGGCCGAGGTCGCCGACTTCGTCGCGGTGCAGGAGGTGGGTCGCGTGTTGCACCCGGTCCTCGCCGCCGGTCAGATCGAGGGCGGCGTCGCGCAGGGGATCGGCTGGGCCCTGTACGAGGACGTCGTCCTGAAGGACGGGGCGATGGCGAACCACCAGTTGACCAATTACATCCTGCCGACGGCCGCCGACACGGTGCCCATCCGGACGATCTTCCACGAGCGACCCTACGCGCACGGCCCCGGCGGGGCGAAGGGCATCGGCGAGTTGCCGATGGACGGTCCGGCCCCGGCGATCGGTGCGGCAATCGCGGACGCGCTGGGTGTGATCCTGCCGCGGATCCCGTTCCTGCCCGAGCGGATTCTCGCCGCCGTCGACGCGGCGGGCGGGGTGAAGCGATGAAACTCACGCTGAAGGTCAACGGCGCGACCCACGCGGTCGAGGCGCATCCCGCCAAGCGGTTGCTCGACGTCCTGCGCGAGGAGTGCAAGCTCACAGGCACGAAGGAGGGCTGCGGCGAGGGCGAGTGCGGCGCCTGCACCGTGCTGCTCGACGGTCGCCCGGTGATGAGTTGCCTCGTGCCCGCCTGCCAGGCGCAGGACGTCGCGATCACGACGATCGAGGGCCTTGCCGCACCCGATGGCGCACTCCACCCGATGCAGGCGGCGTTCGCCCACGAGGGCGGCGCCCAGTGCGGAATCTGCACGCCGGGGATGATCCTCGCGGCGGTCGCGTGGACGCGCGAACCGGCGACCGCCGAGAGCGTCGGCGAGGCGCTGGCCGGCAACCTGTGTCGCTGCACCGGCTACACCAGGATTTTCGCCGCGGTCGCCGCCGCGCGCGGGAAGGGCGACGGAGGCGGCGCGTGAGAAGTCGCCTCGAGGACTTCGACGTCCTCTGCCCCACGAGCCTTGCCGAGGCGCTGGGGCACCTCGTCGCCGGTGCGGCGCGGCCCGGCGGCGCGACTCCGCTGGCCGGTGCCACCGACCTGTACGTGCCATTCAACGCGGGGCACGTCGCGCCGACGACCTTCGTGAGCCTGCACGCGGTCGCCGAGTTCCACGTGCCGGCGCGCTGGGACGGGGACGTCTACACGATGGGTCCGCTCACGACCTATGCCGACTGCCGGCGCGACCCGCGCGTGGCGCGCGACCTGCCGCTGCTCGTCGCGGCCGCCCGCGAGCTCGGTGCGCTGCAGATCCAGAACCGCGGCACCTGGGCGGGCAACGTGGCGAACGCCTCGCCCGCGGCCGACGGAGTGCCGGTCCTGCTCGCCTACGCCGCGACGCTCGAGCTGACGAGCCCGCGTGGCCGTCGCACGGTCGAGCTCGGCGACTACTTCACCGGATACAAGAAGAGCGTGCGCGCCGCCGACGAGCTGATCACCGCCATTGCCGTGCCCGTGCCGCACGTTCCGGCCGGTGCGCCCCCGGTGCGCGCGTACTTCCGCAAGGTCGGCACGCGCCGCCTGCAGGCGATCTCGAAGGTCGTGGCCGCGGGTGTGATCGAGCGCGACGCCGCCGGCATCGTCACCACGGCCCGACTCGCACTGGGCAGCGTCGCGCCCGTCACGGTCCGGGCACGTGCCGTCGAGGCCGCGCTCGTGGGGCGCGTGCTCGACGCGGCGGCGGCCGAGGCCGCGGCGATCGCCGTCGGGGCGGACATCGCGCCGATCGACGACGTGCGCTCGACGCGCGACTATCGCGCCCGCATCGCCGCCGGGCTGGCCCGCGCCTTCGCCGCCCCGGATCCGGCATGAGCGAGCGCACGATCGTGCGCGGCCGCCGCGTCGCGCTGCCGGACGGCGTGGCGCCGGCGGCAATCACGATCGCCGACGGTCGCATCCTCGCCATCGGTTCCTACGACGTCGCCGCCGATGGCGCCCGCGAGTTCGACGCCGACGACGCGTTCATCCTCCCCGGGCTGATCGATCCGCACGTGCACGCCAACGAGCCGGGACGCACCGACTGGGAGGGACTCGACACCGCGACCCGCGCGGCGGCCGCCGGCGGCGTCACGACGATCGTCGACATGCCGCTCAACAGCCTGCCGCCCACGCTCGACGTCGATGCGCTCACGCTCAAGCAGGCGGCGGCGCGCGATCGCGTGTGGACCGACCTCGCGTTCTGGGGCGGCGCGGTTCCGGAGAACACGGCCGAGCTCGCCGGGCTCCGCGCTGCTGGTGTGTGCGGCGTCAAGGCGTTCCTCGCCGACTCGGGCGTGCCCGAGTTCGAGTACCTCGACGAGATCTCCCTCGCCCGGACGATGGGCGAGTGCGCACGCCTGCGCCTGCCGCTGCTCGTCCACGCCGAACTGCCGCAGGCGATGCCGGCGGATCCGGAAGTCGGTCGCACCCATGCGAGCTGGCTCGCCTCGCGCCCGACGCGATCCGAGGTGGAAGCCGTGGCGCTGGTGATCCGCCAGCAGAAGCGCACCGCGGCCCTCGGGGCGATGCCGCAGGTGCACATCGTGCACCTGTCCTCGGCCGATTCGCTGCCGCTGATCGCCGCGGCGAAGGCCGATGGCCTGTCGCTCACCGCCGAGACCTGTCCGCACTACCTGGCGCTCGCCTCCGAGGAGATCGCCGACGGCGCAACGTTGTGCAAGTGCGCTCCGCCGATCCGCGACGCGGACAATCGCGAGCGCCTGTGGCAGGGACTCGCCGACGGCACGATCGATTTCATCGCCAGTGACCACTCGCCCAGCCCGCCCGAAGGGAAGGCGCTCGACGACGGCGACTTCGGCCGCGCGTGGGGCGGGATCAGCTCGCTGGGCCTGGGGCTGGCGGTGGTGTGGACCGAGGCCCGCCGCCGCGGGTTCGCGATCGACGACGTGGTGCGCTGGATGGCCGCGAAGCCCGCGCTCCATGCGAGCCTCGGAGGGCGCAAGGGCGCACTGGCGCCGGGCCTCGACGCCGACTTCGTGTTGTTCGACGCCGAGGCGACGTGGACCGTGCGGACGGAGCGCCTGTGGACGCGACACCGCATCACGCCTTACGCCGGGAAGCCGCTGCAGGGTCGGGTCCGCGCGACGTACCTGCGCGGGGAGCGGATCTACGCGGCGCCGCAGGCCGACGACCCTGGCCGCTTCGAGGGCGCCCCGCGCGGTCGCCTGCTCGCGCGGGCCGAGGAGGACGAGTGAACGACATCGACGTCGCAGCGAATTTCGAGCAGCTCGTGGACCTGGCCGCGGCGCGGCTGGGGGGCGCGGTGCCGCTCGCCAGCGACGACTTCTTCGCGGAGAAGGAGAACCTGGTCGCCGACGCGCCCGCGATCTGGGTCGCCGACCGCTACACCGACCGTGGGAAGTGGATGGACGGCTGGGAGTCGCGTCGGCGGCGCACGCCGGGCCACGACTGGTGCATCGTGCGGCTCGGCATGCCCGGTGTCGTGCGCGGCGTGGTGGTCGACACGGCATTCTTCCGCGGCAACTATCCCGAGTCGTGCTGGCTCGAGGGAACGGTCGCGCCACACGACGCCTCGGCGGATGCCCTGGCGGCCGAGGACGGGGTGTGGTTCTCGTTGCTGCCGAAGAGCCGGCTCGCCGGCGACGCGAAGAATCGCTTCGCGATCGACGCGCCGTGGCGCGTGACCCACCTGCGCTTCCACATCGATCCCGACGGCGGCGTGGCGCGGCTGCGCGTGCACGGCGACGTCGTCCCCGACCCGGCCGCGGTGGTCACGACGGCGCCGGGCACGCTCGACCTCGCCGCACTCGAACACGGGGCCGACGTGATCGGCGCCAGCGACATGTTCTTCGGCGGGCGGCATCACCTGATCCTGCCGGGCGAGAGTCGCGGCATGCACGACGGCTGGGAGACGCGGCGTCGTCGCGGTCCGGGCCACGATTGGGCGATCGTTCGACTCGCGGCGCGCGGCGTGATCGAGCGTGTCGTCGTCGACACGTCGCACTTCAAGGGCAACGCGCCGGGCTCGTGCCGGATCGAGCTCGCGGACGCGCCGGGCGCGTCGCTGGCGAGTCTCGCCGCCCCGGACTTCCCGTGGACGCCGCTCGTGCCCGACACGCCACTCACTCCGCACCATGTCCACCCGCTGGCAGTGGCGGGGGAGCGGCCCGCGACCCATGCCTGCTTGCGCATCTTCCCCGACGGCGGCGTGGCGCGGTTGCGCTTGTTCGGGCGCCTCGAGGATCGCGGGCGCCGCGAACTCGTGCTGGCGTTCCTCAACACCATGCCGCCCGCCGCCGCCGTGCGCGAGTTCGCCGCCTGGCTCGGATCGCCCCGCTTTGCCACGGCGCTCGCGGCCGCACGGCCGTTCGCCGACGAGGCGGCGGTCGCCGCCGGCGTCGAGCGGGCGATGGCGGGGCTCGGGGCCGCCGACTGGGACGAGGCGTTCGCCGCCCACCCGCGCATCGGCGAGCGGAAGGACGACGCGCACGGGTGGTCGGCAGGTGAGCAGGCGTCGGCGTCCGCTGCCGATGCCGCATTGCGCTCGGCGCTGGCCGCCGGCCAGCGCGAATATGAGCAACGCTTCGGTCGCATCTTCCTCACCTGTGCGACCGGGAAGTCCGCGGCGACGATCCTTGCCGAGCTCGACGCGCGGATGCACAATGCCCCGGCCGCCGAACTCGCGGTGGCGATCGAGGAACAGAAGACGATCACCCGGCTTCGTCTCGAGAAGAGGTTTGGCGCATG
>JBKJNH010000364.1:0-2772 GCA_046596055.1 Candidatus Eiseniibacteriota bacterium
CCGCGCCTCACTCGGATGTACTCGCGCGATCTCACGGCGTCACCCGCCACAGCCCGGCCCCACGCACGACGATCCCGCGCGACTCCATGCGCGTCAGCGTGATCGCAACGGTGCCGCTCCGCAGCCCCGACCCGGTCACGAGCGCGCCGAACGTCGCCGGGCCGTGCTCGAGCAGCGACAGCAGACGGACCTTCGCGGCCGGAACGAGCATCCTGGCGTCATGGTACGCGCTCACTCTGACGCCGGCCCGGCGAGCAGCATCCTGTCAGCGGTCACGGTCCCCCTCCGGACGCGGCGGAGGGCGCGGGGGGTGGTCATGGCGGGTCCGTTCTCGCGGGATGCGGCGCGCGCAGCCACACTTTGTCGCTGGCCGTCGGGTGCGCGAACGGCACCCAGCCCGCCCGCAGGTAGCAGCGTCCCGGGTCGCGCTTGCGTCGGGTCTTCGTCGTGTCCACGGCGCTGATCAGCCCGTCGCGCGGCGGCCATCCCCAGCGACGGCAGGTGATCGCGGTCGCCTCGGCGACAAGCTCGCTGGACAGACGTGTGCCCTCGTTGCGGAACAGGGTGCACTCCCACGCCTCGAGCCCGTCCTTGCGCCCGACTTCCGGGATGGGCCGCCACGAGACCCACGCCGCGGTGTGGTCGTCGAGCAGGAGACACAGGTTGACGCCCGGCCGGCAACAGTGCGGTGAGCCCGGTGACTGTCGGGTGTAGTGCCGGTCTGCCAGGTCCACGAGCCGGCGGTGGCTCTTGTTGACCTCGACCCATGCGGCAGCGACGGACGGCGGGGAGACCAACTCGAACGCGGACTGGCGGAGGGCGCGGGGAGCGCTCACGCGGCACGCTCCTCGAGCAGTTGCCGGATCACGTGCCCGACGACTTCCGCGCACTGGGGAACGACAGAATTCCCGAGAGCTGCAAGTCGGTGTCGGTCCAGCCTGCTGGCAGACCCATCATCCACTCCACGAACGCGGGGCTCAGGTGTCCAGCAGTCGTCCGGTCGCCGTGCAGCTCCGTGACCGTCCGCCCGTGGACCACCACGTCCGTCAAGCTCACGCCCGCGTGCGCCCCCGATCCCTCCTTCGTCCGCGAGCCGCTCGCCTTCGCGTCGCCCGCTGTCGGCGTCGGAAGCATCCCGCGCACCACCATCGTGTGAAAGCTCGGAGCTCCCCTGCCTGCGAACTCCTCGCACCCGTCCCCAGGGCATCCGTTCTGCCCCGTCCCGTACGCGCTCGCGGTCGGTGTGGGCAACAATGAAGATCCGGTTGCGCCGGTGCGGAGCGCCGACATCGACCGCGCCAAGCGGGATCGGAAAGCTCGCATACCCGAGTCGGCCCAAGTCTCCGCGCACGGCATCGACCCACCGGCTTGCTCCGCTGGCGACGTTCTCGACGACGACCCAGCGCGGACCGCACTCCTCAACGAGGCGAGCGAACTCGTACCAAAGGCCGCTGCGAGCACCAGCGAGGCCAGCTCCGAGGCCGGCCGCGCTGACGTCCTGACAAGGGAAGCCGCCGCAGATGAGATCGACGGGGGCGAGCTCAGAGCCTCGGGCGGTGCGGACATCGGTGTACCTCTTGGCCGTGGGCCAGTGCATCGCGAGCACGGAGCGGCAGTACGCCGAGCGCTCGACCTGCCAGACGGTCTTCCCGAGCCCGGCCCATTCGAGGCCCAACTCCAGGCCGCCGATTCCAGAAAAAAGCGAGCCGATTCGCATGGTCACGAGGCACGTCGAATTCTGTTGCATGAATCAAGAACTCGGGTAGAGTTAGATCCATGGACACGGCGATGAAGGTTCGGGACGCGCTGGAACTCCTCGCGGTCCTCGCGGAGACCTGTGACCCGTCGCTCGTCGCGCAGGTTCACGCGCTCGACGATTCGATCCGGGCCGGCTTCGTTGGCCTGCCGAATCATGGCGTGGCCTACGAGCACTCGCTGGTGAGCGACGTTGTCCGGCAGGGCGTCGCCTCGCTGGCGGCGAAGTAGGGTGGCCGCCCGGAAGACGCACGGAGGCAAGCGCAAGGGGGCAGGACGCCCGAGCTCTAGACTCGCCTCGCGCGTGATGGTCCAGCTCACGCAGGAGGAGCGGGCGATGATCGACGCGACCCGCGAGCCCGGGGAGTCGCTGTCGTCGGCGGTTCGCTGGCTCGTGCTGCGCGGACTCGGGCTGTAGCGGCTCACTGGGCACAGGGGCCGGCTCACGGCGTCTCCTTCGGGCCGAGGGCGGCGTCGATGCGGGCGGCGAGGAAGGCGTCGATGCGGCCCCAGACGTCATCGTCGTCGTGGTGCTCGGGATGCGACGGAGGGAGAGCGCAGTGGCCGCGGACCACGCGGAGCAGGGCGCGCGCCTCACGGAGGGCGAGGAGGGCCTCGACGATGGCGACGTGCGCGGCGCCGAGCTTGATCACGGCGTCGATCGCAACCAGGTCCTCAGTCGTTGGCTCGTCACGCCAGCCGACACGCGTCCGCGCATCGGTCACCTTGGCCGCCACCTCGCACCGAATCAGCAGTTCGTCGATCTTCGCGTCGGTCACTTGCCCTCCTTGTCGCGCAGGGCTGCGGCGCGCACGACCTTGCCGCGCCGGTTGTCGATCTCGGGCTTACGGGGCCTGCAGTGGGCGCCGTGGTGGTTCTGGCAGTGGACGCAGGCGCCGAACGCGGCGATGGCGTCGCGGTACAGGGTGCCGGCCTCTTCGATGTTGACCTCGGCTACCGAGTGCGCGACGGAGACGCACCTGTCGAGCAGCGCCTCCAGCTTGGCGACCCGCGCCA
>JBKJNH010000257.1:0-16717 GCA_046596055.1 Candidatus Eiseniibacteriota bacterium
GTAGCCCATCGCGACGAGGCGCTGATGCGCGACGTCGGCGCGGATCTTGCCGCGCGAGCGATCAACCCACTCCTCGATCTTCACCGCGAACGCGTCAACGCGCGGCCGCGGCCGCACCGACATCGGCGGCCCGCCGCCGGCCTCATCGCGGGCGCGCACCCAGTGCGCGACCGTCTTGTGATCACAACCCGCCAGCTCTGCCGCTCCGCGCAGCGTGCCGGTCAGATCGAACGCTTCCAGGATCTCCATCACTTCCTCCGAGCTCTTCAAGCCAGCCCCCCACGCGCGTCGATGAACAAGACGCGCCGGTAAGTACCGACCGATCAGGACAGGATCGTGGGGAGAACCGATGGCCTCGGGTGGGGAGAACCGACGGCCGCCACCGGGGAGTTCCGATGGCCGCCCGTGGGGAGATTCCCATGGCCGCCGTCATGTCCCGCACCACACTCGCGGCCATTGAAGAGGATCGACTGTTCCCGGCGCTGAAAATGCTCGACGCGATCGCTGCGAGCTTGAAGCGCTACAGGCTGCCCGTCGACGTAGTTGACCTCGAGGTGGCCTGGATTCGCCACGACCCCCAGCAAGCCGCTGCCCGGTGGGGGCTCACCACCCAGCAGATCGCCCAGCAGATCAAGGCCAGCGAGCAGCGTACGCCGCTAGAGCGCATCCCGGGCGCCGTTGCTGGGCTGCGCGCATTCGCCGAGGCGCTCAAGCAGATGGACCTGTAGAACCCGGCGCCGCGGCACTCGGTCTCGGCATCGCCTCCTACTCGAATCTTCGTACGCGACATGCGCGACGGGGAATCGGACATCACCGCAGGCAGCGACCCGCACCCACGCGTGGCGTGTCGGACAGCGGAATGTGTGCATGTGGCAGGGTCGCGCCTGCTCACGGTTCGCGTGCTTCGCGCGAGAGGCGACAGCCAGCAGCATCGCCCGCTGGCTTTGCTTTCCATGCATCTGAGCAGCGCGGAGCCGCGCCGCCAGAGTTTCGCAACCGCGTGATCTCGATAGTCAGCGGCAGGCTCCGGGCGTGGTTCCGTGCCCCCGCGCAACCGCACGCGAACGCGAGCCCGGGAGCCTCGCCGCAGGGGCTACCCATCGCGCCGACGCTCGGGGGCGCAGCGCAGGCTCGCCCAGAACGAGACGAGCTCGTAGTCGTCGTTTGGTAAACCGGCGACAGGATGCCGCAGCGGAGGGATCTGACTCAGCGACTCGGCGAGCAAGCGGATCCTCAAACCCAATCGCGAGAACCCACCGCACGGGAACACCGCCGCTGCGTTGGGCTCAATGCCGTGCCGTACCAGCAAACTCCCTCCCGGCGCCGCCTGCGATGTGGCGCGTCGGCATCCACGAGCCCACGAGCGCCGGCTCCAGCTCGAGACATTTGGCGACCAGGGCGATCAACTCCTCACGCACCGCGCTTGGCGGGATGTCGATGAAGACGCCGCGCAGCTCGCCGACGAGGCGGTCCTTTGCCTCGGCGGTGCTCAGGTCCGAGCGCTCGATGTGGTGCTGCACGCGGAAGCGCGCGAACGCACCTGCGCGCGTGCCGACGAGCTCGCGGGTCGCCTCGGCACCGTGGCGATGGACTAGAGCGGCGGGGTCGCTGCCGGACGGCAACGGGGCGACGAGAACCTCGAGGCCGGCGGGCGCGGCGAGAGCCGCGGCTCGGAGGATCGCCTCAGTGCCCGCTTCGTCGCCGTCGAGCATCAGCACCACGGTCGGCGCGAGGCGCTTGAGTGCAGCGATCTGATGCTCACTGACGGCGGTGCCCATCAACCCCACGGTGTTGACGAGCCCGGCCTGGTGCATCGCGAGCGCGTCGATGTAGCCCTCGACGACGGCGACCGCCCTCGCCTTCGCGGCGGCCGTCCGCGCCTGATGAGCGCCCGACTGCTCCGCTCTGTCAACCCGCTGGACCCCGATACCCGTCCGGGGGCATCGGCGAAGGCCGCCGGGCGCGGCGTGTGGTAGCCTGTGCGGCGGCGACTTCCACAAGCCGCGATGACGTGCATGTAGCCGGCTGGCTCTCGCGATGGCAGCATCTGCTTGTCGATCCGGTCGGGGATCGACTCGGCGACTGCGTTCGCGGTCGCGATCACCTGCGGGCGCGAGCGGCCATCGTCGTGATCGCGAAAGGTCGCGAAACTCTCCTAGGCCGACGACGAGTCCCGCTGCCCGCTTGCGCTTGGGGATCAAACGACGAGCCTCACCTTACGCGTGACAACCGTGACGTTGCCGCTCGCGTCCGAGAGGCTGAGCTGCACCGTCATCGTGACCTTCTTGCCGTTCCGCAGCGCCCGCTTGACGGCCGCGCGCACGGTCTTGGACACGCCGATCTTCAGCTCGGCCTCGGTGCCCTTGGTCAGGACCTTGGTGATCGCCGGGAGCCGGAGCACGCGCGCCCTCTGCTTGCCGATCTTCGGCAAGCGGATCGTGGCCTTCGCCTTGGCCGTGCAACGCTCCTGCGGACACGTCGCCTTGACCTTCACGGTGCCTGAGAGCCTCTGCCTGGCCGGGGTCCTGACCTGAACGATCGGAGGCGTCGTGTCCTTGGCGCCACCAGCACCCGGGCCACCGCCGCCCGACCCACCACCGCCACCACCGCCGCCGGACCCACCGCCATTGGCAGGGCAGCCGGAGGTTGCGGGACCCGTTTGGTTGGGGCACGCGTCAGCGGAGTCGATGACGCCGTCGCCATCGGAATCGGGCGCCGACCCTTGCGTGACCGTGACCATGAATGTCGCCTCGACATCGTTGCCGGCCTCGTCGGACGTCGTGCACTGCACCGTCGTCTGGCCGACGGCGAAGGCCGAGCCGGAAGCCGGGTCGCACCTCACCGCCCGGGTGCCGGAGACGGTATCTGTGGCCGTGGGAGCCGTGAAAGCGACGGACACGCCGCCCGCCCCGTGGGGCGCTGTCGCGCTGATGTCCGCGGGTACGCCGGCGAGCGCCGGGACCGTGGTGTCGCGCACGGTGACGTCGAAGGATCGGCTGGCGCGGTTGTCGCTCGGGTCGTCGGCAATGCAAAGGACGGTCGTCGCGCCTAGCGGGAACGTCGCACCCGATGCGGGTGCACACGTCACCGCCCGCGCTCCGCCCACGACGTCCGTGGCGCCGGGTGCGTCGAACGTCACCGTGGCTCCCGCCGGTCCGGTGGCCTCCGCGGTCCGGTCCACGGGCACGTCCGTCATCGCCGCGGGCGTGGTGTCGCGCACGGTGATGTCGAAGCTCTCGGTCGCGCGGTTGCCGCTCTCGTCCTCGGCCGCACACGACACGGTCGTCGTACCGAGCGGGAACGTCGAGCCGGACGCGGGCGTACACGTCACCGGACGGGTCCCGTCGATGAGGTCTCTCGCCGTCGGGGCGTCGAAGCTGACGCTCGCGCCGCCCGGTCCGGTGGCCTCCACGGCCCGCGAGACCGGCACGTCACTGATGACCGGTGGGGCGATGTCCGCCGAGGTGATGACTGTCAGATCCTTGGTGACGTACGTCTCGCCGCCGTCGGGGACGGCAGCGCGCAGCACTGCCCACAGGGGACCCGTGCCGGCGAACGTGTGCCGAACTGTCGCGCCCGACGCATCGGTGCCGTCGGAGAACTGCCACGTGTACTGCGCATTGGCGGAGCCGGTGGCCTGCAGGTCGAACGTGCGATCAGCACCCGACACGGAGGTTGCGGTGACCTGCGCCGTGGGAACCGCCACCGGCGTCTCGCTCACATATGCGGATACCTCGGTGCTCTCGCCGCCCTCCGGCACGTCCTCGCCGAAGGCCCGGACTTTCCACGTGCCCTCCTCGGGATCGTCGACCTCGAGCCACTCGCTCGTCGGGGTGCTGCCGCTGCGGACCCCCGGGTCGCCCTCCTTAAGCCGAGCATCGCTCGGGCTCACCAGCGTCATGCGGACCGTGCTGCCCCTCCAAGAGGACCGGGCTTGCAGCGTGCGGGCACCGCGCGGCACGAACACGGTCCCCGCCTCGATCTCCTCACGAGGCTGCACGTTGATGATCCGCGCCGCGATCTCGCGCTTGAGGTGGCCGGCGAGGGCGCGGGCGTAGGCCGCCTGACCTTGGTCGTTCGGGTGGAACGAGTACGCGAACGGACCGGTGTTGTCGACGACCGGCTCGACGAAGGCGTTGAAGTACCGCACGTCGCGGTCCTGGATGAACTCGCCGCCCTTGCAGACGCCGTGATCCTTGAACTCCGCGGAGACGTTCACGGTCTCGAACTGCTCGGGCTTGCCGGCCGCCCGGAGCGCCGCGTTCGCGCTGGCCACGGCCTCGCCGATCTCGAAGTTCAGCCGGTTGATGATGTTGCGGATCCCAGCCCGCTCCGACGGCTTGAGGTCGGCGTTGAGCAGGTTGGACGGCAGCACGCAGGTGCCCTCGAAGTTCTCGTCCGTGATCTGCGGGTACTCCTGGACCAGGATCCGGGCATTGGGGGCCTTGTCCGCCATCTCCGCGTAAATGCGCTCGAGCCGCTGTCGCACCTCGCCGCTGTAGAGGTGGGTCGGCAGAGCCGTTCGGGCAGGCGGCAGCGAGTTGCGCAGCACATCGTCCGTGATGGTCCGGAACTCCTTATAGGCACACAGGAGCCTCATCGGACCGGTCGTCGGGCTCAAACACTTCGGCGCCTCGACGCCGAACCTGTTCGCCAGCCACGTGCCAGCGTCCCAGACCTCGCCCAGTGTGTCGTACCAACCCTCGCCCAGGAAGGCACTGGTGTCGTCGATTGCGGAGCAGTCGAGGGCGACGCAGATCTTGGCGATGTCTGGGAACCCGATGTCGTTGCCACCCATGCTGAGCGTGACGAGGTTCGTGAACTGGGAGATTTTTTCGATCTGCTCCTTCTCGCCATCGTTCTTGGGATTCTCCGTCAGCACGTCCGCGGTGACGGCTCCCGAGCAAGCGGCGAAGACGGCCGGGGTCAGGTTGGCCGCCACCGAGGTGTCCTTCAGCAGCAGGCGCCCGTAGGACGAGTACGACCGGTGGCACTTGTTGTCGTTGCCCTCTGATCGCGGACTGACATCCGATGCCGTCCCCGGCTCGAACGACGGCACGCCTTCACCGGCGGAGAAGGAGTCGCCAAGGGAGACATAGCGCGGCGGTCCCTCGCCGATCCGGTGCCAGTACCGGATGGAGCCATCGCTCAGCTTGGTACCGACCAGGTAGTAGCGCCCGATCGAGCGGTCGTTGGCCGGGATCTGAGTGACGCCGGTACCGGCAATCTCGCGGATGTCACCGTCATACCGCTGCCAGGAACCACCCTTCTGTGATTGGCGGGTCCACAGCTCGTAGCCCGTCACCGCCAGCCCGGCTGGTGGAACAGGCGCCGCCCACGAGACGTTGGCACGGTCGACGCCGTCGGCGCGATCGATCGTATGAACGACCGGTCCGGCGTCGATGCCGCCTTCGGGGTTCTTGCACTCGCCGAAGGTGGGCTTGAGATCGACGTTGCCCCCGGTGCGCTCGATGAATGAACGCTCGAGCACGACCCGCAGGTTCGGTTGCTCGTCGTTGCCGAGCCCGGCGAACACGGTGTAGGACGCCGTGAACGACCCGCCGGGCTCGATCACATCGGTGCCCTGAACCTGGTCGGGGCGCGGCGCGTAGAAGAACAGCGCTTCGGTATCCGGCGCATCCGGCCGCCGGTCGAGCATCTCGATCTGGAAGTTGTAGATCGGTGCGCCCGGCCCGCCGTCCCGGTTGCTGACGTTGTTGACAACGATGTCGACCCCGTACGGTCCCCATCGCTTCGCCTTGCAATCGACGACAATCTTGGTCTCGAGCGCGCTGGCGCCCCAGACCTTCAGCTTGCTGCGGGTCTGTGCGACGAGGTTCACCGGCTTGCCGATCGGCTCCAGGTGGGACGAGTAGTTCGCCGTGAGGTCGTACTCACCCTCGGAGTCACCGCGGACGACCCAATTGATCGTCTTGCTTTGCCCTCCCGGGATGGTCCCCACGTCTTGGACACGCTGCTGCGCCGGCTGGGTCTTGGCAAGCGAGAGCCCGGCCGGAATGTCCAGGGCGGCGACGCCCGGCGCGAACGAGAGCGAGCGCGTCAGGTTCTGCACGACCATCTTGACCTCGAAGAACTCCTTGAGCCACGAGGCGCGCATCGGGAGCACCAGCCAGTGGATGAACGGCTGCCCGTCGACGTACTTGACCTGTGGGATCCAGCGCAGGCCGGCGAAGCAGATGTCGAAGGTCTCGGGCTCGAAGCAGGTTCCGCCGGCGCCACCGCCGCCACTGCCGCCACCGCCACCGCCACCGCCACCGCCACCACCGCCACCGCCGCCACCGCCGCCGCCGATGCCGGGGCCGGTGCAGTCGACGACGCGCTTGCCCTTCAATCCCTCGGGAGTGATGAAGACCGAGGAGATGGCGCAGATGGTCTCCGGTGGCCCGTCAGGCTCGAAGTAGAGGTGGATGTTCGCCTCATAGACGTTGCTGTTCTCTGGGTCACTGACGTCGATCCCTGCAGCCAGGATCTCGTCGTACGTCATCCGTCGCGACTCGAGGGTGCTAGCTCCGACCTCGCCCGCCTCCAGGTCGATCGTGACCTCGCCGCGGCCACTGGACACCGACGCTTTGGCTGCGTCGGGCAGATACCCAGCGGCATAGGCGTAGACAGTGACGGGGCCATCGTCAAGCCCGGCCAGCAGCGCCTGGCCCGACCCGTTCGTCGTCCCTGACACGTTCCCGCCGTCGGGCCGAACCACCGAGGCCTCGGCCCCCGCCAGCGCCTGGCCACCACCGCGAATGGTGACCTTGAGCCCGTCGGTCGAAGCCGGGATCACGACGACCTTGGCCGTGTCCGTCGCGGTGTCGGCGCCGACCCGCGTGACCAGCCGTACTTCGTAGATCCCTGGGGAGGTGAAGGGGTGACGTACGCGGCTGCCCGTTGCGGAGCCTCCGTCGCCGAAGTCCCAGCGGTACTCGTCGATGAACGATGCCGGCCGGGAGGCGCCGCCGTCGAACTCGAGCTCCTCGCCCACTGCACCGCGGAGGTCGTCACCGGCGCCGGCCGTCATCGCCTCGGCCGCAACGGCGGTGATGGTCCGAGTCTCGACGACCGTGCGGCTGCCGTCGCTGACCTCGAGGCGAGCTTGGTAGATGCCGCGGTCGTACGTGTGCTCGATCGGGTCGGTCGGCAGGCTTCCGGTCCGGACGGCGGATCCGTCACCGAAGCTGAGCCGGTAGGTCAGCGCGTCCCCGTCAGGATCCGTGGCCGAGATGCCCGCCGACACGCGCAGCGGAGCCACGCCCGTCCGCTTGTCGACCTCGAGGGCCGGGACCGGCGCGCCGTTCGCGCGGATCGTCCGAAATGCTGAGGTAGCCGGTGTCGGATCCACGTTGCCGGCGGCATCGACCGCCCCGACCCGGAAGACGTGGTCACCGGTCGCGAGGTCCGTCGTGTCAAGGGGCGAACCCGATGAGCACGCGCGGAACTCGCCGTCGTCCACGGCGCACCGGAACTCCTCAGCACCCGAGAACGAGAAACCCTCGCCCGGCTGCGCCGGATTGGACGGGGTCGTGGTGATGGTCGTGTCGGGCGGCGTCCGGTCGACCGTGAACGTGTCGACGGCCGGGGTGCTCTCGACGTTCCCGACGCGGTCCGTGGCGGTGACGCTCACGGTGTGCTCACCGTCGTCGAGGCCCGGCATTGCGAACGGATCTTCGCAGGGCTCGGACGGGTCACCGTCGACGGCGCATCGGAACGTCGCGCCGCTCTCCGAGTAGAAGCCGATCGTCGGCGTCTGGACGTTGGTGGGGTCGAGCGGCCGCAGGCGCAGCGTCGTCTCCGGCGGTGTGGTGTCCACGGTGAAGCTGCGCGAGACGCTCACGTCGTTGCCCGCCCGGTCGATCGCCAGCACCCGGAACGTGTGGCGGCGCTCAGTGAGCCCCGTAAGCGTCACCGGGGAAGCGCACTCGGCCAGGGCGTCGTCGTCGAGCGCGCACTCAAAGCGCGCGGACGTGTCGGTGCTCGAGAACGTCACCTCGCTGGCGGTCCGGTTCGTGTCCTCGGGCGGCCCGGAGTCGATCGTCAGGCTCGGAGGTGTGCGGTCCACCGTGAACATGGAGCGCGCCGGGGTCGGGTCGACGTTGATTGCCGTGTCCGTGGCACGCACTTCGAAGATGTGTTCGCGCTCGTCCAGGCTGCTGCGGGAGTACGGCGAGGTGCACCGCTCGAAGTCGGCGGTGTCGATCCGGCACTCGAAGGTGGCGCCATCCTCGTCGGCGCTGAAGGCGAAGGTCTGCGTAGACGCGTTGGTGTCCTCCGGCGGCGCCTCGTCGATGGTGGTCTCGGGCGGACGCGTGTCGACGTTCAGGCGCAGTCGCAGGAGCGTCGCTCCCTGTGTGTCGCCGGTCGCGTCGATCGCGATGCGGTAGTCGCTGCCGGGCTCGACCGCGAAGGTGCGGCTCTGCCCGGGCGATGACGAGGCGCAGGTGGTGTCGGCCCCGTCCTGCTGGACCAGAGCGAGGGAGGACACGGCCGCCCCCTGGTACAGGGCGATGCCGACGGGTGAGGGCGAGCCGCACGAGTCGAGCGTCAGCCGGCCGCGCTCGGGAGCCGTCCAGGTGTACCACAGGGTCCGCCCCCGCCCCTGCGCGTCGTGGGAGGGCTCCGAGTCCTCCGTGGAGGCGCCCTTCGTCGTGCCGGTCGCATCGTCGCTCAGACCCGTGAGCTGCTCGGCCCCCTCGAAGCGGTCGTTGGCGGGGGGCCCGACCTGGATGCGGGCGCTCCCGCCGGTCGCGCTCGCGACAGCGATGAGATAGGCCCGGCCGGCGACGGCCGTGAGGGTGACGCGGCTGCGCCCGCCGCAATCCGAGGCGGGCAACGAGACGGTGTCTCGGACGAGCGCACCGACCGTGCCGTGGTAGACCGCGAGCGTCGGCGAGTAGGAGCTACCGCACACGTTGATCTCGACCGGACCGCTCGCCGACGCGGTCCAGCTCCACCACGCCGAGCGGCGGCCGAACCCGATCAGGTCGGACGGCTCTGCGTCCTGCGTCGTCGCCGCGTCGGTGCGCGCCACGCCCGAGGCGTGCTCGCCCGTCAGCACGGCCGCGTCCTGGATGTCGTCGTTGGGCGGCGAGCCGATCGACAGCTCGAACGCGCCGCTGGCGCCAGCGCTCGCGACGCGATCGACGGCGACGAGGTACTTCTTGCCCGCCGCCGCGGTGAAGGTGAGCGAGGCGCGGTTGGCGCAGCGCCCGCCTGCCCCGTCGGAGGATGTGACCTCGTGGAACGGGGCAATGCTCTCGTCGTAGACCGCGAGCACGGTTGCGAACGAGCTCGAGCAGGTCTTCAGCGTGACTGGCCCGCCGGCGCCTGCGTCGACGCGGTACCAGACCGACGCTTCGGCGGCGTGTCCGGCGCGCGACGGCTCGCCGTCCTCGGTCGTCGCGAACGCGGTCGTCCCGCTGATGACCTGGCGCTCGCCCAGGACGATCGCGTCCGCGCGATCGTCGTTGACGGGCGCGAGCGCCGCCTGCAGCGTGAACGTCGCGCCGGCCGCGCCGTCGACCGCGATCCGGTACGTCATGCCAGCGGTCACTCTCGTCTTGACGAGCGCTCCGTCACCGGTGGCGCATCCCGCTACCGGGCCAGAGGAGGCGACGGCCGTCAGCGCCACCGGGGCGGCACCCGTGTAGATCGCCACGCGCGTCGCTGCGGAGCTTGCCAGGCATGTCGACACCTGCGCGCGCCCCGAGCGCGGCGGCGTCCACGAGTACCAGACCGACCGCACCGACACGCTCGCCGCGTGGTCCGGCTCGTCGGGCTGGACGCCTGCGCGCAGCAGCGTGCCACCGCGCGAGTCGAGCGCGCCTGACAGCGGGCTCGCCGCGGCGAAGAGGTCGTTGGCCGGCGGGAAGCCGAGCGTGAATGAGCCCTCGGCGCCGTTCTTGCCGTCGACGGCGATGAGGTACTCCGTCCCCGCCAGCGCCGTGAATACGACCCGGCTCGCGCCCGCGTCGCACCCGGTCCCGTCGTCGGACGAGACGACCGGGGTCAGCCCAGCTCCGTCGGCGGTGTAGACGGCCAGCAGCGTGTCGAGCGCCGACGAGCAGGTGTCGATCGTCGCCGGGCCGGTGTGTGCCGGGGTCCAGCGATGCCATACTGAGCGTCCGCCGGCGACGCCCGCGTGATCGGGCTCGCCCTCCTCCCGCGTCGCGGCCGACGTGCGGCCGAACGCCTCGAAGGATCCAGAGACGTTCGTCGCGTGGTCGCGATCGTCGTTCGCCGCGGCGATCGCGAGCGTCAGCGAGAAGCTGCCCTGCGCGTCCGCGCCCGGCCCGTCGACTGCGACCAGCCGCTCACCCGTGAGGCGCCGCAGCGCCACGACCTGGCAGGCCACGCCGCCGATCGTCCGCGTCGACCATGTCCCCTGAGCGGTGAGCTCCAGACCGACGCGCGAGTAGGCGGCCAGCACCGGGGTTGGGGAGCCGAAGGTCGGGCACGCGCGCAGCTCGACGTTGCGCTCGTCGGCGATCGTGAAGCGATACCAGACCGAGTGGTCGCCGCCGGCGGCCTGGTGATCGGGCTCCAGCGCCTCGTGCCCGGCGTCGACGGTGCTCGAGGACGTGGTGCCCTCGAACAGGGTCGCGGCGTTGGCGATGTCGTCGTTGACCGGCCCGAGCGTGAAGCGCAGGTCGAACGCTCCCTCGACGTCGCCGTGTCCGGACACCGCGACCCAGTACGTCGTCCCGGCGTCGACGTGCCGGCGCAGGCGGCTGCCCTTGCCCGCCGGCCCGCAGCCGGCCGTGTCGTCGCTGGATCCGACCTCCTGCAGGCCGGCCACGCCGGCTGCCTGCTGCGTGTAGAGGGCGATCGCCGTGTCGAGCGGCAGCGACGCGCAGGTATCGACGCGCAGGGTCGCCGAGCGCGGGGCGGTCCAGCGGTACCAGACCGATGTCGTCCCGCCGGCCGCCGCGTGGTCGGGCTCGCCTGACTCCAACCCGCCGTCGACCGTCGTCCCGGAGCGCAGCAGCGAGGCAAACGATCCGACGTTCGTCGCGTCGGCGAGCGCATCGTTGACGGGGGCGAGGCGCGCGCTGACGGCGTAGGGCTGGTACGTGGACGTGCCCGTCGTGTCGATCGCGATCCGGTAGGTCGTGCCGGCGACGGCGTCGAAGCGCAGGCGGGCGGCGTCCTGGCCGGCCGCGCATGCGCTGCGCGGACGCGCCGTGTCGGCGGCGAGCGTCGCCAGGCTTGTGCCGCCATAGACCGCGACGCGCGTCCCCCCTGAGGGATCCGGTGGAGGGGCGGGCGATCCCGGCGGTGGTGGCGTCGGCGCCGGCGTCAGCTCCCTCGTTCCGCAGGTGTCGACGGTCGCCTGGGCGCTGCGCGACGGCGTCCAAGCGAACCACACCGAGCGCTCGGCTGCGAGACCGCGATGGACGGGCTCGTCCGGCTCGGCGGTGGCGCGAGCGAGCGACCCGGTCTCGCTGAAGGACTCCCCGGCGCGCGCGATCGCGGCGTCGAAGTGATCATTGCGCGGCGGGAAGCTCAGCGTCACGCTGCCCTCGACCCCGTCCTTGCCGTCGACGGCGACGAGGTAGTCGACGCCGGCCGTGGGAGCGAACTGCACGCGGCTGCCGCGACCGCCGGGGGCGCAGCCGACCGCGTCGTCGTTGGCGACGACCGGCGTCAGGACGCCGCCCGTGTCGGTGTAGATGGCCAGCAGCGTGTCGATTGACGAGCCGCAGGTGTCGATCGTCGCCGTCGCGCCGGCGGGGGCCGTCCAGCGATACCAGACCGAGCGGCCGCCGGCGTTGCTCGCGTGATCGGGCTCTCCGGGCTCCTTCGAGGCGACGTCGAGCTGGGTGAAGACCGAGTCGCCGAACAGCGATTGCCCGGTCACGCGCGTGGCGTCGGCGCGGTGATCGTTGACGGGAGCCAGGCGCGCTCGCAGGTAGAACGTCCCCTGCGCGCTCGAGCGCGCGTCGACGGCGACGTGGTACGTCACGCCGGCGGTCGCGTCGAAGTCGACGCGGCTCTGGCGGCCGTTGGAGCAGGCGGGGCTGTCGTTGTTTGACGCGACTGGGACGAGGCTCGCCCCGTTGGCCGTGTAGACCGCGAGGATGGTGTCGCTCGCCGTGAAGAAGGACGTGTCGCAGGTCTGCAGGCGAGCGCGGGCGCTGCGGCTCGGCGTCCACGAGTACCAGACCGAGGCACTGCCGCCGGCGTCAGCATGGTCCGGCTCGCCGGCCTCGTGCGTCGCGAAGCGCGTCGTGCCGAAGGAGTTAGACCCGTCGAAGAGGGACGAGGCGTCGACGCGATCGTCGTTGAAGGGCGAGCTGCCGCTCTCGAGCAGGAAGTCGGCCGGCGCGGTCCCCGCTTGGTCGACGGCGATCCTGTACGTGTGCGGGGACGAGTCCGGCGGGCGCCACGTGACGGTGGCGCCGCGCCCGTCGGTGCAGCCCAGCGCGGGGGTGGCGGACGCGACGGCCGTCAGCGATGCGAGCGTCGTGCCCTCGTAGACGGCGATTCGCGTCGGCGCGGTGGCGCTGCCACAAGTCGAGAAAACCTGGCGCGCGCTCGAGAACGTCGTCGTCGAGTACCAGACCGAGCGCGTGGCGGGCGTCCCGGCGTGCTGCGGCTCGTCGGGCTGCGCGCTCGCGAGCGCGGTGCTGCCGCTGACGACACCGGTCAGCGTCGCCGCGGCCTCGAAAGCGTCGTTTGCGGGCGGCACGCGCACGCGCAGGCGGAAGCTGCCCGTCGCCCCGCCCTTGCCGTCGACCGCGACGAGATAGTCGGCGCCGGCGGTCGCCGTGAACTCGATGCTCGAGCGCGTGCCGCTCGCGCACGCGCTTGCGTCGTCGCTGATCGCGACCTCGTGCAGGCCCGTCTCGTCGCGGGTGTAGATTGCCAGCAACGTGTCGAAGCTCGCCGAGCACGTGTCGACCGCGATCGTCCCGCCGGTGGTCGCACGCAGCAGGTACCAGATCGAGTGCCCGCCGCTGTCGCCCGCGTGATTGGGCTCGCCGGCCTCCTTGCTCGCCCCCACGTTCGTGCCAGGAATGTCGTTGATCGCGCCCAGCGCGACCGGGTCGGCGAGCGCGTCGCCCGGCGGCACTGGCCGCTGCGCCGGCGGATGCAACGACAGGCGGTAGGAGCCGGACTGATTGGACGCTCCGTCGAGGGCCACCCAGTACTTCTGGCCCGCGACCGCGTCGAACGTCACCTTGCTGGTCTGCGCGTCGCAGCCGCCGTTGTCGTCGGCGATCGCTCGCGTGAGCGTGGCGAGCGACGCGCCCTGATAGACGGCAAGCAGGGTGTCAAAGCTGCTGCCGCATGTCCCGAAGGTGACCGGGCCCGACGCCGTCGCGTCGTAGCTTGCCCACACCGAGTGCGCCGGCGCCCCGATGCCGTGAATCGGTTCGCCGGCCTCGGCGGTCGCAGACAGCGTCGAGCCCCGCTGCTCCGGTTCGGTGGCCGAGATCGCGGCCGCGCCGGCGAAGTCGTCGCTCGCGGGGCGGTCCGCCGACGTGGTCGTCGCGGCGACCAGTACGTAGAGCCTTGCGGTCGAGTCGTGCCCCGCCTGGTCGACCACGCGCAGCTTCACGAGGTGATATCCGGAGTCGGCGAACGTCGTTGTGGCGAGTTCTCCAGTGGCGTCGTCAAACGCACCATCACCGTCCAGGTCCCACTGCTGTGTCGCGATATCGGTAGCGCCCTGCGGGTCGGTCGAGCGTGAAGTGAACGTCACCTGCTGGCCGACTGGGGGAAAGTCTGGCGAGGAGTCGAACGCTGCCACCGGAGCGGTCAGCGAGCGCACGCGCAGCACGTGATAGACGATCGCGTTGTCGCCGTCGGAGTCGCGGACCTTGAGGCCGATGCGCGCCTGACCTGCGGTCGCGAAGGCGTGGGTGGCGGTCGCACCGGTCGCGTCCTGGAACTGGCCGTCGTCGTCGAGATCCCACTGTTGGGAGACGATCGGGCTGTCAGCGCTCGCCGCGGTCGAGGTGAAGGTCACTGATGCGCCTTCATCGGGGGTGGCGTTTGAAATGTCAAAGCTCGCCGTCGGGGGCAGCGTGCCCGCGAGGAACGTCTCGCGCACGGTCGTCGTGGCGCCGTCGGTGTCGGTGACCTGCAAGCCGACGCGCACCGCGCCGGCAGGGAGCGTCAGCAGCGCCGATGATCCCGTCGACTCGTTGTAGGCCCCGTCGCCGTTGAGATCCCAGGCATAGGTGAGAACGTCGGTCGGGACAGCGTCAGGGTCCACCGCGCTCGCGTGGAAGCGCACCTGCTCACCGGCGATGTACGCACCGAAGCCCTGGCGGATCGAGACGACCGGGGCAAGGTTCGTGTCCGTCGGATGGACGTCCATCGTTCTTGTCGCGGTCGCGCCCCTGGCATCGGTCGCGCGCACGCCGATCGTCACCGTCACAGTCGAGGTCGGGATCCAGGTGTAGAAGAACTGGCCGCCCGCCGGTGTGTCGTCGAACTGTCCGTCGCCGTCGAGATCGAAGGTCAGCGTGATGGGTTGGCCGTCCGGGGTGTAGACATATGCGTACAGCCAAGTTGGCCTTCCGACGCGCGGGTTGGGCGCGGTGTCGAACGCATAGATCACCGGCGCGACAGTGACGTCGCGCACCGCGATGCTGCGCGTGGCGGTGGCCGTCGCGCCGCGGGCGTCGGTGGCGCGCATGCGAATGCGGTACACACCGGCGGTCGCGAAGGTCCTGATGGCGTTGTATCCGGTCGCGTCGTCGAAGCTACCGTCATCGTTGAGATCCCACGTCAACGTGACCGTGTCGCCGTCGGGATCAGCCGCGTTGCCGTAGAACGTCACGCTGCTGCCGGGAGCGGGCGCGAGGCTGTTGAAAGTGTAGATCGTCGGCAGCGGCGGGTTGTTGACGCCCGAGGGCTCGGTGACGAGCAACACGTAGGTCGCGATGTCCGCGGCGCCCGTCTCGTCGACGGCGCGCACGCGCACGCGGTGCGTGCCCGCTGTCATGAACGTGACGGCGTGCGACGCCGGGAAGCTGTCGCTGAAGTCGTCGAACGCCCCGTCCTCGTCGGTGTCCCACGCGTACTGCCTGATCGCATCGTCTCCGCCGTTGCCCTGTGACGGGTATAGCGTGACCGGCTGGCCGACGAGCGCCTGGTCATCCTCGAAGCTGCCGGCTCGGTACAGCGTGATCGATGGCGGAAGGTTGCCGGTGTGGACGTCGACGACCATGCGCTGCACGGCGGTCGCGCCCGCGTTGTCGCTCACGCGCACGGATGTGACGTAGGTGCCGGCGCTCGGGAAAACGCGCGTCGCGAAGGACCCATTCGAGTCGTCGAACTCGCCGTCGGCGTCGAGGTCCCAGGCGTAGGACGAGATAGTCCCGTCGGCGTCTGAGGCGGATGCATGGAGATACACGCTCGTTGCCACGCGCGGTGTCGATGGCGACGCCGACAGCGAGACGCGTGGTGCGAGGTTGCCGGTCGCAGGCGAGATCGTGGCGGTCGTGCGACCAACCGTGATCGCCCCTACGGAGTTGGTCGCGCGCACGCCGATCTCATGGCTGCCGGCGGCCATGAATGTGCGCTGTGCGAAGGGGCCGGTGGCGTCGTCGAACTGGCCGTCGTCGTCGAGATCCCACGCGTAGCTGAGGTCTGGCTGATAGCTCGTCGAGAAGGTGACGTTGTCTCCGACGCGCGGCTGCTGGTTGTAGGCGCTGAAGATCTGTGGCGAAATCGTGGTGGGCGTGCGAATGGCGACCACGCGTCGCCGCGTCGTCGTGGCACCGCTGTCGTCGGTCACGCGTACGCCGACCTCGTAGCTGCCGACAGGCGGCGTGGGAACGTCGAACTGGTCGAACGCAAAGCTGGCGTTGGAGGGCGACTGGACGCGATCCTCGTAGACGTTGTCGCCGTCGAGATCCCACGCGATCTGCGCGATCGATCCGTCGGGGTCAGATGTTGAAACCCGGTGCGAGAGCCCCGCTGCCGTCGGGGACACGGTGAGGCTCGCGGAAGGCGATGCGTTCGCGGCGCTGACCTGGACTGATCCGCGCGCGAAGCTTGTCGCGCCCTCGTCGTCGCGAACACGTACGCCGATCTCGGCGGAGCCCGCGGTCGCGAACGCGTGGCTCGTTGAACTGCGGGTGCCGGCCTGGGATTCGTAGCTGCCGTCGCCGTCGAGATCGAACTCGTAGTGGCTGATGCTCCCGTCGAGATCCTGCGCGTAAGCGTCGATCTGCACCCCGCGCCCGACACGCGCAACCGCAGGCGATGCGCTGACGGACACCACAGGCGCCAGGTTTTCGGCGTGCACGTCGATCGTCGTCGTGGCGATCGAGGTCGCGCCGGCGTCGTCTGTGAACCGCGCCCGCAGCGTCCGCAGTCCGCTTGTGGCGATGGTCGTCGTCACGGGCGTCGCGGGACCGGGCGTGGTTTCGAATGTGCCGTCGCCGTCGAGGTCGTAGGCGATGCTCGTGACGGTGCCATCACTGTCAAACCCGGTCGCGGAGACCCCGACCGGGGTGCCGATGCGCGGCGCGGATGGACTGGCGTAGATGCTGCCCCGTGGTGCATGGTTGGCCGCGTGGACCGCGACGCTGAGCTCAGCGGTGCCCTGGCGCGCGTCCTCGTCGCTGACGCGGACGCGGACGCGGTGCGTGCCGGCGGTAGCGAAGACGTGGCTCACATCGCTCAGATCGCCGTCGCCTGCCGGGATGGGGTCGTACAGCCCGTCGTCGTCGAGATCCCACTCGTA
>JBKJNH010000324.1:0-4592 GCA_046596055.1 Candidatus Eiseniibacteriota bacterium
GTGGACCGGCGGCGCCGGTGCATTCAATCCAGGGCGCACGGCGCTCAACGCGATGTACCTGCCGACGCCCGACGAGATCGCGGCCGGCAGCGTGATCCTCACCCTCGTCAGCAACGATCCCACCGGTCCGTGCGGCGCGTTCAGCGACCAGGTGCGGATCACGATCAACCCGGCCGCGGTGGTCGACGCGGGTCCCGACCAGATCGTGTGCGCCGGCAGCCCGCAGGTGCAGCTCGCCGGCATGGTGACCGGCGGCGCGTCGGGCGGCACGTGGAGCGGTGGCGGCGGCTCGTACAGCCCGCGTGCGACCGCGCTCAATGCGCGCTACACCCCGTTGCCGGGCGAGATCGCCGCCGGCGGAGTCACGCTCACGCTCACCTCGGACGACCCGGCCGGTCCCTGCGGCCCGGTCGCCGACCAGGTGCGCATCACGATTGATCCGCTGACGGTGGTCAATGCGGGCGCCGACCAGGTCGTCTGCGCGACCAGTGCGCGCACGCAGCTTCACGGCACGGTCACCGGCCCGGTGTCGGGCGGGGCATGGACCGGCGGCACCGGCACGTTCAGCCCGGGTCGCAACGACCTCGATGCGTTCTACACTCCGAGCCTCGCCGAGATCGCGGCCGGAAGCGTCACGCTCACGCTGACGAGCGCGACGTCGACCCGTCCCTGCCCGCCGGCGAGCGACCTCGTGACGATCGTGATCAACCTGGCGCCCACGGTGAACGCCGGCCCCGATCAGATTGTCTGCGCCGCGACGCCGCAGGTGCAGCTCACCGCGACGCTCGGCGGCTCCGCGAATGGCGGCGCGTGGGTCGGCGGCGCAGGCGCGTTCGCGCCCGGCCGCTCCTCGTCCAACCCGACGTACACGCCGACGCCCGGCGAGGTCGCATCGGGCAGCGTGACGCTCACGTTCACGACGAACGATCCCGCCGGCCCGTGCGGCCCGGTGAGCGACCAGGTCAGGATCACGTTCGCCCAGCCGACGGTCACCGTCGCGAACCGCATCGTCTGCGACGGTGTCGCGCCGGTCGAGCTGTGCGCGAATGCCGCCAACGGACTTGCGCCCTACACGTACCTCTGGAGCAACGGCGCGACGACGCGGTGCATCGCGGTGGCCGACACCGGCCGCTATGACGTGACGATCACCGACGCGCGTGGCTGCAAGGCGACGGGCGGCGGCCTCTACCGGATCCGCGACTGCGAAGGGCAGCTCACGCACACGAACGCCACGTGCACGTCGTACCAGGCCGGCGAGGGCCCGGACATGCCCTCGAGCGACTTGAACTACGCGATAGAGAACAACGTGATCACGAACATCTCGCCGGGCGTGTTCTTCTACTGGTCGAAGGTCGTCGCTCCCGGCGCGAGCTTCACGATTCAGGTCGTTCAGGAGAAGAACAGCCCGACGGCGCCGTTCATCGCGACCCACCAGGGACAGATCACGCTCTACGACGGCGACTGCAACGGCATCGGCGGGGGAACGGAGACCTCGACTGGCCAGGCGTCGATCCCGGTGACCGGCGTCCACGCGGGCGACGTGCTCATCGTCCAGGTGAAATACAACCTCAAGTCGATCCTCGGCGCCTACGTGCCGCCGACGAACGGCCTGCACTACGACTTCAAGACCGTGATCAACGGCCAGGTCGTCGACCAGGATCCCGATGGCCTGCAGGTCGGCACGCCGGCGACGACGGGGGTCGATGACGACATCCCGCTCGATGGACCTGCGCTCGAGCTTTACCGGCCGGTCCCGAACCCGTTCAACAACGGCATGCGCCTGGCCTACGAGGTGCCGACGGCGACGGCGACGGTCAGCATCAAGGTGTTCGACCTGGCCGGACGACTGGTGCGCACGCTGGCCGGCGACACGCAGTCGGCGGGACGCTACGTCGTGTCGTGGAACGGCCGGGACGACCGCGGGGCCACGGCGCGCAGCGGCATGTACTTCATCCAGATGCGGATCGGTGACGAGGCGAAGCGGGTGCGTGTCACGTACCTGAAGTAGCGCCCGCCGCACGACTCCGGAACCCCGATCCCCGCTCGTGGCTCACGCCGCGGGCGGGGCTTCGACTTGCCCGGGTCGGTCCAATTCCTGGAATCCCGCACCTTCCCGTGACGCTGTTCACCGACGGAAAAAAGGTCGGCGAAGGCATCATCCCGGCAACGCTGGCGTTCGTCTTCTCCGCCGACGACGGCTGCGACGTCGGCGAGGACACCGGCGCGCCGGTGTCGGAGGATTACGGATCACAGGGCAACGGGTCCAACGGGAAGATCATGGGCGCGCAGCTCGCGATCGAGGATGCCGCCGAGAACGCGGATCACCTGCTCAATCCCGAGGATGCGCTCCGGATTTCCTGATCGAGGTTCCGCACGAGGCGACCAGGGCGTCCTGTCTGCGGGCGATCGAAGTGCTGCTCGAGAGCGGATCGCACTTCTTGACGCACGCCGACTGGGGCTGCCAGGACGGGGAGCACAAGGCATGGATCACGGTCGAGCTCGAGAGCAAGGACGAGTCGCGCGCCGCGCGGCTAGACCCGGATCCGCCGCCAGTCGCCGCACGAGATCGTCCTCGGCCATGCACGGCTCGGCCCCCAAGGGCGCGCTCCACGCGCCCACGGAGGGATCGATGGCGCGGGGGGACTGGGCGTGGGCGGGGAAGGCGACGGCGATCAGGAGCGACGCGGCACAGGCCCGGCGAGCGTGCATGTCGGATCTCCGAGGATCGGCATCCGGACGGCAAGGCTGCCGCTGCAGGTCGCGCGTCCGGACCGGGCGGTGAGCGCCGGCTTGACCCGATCCTTCAACTGCCGGAAAGTGCGCGACGAAGCCCGACCGATCGCCCCTTTGGAGACGACTCCATGTTGCGCAACGCCACCACCCCATGACTCCTGATTCCCCCACAAACCCGACGCCCGACATCGACGCGACGGTCGCACCCACGGGAACGCCAGGCTCCGCCGCGACGACTCCCGCACGCAGGGCGGGGTTCCCCGCCACGATCGGGGGCTTCCGCATCCTCGGCCGGCTCGGCGAAGGCGGGATGGGCATCGTGTTCGAGGCCGAGCAGGAGCATCCGCGCCGACACGTCGCGCTCAAGGTCATCCGCGGCGGATCGTTCATCGACGAGCAGCAGGTGCGGCTGTTCCAGCGCGAGGTCGACACGCTCGCCCGGCTCAAGCATCCGAACATCGCCGCCATCTACGAGGCCGGTCACACGGACGCGGGCGAGCATTTCTTCGCCATGGAGCTGGTGCGGGGGGCCTCGCTCGGCGCGTGGCTGCGCGGGCGCCCGACGCCGATCGACGCGGCCGAACTGCGCCTGCGGCTCCGGCTCTTCCTCGCGATCTGCGGGGCGGTCAACTATGCGCACCAGCGCGGCGTCATCCACCGCGACCTCAAGCCGTCGAATATCGTCGTCGCCGAACTCGAGGAGGGCTCGAGCGCGAGCACGGCCGCCACCACGCCGTCCGAGAGCCGCGGCGGCTCGCGCGGCCTGCCCGACGTGAAGATCCTCGACTTCGGGCTGGCCCGCATCACGGAGTCCGACGTCGAGGCGGCGACCGCGGTCTCGGAGGTCGGCGAGATCAAGGGCACCCTGCCCTACATGAGCCCCGAGCAGGCGCGCGGCGACTCGGACCAGGTCGACCTGCGCACCGACGTGTACGCGCTCGGCGTGCTGCTTTACGAGATGCTCACGGGCGCCCGTCCGTACGACACGCAGACCGCGTCGATCCCCGAGGCGGTGCGCATCATCTGCGAGCAACCCCCTTCGTCGCTGCGCCACGCCTGGAAGGGGACACGTCCCGTCGACGGCGACCTCGAGACGATCGTCGGCAAGGCGCTGGAGAAGGAGGCCGATCGGCGCTACGCCAGCGCCGCGGCGCTGGCCGAGGACGTCGAGCGCCATCTCGATTCGCGCCCCATCCTGGCGAGGAGCCCGAGCACGCTCGACCGCCTCCGCAAGTTCTCGCGGCGCAACCGGGCCCTCGTCGCCGGCGTCGCAGCGACGATGATCGCGCTGCTGGCGGGGATCGTGGCCACGACCACGTTCGGCCTGCGCGAAGCGACGCAGCGCCGCGCGGCCGAGCAGGCGCGCCTCGACACCGAGGCGGTCGTCGAGTTCCAGCGCAACATGCTCGGCGGGATCGACGCGCTCACCATGGCGCGGCGTCTCGAGGCGGACCTGTCCGCCCGGCTGACGACCTCGTTGCGCGAAGCCGGTCGGTCCGAGGCGGCCGTCGCGGCCGGCGTCGCGTCGCTCCGCGCGCACCTGGCGGAGATCAACACGACCGATGCCGCACTGCGCGTGCTGGACGAGAACGTGCTCGCCGCGGCGATCGACGCGGCGGCCGTGCAGTTCGCCGACCGGCCGCGAATCCGGGCGCAGCTCCTGAGCTCGATCGGGGACACGTATTTCAAGCTCGGATTGTTCGACAAGGCCGAGCCGACGCTCGTCACTGCGCGGGCGTTGTACGACAGCCTCGACGGCCCGGGCCACACGTCGGGTCTGCGCGTCGCGCAGCAGCTCGGGGCGCTGTTCCTGTCGCAGGGGCGTGTCCCCGAGGCGGAGCCCCTGTATGTCGCGGCGC
>JBKJNH010000021.1:0-9751 GCA_046596055.1 Candidatus Eiseniibacteriota bacterium
TCGACGTCGGGGTTGACCCGCAGCAGCGCGCGCACGGAGCGGCCCGCGCGGCCGGCGATCCGCTCCAGCCGGTCGAGTTCCACTGGACTGTCGGCGCTCACGAAGCCCGCGCCCGCAGCGACCGCCGCGGCGAGCTCGGCATCGGTCTTGCCGTTGCCATTGAGCACGATGTCGGCCGGCGCGTAGCCCGCCGCAAGCGCCAGCTCCATCTCGCCACCCGACGCCACCTCGGCGCCCAGTCCGTGGGCGCGCACGCGCGACAGAACGATCGGGTTGGTGTTCGCCTTGATCGCGTAGCGCACGCCCGCATGCGGCGCGGGGAAGGCGGCCATCAGCGCGCGGCAAGCCGCGTCGATGCGCATCGCGTCGTAGACGAACGCGGCGCCGGCGGACGAAAGGACGTCCTCGAGCGCGACGCCGGCGGCGGTCAGGCGGCCGGCCGCATAGTGAAATCCCGCGCCTGCGCGGATGACTTCGGATGGAGCCTCGGTGCGCACACGTCCTCCTGCGGATCCGTCCGCGGATGATTGACAGGGATGAAATCCCTTTCTACCATGCGCGGGTCGCATCCGCTCCCGTTTTCCCCGGTCCTCGCCACGAGGTGCCCCGTGTCCCGCTTCGTCGCCCTGCTCCTCGTCGCGTGCTCCGTCGCGCTGGCCGTGCTCGCCGCGGGCTGCACCGAGAAGCTCGTCGCCCCGCCCCCGCCCGAGCCGATCCTCGGCGTGCCCGACAGCATCCAGCAGGTCTTCACCGCGAACTGCGCGTCCTCCAATTGCCACGGAGGCGCCACGCCGCGCCAGGGAATGGGCCTCGACGATGCGCGCACGTCGTGGCTGGCGATCGTCGGAGTGGCAGCCGGGCAAAACGGCTCGTTCCAGCGCATCGCTCGGGGCGACAGCGCGAACAGCTACATGGTGATGAAGTTGCGCGATGACGCACGGATCAGCGGCCAACCCATGCCCCAGGGCGCGTATCCGCTGGATGAAGCCGAGGTGATGAAGATCGCGGCGTGGGCGCAGCAGGGAGCGCCGGGAGAGGATCAGGCCTTCTCGACCTCGACGAACGTCGAGTAGAAGGTCGCCCCGCCGCCGGCGTCGGTCAGGCGCTGCGACGTGGTGCGGTTCGCGTTCGTGCCGTCCATCGTGAAGCGCGACCACCAGCCGCGATACGTCGCCACCACGCCCGGGCCGGTCAGCTCGCCGATCGCGGCGATCGCAGTCCATCCACCCCGGTCGTTCGACACCCGCACCGTGTCGCCGTCGACGATGCCGCGCACGGCGGCGTCGGCCGCGTTCAAGTAGAGCCGGGGACCCTTCTGCATCCGGCGCCCCCGCTCGTTCTCGACCATCGACGAGTTGATGAAGTAGCGCGACGCCGGGGACAGGAAGTGGAGCGGGAAGCGGGCGTGCTCCGCGGCGACGGCCGGATCGGCCTCCTCGGACGTGAGCGCGCCCAGCACCGGGTCGACGCCCGCCGCGCGCATGCGCTCCGACGAGAACTCCACCTTGCCCGACGGCGTGTCGAAGCGCCCGTCGAGGAACGGCGAGTAGAACGGCAGGCGCGCGTCCTGCGGCGCGAGCGGAATCGAGCGCTCGGCATCGAGTCGCTCGAGCGTGATCCCCTCGAGGCGCGGGTTCGCCGGATTGTCGAGCGCCGCACGCACCAGGTCCTCGAAGGTCGCGTCGAACATCCCGGCGCTCTTCCGCCCCGCGTCGTTCAAGCCCATCCGCCGCGCCAGCGCACGGAACACCTCGAGCAGCGGGCGACACTCGCCCGGCGCCGGAACGGCGGGACGATTGAGCTGCGCGTGGTAGTGACCGTAGGCGAAGTGCAGGTCGGGTTGCTCCATCGCCATCGTCGAGGGCAGGAGCACGTCGGCGTAGCGCGCGGTGTCGGTCGGCATCTGCTCGTGGACGACCGTGAACAGGTCCTCGCGTTCGAGGCCCCTGATCACGCTCGCCTGGTCGGGATTCGACGCGGCCGGGTTGGCCGAGTAAACGAACATCGCCTTCACCGGGGCGTCGGTCGCAGCGAGCGCCTTGCCCAGTTCGGTCATGTTGATCGTGCGCGGCGCAGTGGCGCCGGGCTCCAGATCGGGCCGGGCCAGCGCTGCCTTGTTGAAGCCGAAGCCGCCGCTGGTCGACAGCCGCGCGCCGCCGCCGGGTCGCGCCCAGTCGCCGACGATCGCGGGCAGCAGCGCCGCGGCGCGGATCTGCGTCGCACCGTTGGCGTGGCGGTTGAGGCCGTAGTTGAGGCGAACGTAGGCCGGCCGCGCCGCGGCGTCGGCGTACATCGCGGCAAAGCGCCGGATGTCGGCCGCGGACACGCCGCACAGGGCCGCGGCCCGCTCGGGCGGGCAGGTCGCGGCGCGGTCACGGTAGGCGCGCCAATCGTGCGCGTGCGCCTCGAGCCACGCCTCGTCGTGCAGGCCGGCGGCGAAGATCTCGTGCGCGACCGCCAGCGCAAACGCGGGATCGGTGCCCGGGCGGATGCGAATGTGCCAGTCGGCGCGCTCGGCCGTCGGCGTGAGCAGCGGGTCGATGACGACGAGCTGCGCTCCGGCGGCGCGCGCCTCCTCGATGAACGGCCAGTCGTGGATCGAGGTCGCCAGCACGTTCGCGCCCCACAGGACGACGAGCCGCGCCAGCGGCAGCGCCTCGGGCGGCGGGCCCTGGCTCGAGCCGTAACACGACCAGAAGCCGATCATGCCGGCCGTCGAGCAGATTGTCTCGTCGAGCCGCGAGGCGCCGAGCGCGTGGAAGAACCGACGATCGAGCGAGCCGTTCTGGATCAGGCCCATCGTGCCCGCGTAGTGGTACGGCAGGATCGACTCGCCGCCGTGTTTCGCGTGGATCTCGCCCAGCCGCGTCGCGACCAGTTCGAGCGCCTCGTCCCACGTCGCACGGCGAAACTCCCCCGCGCCCTTCTTCCCGACGCGGATCTGCGGATACAACAGTCGCTCCGTCGAGTTGAGGCGCTCGGGGTAGCGGTTGACCTTGTTGCACAAGAAGCCGCGCGTCACCGGGTGCGTGGGGTCGCCGTGGACACGAACGACCGTGTCGCCCTCGACCTCGACGAGGAGCGCGCAGGCGTCGGGACAGTCGTGCGGGCAGACGCCCTTCTCGGTGCGGATCGGCGTGGCGGTTCCGGGAGGCGGGGTCATGGTGCCGCGGAGCCTACGTCGGGGGCGCGTCCTCTTCAAGGACGGCGCGCAGGTCGGCCGGAACGTTGATGCTGCGCAGGCGCGCGGGTCCACCCGGCCAGGCGACCGGATCGCTCGTGTCGAGTTCGACCAGGCCGGTGGGTCCGAGCGTTGCGAACGCCGCATGGACGGCGCGTTCTCCGGAGTCCCAGGCGGCCCGAAACGCGATGGCCACCGGGGCGGGCCGCACGCATGCGAACAGGGGTTCGAGGCCGCGCGGCGTGCGCGGGACCACGGCGACGGCATCGGGCGCCCGGCCGAGCGGCATGGCCAGCAGCGCGAACTCTCCGGCCGAGAAGCGCGGCATGTCGACCGCAAGGATGAAGGCGCGCGTCGCGCCCGCGGCCGCCACCATCTCGAGCGCCGGCACGAGGCCGGCGAGGGGCCCGGCCCCTGCGGCAAGATCGTTCACGCGAAGGACGCGGTGGGGCTCCGGCATCCTGTCGCCGAACTCGGCGAGCGAAGGCAGGGCATCCGGGAGCTCGAGCCCTTCGGGTGCCGCGTACACGATCGTCTGGGCAACGCGGATGAGCGAGGCGAGCGCGACCTGGAAGAGCGGGGCGCCCGACGATGTCGGGACCCATGCCTTCGTGCGTCCCGCGCCATAACGCGAGCCGGCCCCCCCGGCGAGCAGGATCCCGGCGACGTCGGCCCGCGCCGGGGCCGCGAACATCGCGGTCATCGCGCCGACCGCCGCGTCAGCGTCCAGTCGCCGCGCCGCAGGTCGCCCCACGCCACCTCCCCGACACCGCGCGCATGGAGTCCCTGCGCGAGGCGCTGCGCGATGGCGACGCGCACCGGGCGATCGGCCTGGTTGAGGAACACGAGGTAGCGCGCCGGCGGCGGAACCGAAGCGCGGTAACCCGCGGGATCGGCAAGCGCGGCGTAGAACGCGTCGTCCTCGATCCTCGATCCCGGCTCGACGGCGGTGCGTTCGGTGAAGAGCGCCGAGCGGTGCACGTGGTCGTCGTCGAGCGGCGCGCCCCAGGCGTCGACGCCCGCGACGGCGACGACCAGGCCGGTGTCGAGCGGCACGACGGGCTCTCCCTCCTGGTGGGCCTTGAGCGAACGACCGCGCGCGCCATCGGCCTTGATGAGCACGAGGTCGGCCTTCGACTGCTCCGCCAGTGGACCGATCTCGTCGAGCTGGATGGACTCGAGCATCCCCGGTCGCTCGCCGCGGCGCCCGACGACCAGCAGCTCGCCGCCGAGGAACGACAGCGGTGGCCAGGCCGAGCGCGCCACCGGCAGGACAACCGTGCGCACGCCACGCACGCCGCGCTCGGCATGATCGGCGATCCGTGTCGTCGGCAGCAGCAACGGGCGTCCGCCCGCCTCCGCCCACTCGGTACCCAGCGTGAGCAACAGCGACATCTTGCCGCCGCCGCCGATGGCGGCAACGCGCGCGTCGCGGTAAACGTTCAGGGTTTCGGCGAGTGGTCGGGATGCCATGGCCGCGATCCTCGCACCGACGCGCGGCGCCGGAAAGCGATCATTCGCCCGCGTTGCAACCTGCACCAGGGCCGCTCCGACGCCGACCGGCAGCGGATGCAGATCGCAAAACAGCCGCGACTGGAGCGGCTTTCGTCAATTCATCGACCAATGGCCCCCCGGCAGAGCACAACCGCCGCGGTCACGCGGTGCTCGCTGCACGCCCGAGGGTGACACCGCTCTCGCGCCGTCCCTTGGAAATCTGCCGAATCGCGCGAAGTGTCACCCCGGCGCAACGCCACGCGAAGAACCACCGCCACACGCTTTGCTTGACGAAGACATGATTCCGCCTTTGCAACCCACGGCCCCTACCATTCATGCACGAGACACGACTCTGCTTCCCCCTTCCCTTCGTGTCTCGCGGTGAGGAGCCACTTCACGTGCGCGTCCAGTCTCCTGCGCGCACGGCTCCGACCCAATGCGTTGCAACTCGAAGGTCTCCCGGTGCGACCCGGCGCCCCGGCGGACTCGTCTTCGCGGACGAGCAGGGCCATGCATTGCCTGTTCGCGCCGCGGATCCTGTATCGGAGGCGGCCATGCTTCTGCTTCGCCCGAGGGCGAAACGTGCACCCTGGATCTACTCCTCGGCTGTCACTCTGCTCCTCTTCGCAACCATGATCGTTCCCGCCCGCGCACATGCGGGCCTCGAAGCCGGTGAACCCCAGATGGGCATCGAAAAGGCAGTCCCCGGCGTCAACCGCCCGGGAGGCGCCCGCTCGGGCGTCGCCAGTTCGGAATGCGGCGGCGCGGCCTGCGACACCGTCTGGGTCGGCCACTCCAGTGCCGGACCGGGGGGCTCGTTCCTCGGCGTCGGTGTCGGCGGGGTCTGGGATTTCGACACCGGGGCAGCCGGAACCGATTCGACGCAGGGCTGGAAGCGCTATGCCCTGCAGTACCGCTCCGGCGGCACGCGTCCCGCGATCGATCGACCGGAATGGGCGGTCGACACGGGCAACATGATCAACGAGGGCAACACGAACCTGTGGACCGCGCGCAACCTCGCCGGTCGCAAGTACGTGAAGACGGGCATCGCCGGCGCCTGGCACTCGGACACGATGGCGGGCGTCAAGCTCAACGTCCTGAACGGGGCCGAGCCGAGCGCGTTGCCGATCGCCGGAACCCGCTCCGCGTGGTGCGGTCTGCGCGAGTCCGGCAACACGTCCGCGCAGGACGCCCTCACGGGGAACTACATCAACGGCGATCTGGCCGTCGAGCAGGGCGGCGCGGGCCTCGGCAACGAGCCCGAGTATCCCGGCTACTGCAACGGCTGGGACCAGATGCTCTACAAGGACTTCACTGCCGCCGCCGCCGGCGCGCTCGAGTTCCGTGTGCGCACGGCGCTCTCCACCTTCGTCGATCCTCTCGCCGCCGGTTCGGGCTGGTTCAATCCCGATCCGACGAACATCGCGAACTTCGTCAACAACCCGGCCGATTCGTTCATGGTCTACGTCGGCTCGCCGACGGAGAGCGCGTACGACACGAATCGCCGCTGGTTCTCCGAAGTTCTCGACCAGAACCTGCCTCTCCAGCAGGTGTTCGCGACGTCCGGAAACTTCCCGTTCGCCTCGGCCGACACCCTGATCCAGCGCAACTGGGCAGGCCTCTCGCCCGTGGGCGGCAAGGTTCGCGTCGTGTTCCGCGTCAAGACCAACCGCGTCCGTTCGGATCAGGTCACGGGCACCGCCGCCGGCTTCAACACGAAGGACGGCGCGGCGCTCATCGACCAGGTCAAGGTCGACGCGGGCACCACGTACGGCTTCGAGACGGCCGGTTCGGTCACCGCTCGTTCGCTCATCGCCGACCTCGGCGCAAGCGGCGGCGCGTGGGCCACCACCGGCAAGCCGCCGGCTTCGTACTACCACATCGACAACGTCGCGAACCTGCTCTACGAGGATCTCTGCGGCGGCGTCGGAACCCCGGCCCGCATCTGCGACCTCACGGGCAACGTGATGGTCGTCGGTGATGCCGAGAACGGCAACATCCTCGTCACCGAGCACTTCCACATGATCGAGTCGCCGACGATCGACCTGAAGGTGCACAGCGCCGCGCCCGGCACGAAGAACCCGCAGGGCATCGAGCAGGCGACGGCGGCGCGGACCGCGGTGGTCGCGGACATGGACATCTACACCGGGTTCATGAGCCTCGACGAATCCGTGTTCTGGCGCGTCGGAGCGCGGGCCTATTCCCCGACGGTCTTCAAGCAGCCCGTCTCGGGGGCCCCGATCTGGTCGAATACGCTGCTGCCCGGGATCATCAGCTTCAACGACGATCCGTTCTGCTACCAGGACCTGAACAACATCACGTCGCTCGGGTTCCAGGCCGGCGGAATCGATTCGCTGCGCCTGATCGTCAACACCCTGACCCAGGGCTGGCGTTTTGGCGGTACGAACCTGGGGAACACCCGCGGCACGTACTTCGATCGGCTCCGCGTGGGCTTCGTCCGCGCGACCGCTCCGGTTCTATCGCAGGCGGTGTGGAACCGGCAGCAGGACCAGTTCCCCTTCAACGAGGGCGTAGCGCCGGGCGACAACGCGTCGTTCGACACGACTACGGCCTACATGAAGACGGGACTCAACATCGTGGCCGTCACGTCCGATCCCGGCGTGGTGGCGGGTGACACGATGGTCGTGCTCTCGCCGTACGACGGGGACGGCATCACCTCCGGCGTGCGCGTCGACCTGATTTTCCGCATCGATCCGGGTCCGGGCAACTACACGGTCAAGGGAAACCGCGCCTCGGCGCTGGTCAACAAGGATCCGTCGCGTCCGTTCTTCGCCCAGTACCTGGCGAACAACGGCCAGTTCGGGACGCCCGGCGGCCACGGTGGAACGTGGAACCGGCACGTCTGGAACTCGGCGCGCATGGACTCTGCGGAGATCAACATCTATCCCATCAACCCGCGCGCGATCGGCAATCCGATCCCGCCGCAGTGGATGAGCTCGCTGCACGAGAGCGATCCGAAGTTCCTCACGCTCGGCATCAACCACAACGTCTGTTTCCTGGTCGATCCGAACGGTGCGAACGACATCACGAACACGGATTGCTCGGGCACGCCGCCGCCGGTGTACGGAGCGGTCAGCGGCACGTCGCGGGAAGGCACCAAGATCCTGCCGGATGGCTGGTTCTCGCCGGGAACGCACATCGAGTACTTCGTGCGCTGGTCGCGGACCGACGATCCGTCGCAGGTGTCGCTGCTGTTCGATACGACCAACGTGTTCGTTCAGGACGCGGTCGGCAACCCTGACTTCGACGCGGAACGCTTCACCAGCGTCGACGTCCTGCCCGACATGTGGAAGTCGTCGCGCTATGGCGGTGCCGGCCTCGCCTGCATGCTCATGGTCGACGCCGGTGACCGACGCGGATCCGATCGCGTCTATCGCGGCGCGACGGACTCGCTGGGCTACGGCAAGAACAACGGCGCGTCGCAGGGCTGGAAGGGGCTCGGTGCGGGCTCCGACCCGAACGATCCCGCCGGCTTCGTGGCGGCGAACCTGGGCCAATACGGCCTGAACTTCGACCACTACGACATCGAGGGCTCCGGGTCCGACCAGTCGGGCCACCCCGGCGTGCGTTTTGCCCAGAACCTGGGCGCGATCGCATCGAAGGGTGACAAGTCGGGTCCGTCGGCGGCGCAGCTCGCGACGTTCTACACGTCGCTGCTGCACCTCTCCGGCGACAACGGCGCGGGCGCGATTCACGACGCATTCGACGACGGCGAAGGCGCCGACGACGTGTCGCTCTACGAGGGCTTCCTCGGCGGCGCGACGCCGGCCAACCGACGCGGCATCTGGCTGTCGGGTGACGGCATCATGGAGGACGGGGCGCTGAACTCGGACGACGGAACGGTGCTGTATCCGTTCCTCACCGACAACTTCGGCTCCGACCTGACGAGCCCGAACTACAAGTCTTACTCGCAGTCGAGCGCGACGACGGTCGGCTTCCTTCCGACGGCGCCGTGGGCCCACCCGGGCCGCGTCTACGGGTTCTTCCACCAGTGCACGCAGCTGGCCGACGTGCTGGCGGTCGTTCCGACCGTCGACGGCGCTTCGGAGGCGGCGCGCTACGAGGCCCTGGGCTCGGGCAACACGTTCACCGCATCGGTCTACCGGCCGATCGGCACCGGACGTGACTACCGCACGCTGATCGACGGATTCGACCTGTTCAACCTGCGTGGCAACTACGCGACGCTCGCGGACATCGCGACGAAGCAGGGCTCGAACATCGGCCGGATCTCGTGGTTCGACGACGCGGCCGCCGGCCACTTCCAGATCTGCGCGCGACGCGGACCGGTTGTGAGCGCGGGCGACCTGCCCGGTGCGGACGGTGGACGCTTCTCGAACCTGAACCTCGGCGCCTTCCCCAACCCGGCGATGGCGGCGCGCAACATCACGCTGCGCTTCACGCTGGCGCAGGCGAAGGACGTCACGGTGCGGATCTACAACGTGGCGGGTCGCGAAGTCGCGAAGCTCGAGCAGAAGGGCCTGGCCGGACCGAACAACGTGGTCTGGGACGGCGCCCTCGACAACGGCGCGAAGGCGGCGCCGGGCGTCTACTTCTACCGGGTGGACGGCATCGAGTTCGACGGCGGCGGCGCGCCGCAGAAGATGATCCTGCTCTCGGGGAACTGACCGCAGCAGGCTGAGCGAACGGTCCGAACCACCGGGGCTCGGGCCGGGAGGCCGGGGCGGGGGGAGCAATCCCCCCGCCTTCGGCAATTGTGCTGAATCCGCGCCTCGCCTGATTCGACGACGTAGCCGCGGGGCACTTTCAGTGAGCGTGCATGGGACGTTCGCCGTACGCTTCGCTTCGCGCTGGCCGCGCCGGCTTCGATCCGCGTGCGAATCGACAACGTCGCGGGCCGAGAGGTGGCCGCGTTCGAGCACAAGGGTGTCGATGGCGAGAACCGGGCGCAGGCGCGAAGGCGAAGCTGATCCTCCTGTCGGGGAATTGACCGCGCGGGCGGGGCGTTTCGTCGCCCCGCCCTTGTTCCCGTCCCTCCCCTCCTGTAGCGTCCCGTGACCGGTGTTGCGCCGGGGCGCCGTCCGCCCCGGCGGGCTC
>JBKJNH010000029.1:0-8920 GCA_046596055.1 Candidatus Eiseniibacteriota bacterium
GTTCGCTGGCGCCACTGACCTACGGCCGCGCCGCCGCCCCCAGTTCCATCCGCACCGGCGTCGTCGCCGGCAGCGTCACCACCGCCCGCGCCGTATCCGCCGCGACCGTGACGCGCCCGCCGGCCGGTAGCCCGTCGAAACGCACGCGCCCCTTGCCGTCCGTCAGCAGCGTCCAGCGGCCATCGAGCGTCACGGGCACGCCGGCCTCGGGTGCCGGACCGTGCGAAGTCACGACCGACACGTCACGCCACGCCTTTGGATCGCCACCCAGGTCTTCGAGCAGCGCCAGGTACAGGGCGTAGGCCTCCTCGCGCAGTGGGCGGGCGCCGCGGGTGGGGTCGACGTAGAGCGGTGCGGCGTTCGGCAGGTTGACCGAGACGGCGACGGCGGCCGTCTGGGACACGACGTAGCTCCCGCTCTCGCTCACCTGCGCACGACGGCGGGCGACGACACCGCGTTCCTCGAGTCGCGCGGCAATGCGGCGGGCGAGCGCCTTGCCGTTCGGGCTCGAGAAGTAGTGCCCGGCGCTTGCGCGGCCGGCTGCGGCGCGGTGGCCGATGACGACGACGCGCTCGGGCGCGAAGGCCTCGGTGCGGCGCAAGCGGTCGACCGACGTCAAGCTCTCGGGCCGGTCGCGCGTGAGGATCACCTCGGCGCCGGCGGCCTCGAGGTACTCGCGCAGGGCGCGGGCGACGCGCAGGTTGGCGTCGGCCTCGAAGGCCTGGGCGCGGCGACGACCGTCGGCGTCGCCGGGGGCGAGTTCATCGGTGGCGAGGGAGTCGTCCATGACGGTCGCATCATTGCTGCTGTCGGCGGAGCTGGACTCCTGCGAAGCGACGCTCGTGTCGCTTGCGGCACCGACGATGCGCACCGGCTCCACCGCCAGCCCCAGGCCCGTCGTGTCCGCGCCGCCGCCGCCGGGATCCAGCGCGATCTTCCGCCCACGAAGTGCTCCGCCGCCGATGGCGAGCATCCGAACCGCGCCCGCAGGAGCCGTGGCCGCGGTCACGTAGCCGGGCGCGCGTGCTGCAACGGCAGCGCCTCGTGCGGCCGTCGCGGGCAGCACGTAGAAGCCGTCGGCGTTCGCAACGCCGCGCGCGCTGTCGGCGCTCACGACCGCGCCTGCAATCGGTGTTTCACTCGTGCCGGCCACAGCGCGGGCGAAGCCCGTCGTCCATGCGGCGGCCCTGCCAGGCGGCACCAGCGGCAGCGTGAGGTCGCACGTGACCGGCGAGCCCGCGCCGCCGGCTCCGCGCACCCGCGCCGTGAACGCCGCAATCGATCCACCGGTCACGCGGGCGTAGGCCCGCGCCTCGCCGGCGCCCGCGGCTCCGATCGTGTCGACCATCGTCGCCCCCACGCGCGAGGTGAAGACCGCGCGCAGCGTGTCGGCGACCGGGCGATCGTGGCGATCGAGCGCGCGCAGGGTGAGGAGTGCGGTCTGGCCCTCGGCGGCGTCCCGCGGCGGGATCGCCTCGAACACGACGCGTGCCACCGGCAGGTCGACCGCGAACGTGTCGCGCGCGACACGGGACCAACCTCCGGCCTGCGATCGCGCGGTCCACGCGACGGTGTGCGTGCCGTCCCGCAGCGGCCCGGCGGGCCGCCAGCGGGCTCCGTTGCCCGTGAACTGGATCGCCGCGGTGTCGACTTCCGCACCATCAAACTTCAATCGTGCTGCGCGCAGAGGACGATCCGTGTCGAGCACGATCCACGGGCGCTCGGTCGCGTCAAGCGCATCGCTTCCGGCGGATCTCTCCGTTCGCGCCGCAACGACGCGCGGCACTCCGCGCGCGAAGTAATCGACCAGCCCCAGGAAAATGGCCTCGGCCTCGAGCCGCTGCTTCGCCGCGAGCTGCAGCTTCGCCTCGACGTCGGGATTGGTCAGGTACGACGACTCGGTGAGGATGGCCGGAGCGTCGGCGTTGCGGATGACATAGAAGTTGCCCGGCAGCAGGCGCTCCGCCTCGATGCCGAGGTTGCGCACGAGTCGTCGGTGTACGGCCGCACCGAGGTCATACGACGCCAGCGGATCGTCGAAGCGATAGTAGGTCTGGATCTCGTTCACGTCGTTGCGCCGGCCCGGGTCGGCGTTGTGGTGGATCGAGACGAACGCCTCGGCCGCGAACGGGAGCGCGCGCTCGCTCCGCGTGGCAAGGTCAGCGCGCAGCGAGCTGTCGCCCGGCGCGGGGAAGTCGCGATCGGTCGTGCGCGTCATGTGCACGTTCGCACCCGCCTCGACGAGCAGTCCCCACAGGTGGAGTCCCACGCCGAGGTTCACCTCGGCCTCGGTCAGGCCCTTCACACCGATCGATCCCGGAAAGCGTCCGCCGTGTCCCGGATCGAGCGCGATGCGTCGACCGCGCAGCGCCGAGGTATCGACGCGCTTCAGGTCGTCCACGCGGGCGTCATAGCCGGGGCGGGGGCGGCGGGTGCTCGACGGCGTGCCCGCGCCGGGGGCGGGCTCGGCGGTGGCGGCGGGCGCGGCGGCCTCGCCGGATGCGGACGACGGGGCCGGGGCAGGCTCGGTCGACTTCGGCTTCGCCGCCGCCGGCGGGGGCGTGGCCGATGGCGGCGGGTTCGCGGTCGAGCCACCTCCGCCGGCGCAGCCGGACAGGACGAGCGCGGCGACGAGCGAGAGGGCGGGGAGGCGGCAAGCGGGGGCGAACCGAAGGTCGATCATGCGCCGACCGTGCCACGGAAAGCGCCTTGACACAAGACGTTAGCGCGGTCGAGAATCCCGCGTCCGCCACTCTTGTCGAACCCGTCCCGCCGGAGGAATCCATGCGTTCCAAGCTCGACCGCATCGTCGTCGCCCTCGCCGTTCCCGTGTTCGTGGTCGCACTGGTCGCCACCGGCGGATGCGGCGGGAGCAAGGGCGGAACGATCAAGGTGGGCGTCTACGGATCGCTGACCGGGACGACCGCCACCTTCGGCCAGTCGACCGAGAACGGCGCGCGCCTCGCCATCGAGGAGATCAACGCGGCCGGCGGCATCGGCGGGAAGCAGATCGTGATGGTCTCCGAGGACTACCAGTCGAAGGCCGAGGAGGCCGCGACCGCCGTCCAGAAGCTCATCAACCAGGACCGCGTGATCGCCCTGATCGGCGAAGTGGCCTCGTCGCGCTCGCTCGCCGCGGCGCCGATCGCGCAGGACGCCGGCGTGATCATGATCTCGCCCTCGTCGACCAACCCCGAGGTGACGAAGAAGGGCAACTTCATCTTCCGCACCTGCTTCATCGACCCGTTCCAGGGCACGGTGATGGCGAAGTTCGCGGCGCAGAACCTGGGCTTCAAGCGCGTGGCGGTCCTCAAGGACGTGAAGAACGACTACTCGGTGGGCCTGGCGCAGTTCTTCACCGAGGAGTTCGTCGGCAAGCAGGGCGGCTCGATCACGGGCGAGCAGGCCTACAGCGAGGGCGACGCCGACTTCCGCTCGCAGCTCACCGCCCTCAAGACGAACAACCCCGAAGCGATCTTCGTGCCGGGCTACTACACCGAAGTCGGCTCGATTGCGATCCAGGCGAAGGAACTGGGCATCAACGCGCCCCTCCTTGGCGGCGACGGCTGGGTCTCGGACCAGCTCCTGAAGATCGGCGGCGCGGCGCTCAACGGCGCGTACTACTCGAATCACTTCGCACTCGACAGCCCCGACACTTCGCTGCAGAACTTCCTCGGCCGCTACAAGGCCAAGTACAACGCCCAGCCCGATGCGATCGGCGGCCTCGCCTACGACGCGACGAACCTGCTGCTCGACGGGCTCAAGCGCCTGCACTCGAGCGATCCGGCCGCGTTCGAGGCGCTCGACGCCGCGAAGGCCGACGACGCCGACGCCCAGAAGGCCGCGCGCGCCAAGCTGCGCGACCTCATCAACAACGTGCAGGGCTTCCCCGGCGTCACCGGCGCGATCACCTTCGACGCCGACCGGAACCCGGTGAAGCCGGCGGTCATCATCAAGGTCGAGGACGGCGTCGAGAAGTTCGCGGCGTCGATCGCACCCTAATCTTGCAGGAGTTCCTCCAGCAGCTCGTCAACGGGATCACCTGGGGGTCGGTGTACGCCCTGATCGCCCTGGGCTACACGATGGTCTACGGCATCCTGCGCCTGATCAACTTCGCCCACGGCGACGTGTTCATGCTGGGCGCGTTCTTCGCGTATTACTCTGCGACCAAGCTCGACGTGGCGCTGAACCCCTCGCCGGGCAAGGCGATCCTCGTGCTCCTGATCTCCATGATCGGGGCGGGGATCGTCGGGTTCCTGATCGAGCGCTTCGCGTACCGGCCCGTGCGCAACTCGTCGCGGCTCACCGCACTCATCACCGCGATCGGCGTGTCGCTGCTGCTGCAGAACGGCGGCATCCTCGTCTTCGGCTCGGCGCCCAAGCCGCTTCCGGCGATCGTCCGGGTGCAGAACATCGACCTGGGCGGTGGCGTCACCGTCACCAACGCGCAGCTCATCATCATCGCGGTGTCCCTGATCCTGATGGCCGTGCTGCGCTGGTTCGTGTTGTTCACGCGCACGGGAAAGGCGATGCGCGCGGTGTCCTTCAACCGCGATGCGGCAATCCTGATGGGCATCCCGACGGACCGGATCATTTCAGTGACCTTCGTGCTCGGTGCGGCGCTGGCTGCGGCGGCGGGGGTGTTGGTGGGCTTGTTGAACCCGACCATCTCACCGCTCATGGGGATCATGCCCGGGCTCAAGGCGTTCGTCGCCGCGGTCGTGGGCGGGATCGGCAATATCCCGGGCGCGGTGCTGGGTGGGCTCATCATGGGCCTCGCCGAGGTGATGGTCGTGGGCTACGTCTCCTCGACGTATCGCGATGCGATCGCGTTCGTGCTGCTGATCGCCATCCTCCTGTTCCGCCCGTCGGGGCTCCTGGGCAAGAACCAGGCGGAGAAGGTCTGACGTGATGCGCCGCGTTCTCACGGTTCTCGGCGTGCTGGCCGCGCTCGCGGCTCTCGAACTGGTGCTCCCGCGCCTGCTGCCCAACACCTACTATCAGCGCATCCTCATGCTGTGCGGGATCAACGTGATCCTCGCGGTGTCCCTGAACCTCGTGAACGGGCTCACGGGCCAGTTCTCGATCGGGCACGCGGGGTTCATGGCGGTGGGGGGCTACTCGGCGGCGATGCTGACGATGAAGGTGCTGCCGCCGCTCGCCGCGGCGCTCGCCGCGGCCGGCCTGCCCGAGCCGATTGCCGAAGGGATCGTGCTGCTGGTCGCGCTCCTTGCCGGGGGCGCCCTGGCGGCGGTCGCCGGCTGGGCGGTGGGGCTGCCTTCCTTGCGCCTGCGCGGCGACTACCTGGCGATCGTCACGCTCGGGTTCGGCGAGATCATCCGCGTCGTGATCACGAACATCGACGCGGTGGGCGGCGCGCGCGGGCTGTCGGGCGTGCCGCGCTACACCACGTTCTTCTGGGTCATGCTGTGGGTGGTGATCGTCGTTACGTTGTCCTACAACCTGCTCAAGTCGTCGCACGGTCGCGCCATGCTCGCCGTGCGCGAGGACGAGGTCGCCGCCGAGGCGCTGGGCATCGACACCACGCGGACGAAGGTCATCGCGTTCGTGCTCTCGGCGTTCTTCGCCGGCGTGGCGGGCGGGTTGTTCGCCCACTTCGATGCCTATCTCAATCCCAGTTCGTTCACGTTCCTGCGTTCCATTGAAATCGTCACGATGGTCGTCCTCGGCGGGATGGGCTCGGTCTCGGGTGCCATCCTGGCAGCGATCTTCCTGACCGGGCTGCCCGAGCTGCTGCGCCCGGTGAAGGAGTACCGGCTCGTGATCTACGCGTTCCTGCTGATCGTCCTCATGATCACGCGGCCGCAGGGCATCCTGGGGACGCGCGAACTGCGGATGCCGTGGGCGCGACGGAAGCCAGGGCCGGCGCCCGGTGCCGCGCGATGACCCGCATCGAAGGTTCCGTCCGCGGCGACAGCGGTCGCGACTCGCCGCGGCTCACGCTCGAGCACGTCTCGATCGTGTTCGGCGGGCTGACCGCGGTGAGCGACCTGGTGCTCGATGTCGGCCCCGGCGAACTGGTCGGCCTGATCGGGCCGAATGGCGCCGGGAAGACGACCGTGTTCAACCTGATCACCGGCGTGTACACGCCCACCTCGGGCACGATCCGCTTCGGCGACCGGGTGTTGAACGGGCTCAAGCCGCATCGCATCTGCCACGCGGGCATCGCGCGAACGTTCCAGAACACTCGCCTGTTCGCCGGACTCACCTGCCTCGACAACGTGCGGATCGCCGCGCACCAGCACGCGACCGGCTCGCTCGCCGATGCCGTGTTCGCCACCGACAGGGGCGCCGCCGATGAGCATGCGATCGAGGAAAAGGCGCGTCGCCTGCTCGCCACCCTCGACCTGTCGGACGTTGCCGAGACGCGCGCGGCGGACCTGCCGTACGGCCGTCAACGAAGGCTCGAGATCGCGCGCGCGCTCGCCGCCGATCCGAAGCTGCTGCTGCTCGACGAGCCCGCCGCCGGCATGAACCCGCAGGAGACCGACGCGCTCATGCACCTGATCGAGCGCGTGCGCCGGGACTTCGGGCTGTCGGTGCTGCTGATCGAACACGACATGAAGGTCGTGATGACCATCTGCGAGCGCATCGCCGTGCTCGACTACGGCGTGAAGATCTGCGAAGGCCCGCCCGAGACGGTGTGCAAGGACCCCGCGACCATCCGCGCGTACCTGGGCGAGGACGTGGCATGAGCACGGCACTTCTGTCGATCCGCGGCCTCGACGTGTACTACGGCGCGGTCCACGCGCTGAAGGGCGTCGACCTCGAGGTGCGCGCCGGCGAGATCGTCACGCTGATCGGCGCCAACGGCGCGGGCAAGTCGACGCTGTTGCGCACGATCTCGGGCCTGGTGCGGCCGCGCGGGGGCACGATGACGTTCGACGGGCGTGACCTGTCGCGGATCCCGCCGCACGACATCGTCGTCGCCGGCATCTCGCACTCGCCCGAGGGCCGCGCGGTGTTCGCCAACCTCACCGTCGAGGACAACCTGACCCTGGGCGCCTATCGGCGCCGCGATCCGCAGGTCGGTGCGGACATGGAGCGGATGGTCGCCCTGTTCCCGCGCCTCGGCGAACGGAAGAAGCAGGCCGCCGGCACCATGTCGGGCGGCGAGCAGCAGATGCTCGCGATCGCCCGTGCGCTCATGTCGCGGCCGCGGCTGTTGCTGCTGGATGAACCGTCGCTTGGGCTGGCGCCGCTGCTGGTGGCCGACATCTTCCGCACCATCGTCGAGATCAATCGCGAGGGGACCACCATCCTGCTCGTCGAGCAGAACGCGAACCAGGCGCTGCGGGTGGCGCACCGCGGATATGTCCTCGAGACGGGGAGGGTGGCGCTGGCCGACGACGCGGCGAACCTGTTGGCGAATCCGGCGGTGAAGGAGGCGTACCTGGGGGGGTAGGGCTGGGCGGCGTGAGTGCGCCGCGCGCAAAGCAACTTGCGCCGGAGCAAGTTTGACATAATGTTCTGTGGATCATAAGTCAGAGTGAATCATAGTGTTCACGTTGTGATTCTACGCCAATCTGATTCGAGCTGAAGCCTCCCCAACTCCCTACGACCGCATCGCTCCCGTGCGCTCCAACCTCAAGCACCGGCATGGCCAGCCGGCGTTCTCCCCATCAAACTCCTTCGCCACGATGAAGCCCTCGCTCTTGTAGAGCGCGAGGGCAGACGTGTTGCCGGCCAGGGTGATGAGCCACGCTTCGCCATCGCCTCCCACGCGCGCCAGCGCGTGCCGCAGGAGAGCCCGCCCCACGCCGCGGCGGTGGTGCTTCGGATGCACGTACAGCCACGTGATGCAGCCGGCGTCGATGCCGACGAAGCCGAGCATGCGGCCCGTGGTCTCGTCCTCGGCGACGAACTTCTCGGACGCGTGGAAGCCGGCGAGCTCGATGGCGTCCTTGGCCAGCGGGACGAACGCGCGCGGATCGCACGAGCCGACGAGTTCAAGTGGACGCGCGCGGTCGTGCAGGCGGCAGGCGCGCTCGAAGTCGGATGCGGGGTGATACGGGCGAATCTCATAGTGCAGCGCGCGGTCGGTCATGAGGTGATGAGGTCCCGGGGTCCGGAGGTCCTGAGGTCAGGGCGTGTTGGCGCGCATTGCCAGCCCGTCGAAGAACATCTGCACGGCGAGGATCACGAGCACCATGCCCATCAGCCGCTCGAGCGCCACGAGGCCGCGGCGCCGCAGCACGCGATAGAACAGGTTCGACGACAGGAGGATGGCCGCACTGGCGGCCCACGCCAGCGTCAGGGCGCCGATCCATGCCGGTGTGCGCTCGGGCGCGGTCGAGACGAGGAACAGGATCGCCGACAGCGCCGACGGGCCGGCGAGGAGCGGTATCGCCAGCGGCACGATGAACGGTTCGCCTTCGACGGTCTCGCCCATCACCCCGCCCTCGGAGGGAAAGATCATTCGCAACGCGATCAGGAACAGCACGATGCCGCCGGCGATCGAGATCGATTCCTGGTCGAGCTTGAGCGAGCGCATGAGCGGGGGGCCGATCAACAGGCAGGCCAGCAGCACCGCGTAGGCGATGAGCAGCTCGCGCACGAGAACCCGACGGCGACGCTCCGCCGGCACTTCGCGGAGAGCCGACAGGAAGAGTGGGATATTCCCCAGCGGATCCATCACAAGAAACAGTGTGAAGGCGACCGAGACCAGTTCCATGCCCGGACAGTAGGGCGAGCGAACCCATCGGTCAACGCGCCGTGCTTGAATGGCTCGTTCATGTTCGAGGCCGAGGATGCGGACCAGCCGACCGAGCTGCTCCTAAAGCCGTCGCTCCAGCCGGAGCGGTCGCTGGCGGACCTGACGATCCACGTTTGTCCGCCGATCGGCTCGGGCCCCTGCTGCGACGGCGCTGCGCTTCACACGGCGAAAGCCGGGGCACTC
>JBKJNH010000121.1:0-2691 GCA_046596055.1 Candidatus Eiseniibacteriota bacterium
GGCAAGATAGCCGCATCGAGCGCGGCCGCCACGTCCGGCGGCGGAAACACCGCGATGAAGGCGCGAACCATCCCGCCGTCGTCGAGCACGCCGGCGTCGCTCATCGACACGGCCCCGCCGAAGGCGTCCCGATCGCCCGCGGCGAGACCGCCGGCAGCCCGACCAGCAACCGCCGCAGCACATCAAGAGCAAACGTCACGCTGCGCTCGCGGATCTGCGCGCGGTTGCCCTTGAGCTCGAGCTTGCGATGAGACTCGCCGTCGGGCGTGACGGCGGCCAGGTGCACGGTGCCGACGGGCTTGTCAGGCGTGCCGCCGTCGGGGCCGGCGATCCCGGTGACCGCGAGTGCGCACGAGACACCGAATCGCGCAGCGACTCCGCGCGCCAGGGCCCGCGCCACCTCCTCGCTCACGGCACCATGGGCCTCGAGCAACGCAGACGGCACACCAACCGCCGCGATCTTCGCGGCATTCGCGTACACGATCGCCCCGCCATCGAACCACGCCGACGACCCGGCGACGGACGTGATCCGTCCGCCCAGCAGCCCGCCCGTGCACGATTCGGCGACCGCGAGCCGCCAGCCGCGAGCGCGCAGGAGATCGCCGATCACCTGCTCCAGGGCGCGATCCTCCTCGCTGTAGATGAAGGCGCCGGCGGCGCCACGCAACAACGAGCGAGCACGCGCGACGACGCTCTCCGCTTCCTCGTGCGACGGCGGCAATGCGATCCGCACGTCCACGCCACCGAGCCCGGGCAGGTACGCCACCGCCGCGCCGTCGAGCGCCGCAGACAGGTCGCCCAGGCGCTGCTCGAGAAGCGACTCCGCGATCCCGACCGTCCGGATCACCGTGTACGCGACCGTGCCGCCACCCAGTGAGCGCACGAGAGGAGCCATGGACTGCAGCGCCAGCTGCCGCATCTCCTCGGGCACGCCGGGCAACAGCACGACGTGCCGACCTTCGTGCGAGATCAGGACCCCCGGCGCACTTCCCACCGGATTGGGCCACGCCACCGCTCCCGCAGGCAACAGCGCCTGCCGCTCGTTGTTCGGGGGCATCGGACCGCGCAGCATCGCCGACCAGCGCGTGCGGATCGACTCGAGCACCACTTCGTCGCGGACCACCGGAAGGCCCAGGGCGGCAGCGACCGCCGCGACCGTCAGGTCATCCGGCGTCGGCCCGAGTCCGCCGGTGCAAACGACGACTTCCGCGCGCGACAGCGCGAGCGACAGCGCCGAAGCGATCGATGCAGGCGTATCGGCCACGGCCTGATGTCCCACGACGCGCGCCCCCGACTCCTCGAGCAGGCGCGCGAGAAATTGGAAATTCGTGTCGAGCGTGCGGCCCGACAGGACCTCGTTGCCGATCGAGAGGACTTCCGCGGTCAGCAAGTGCGCCTCCGCAGTCGCGTCAATGCACCGGCGGCGGCGGCATCTGCGGCGTGCCGGGGCCGGCGGCGAGCGCGCCCTGTGTCGGCGGCTTGGCGGTGCGCAGCGACCACGTGTCGTACTGCACGTTGTCGATGCGGATCACGAACTGGAACATGCCGAGCGCCGGGAACTGCACCTGGAAGTTGAGGATGATGTTGTTGTGACCGCCGCCACGGGCGACCTCGAATTCGCCGGAGAGCTTGGGCATGACTTCCTTGCCGTCGGCGTCGATGAGGAAGATCTCGACCGCGTGCTTGCCGACGTCGCCGGGATCGGCCTCGATGCGCGTGACCAGCGAGGCCTGCAACTGGACGGGAGGCTTGTCGCCCCATACGTTCGTGATGCCGGCACGGAGCATCGAGATGGTGCCGTCGGGATGGGCGGTGGCGGCTTCGGCGAGGAGCAGGCGGGCTTTCACGTGCGATCTCCGATCGGAGGCGAAATGCGGTTCAGGGCGCGGTCACGGCCGGTTGGCGCGCGAGCACGACCAGTTCGTCGGCCGAACGCGGTGGTTCGCCGACGAGCGTGTAGTCGGCGAGGACCTCGTCGCGTTCGGCGAAGCTGCGAAACGGCGCGTTGATTCCGGCCAACGCCTGGTTCCGGTCGAGGAGCGCGGGCCGGACCACCAGGTAGTCCGGCCGGCGCTCGCGGATCACGTCGCCGTACCAGCCGGCGCCTGCCTTGCGACGCCGCGGCACGTCAGGCGAGACGAGCCCGACCTCGTCGATGACCGTGAGGCCGGTGCGGTATCCGATGTGTCCGATCGGCTCGAGGAACACCGTGCCGCGACCGCCGCTCGCCGCGGCGAGGCGATCCGCAGCGCCGACGAAGAGCCGCGACTCGATGCCGTTCCGCCCCACGTACAGGCCGGTCAGGTAAGGCGCATCGCTCAGAACGTACACGCCGAGCGCCGCCCAGACCAGCCGCGATCGCGTCACCATGGGCAGGCCCGCTGCGGTCGCCACGGCCCACGCGGCCACCGGCAGGACGAAATACCAGCCGAAGTACGGCACGCCGAATGCCACGTAGGCCGCCAGCACGGCGAGCCCGCCGAGCGCAAAAGCGAGCGTCGGGGACCACGCGCGACGACGCCCGAGGGTCCACAGCGCGGTGAGCGCGGCAGGCAGGCCGACGATCGCCATCGGAAACAGGTGCTGTGCCTCGAGCAGGTTCTGCCAGCGCGGATACAGGAAGGCGGGCACGAAGCCCTCGATCCAGTCGAGCGCGAACGGCCGCGCACCGACGCCGTACGTCGTCGCCTT
>JBKJNH010000173.1:0-13034 GCA_046596055.1 Candidatus Eiseniibacteriota bacterium
CCACGCGCCGCAGGCGGGCAGCACCGGATTCGTGCCGGTCCAGAAGCCGTCGCCCGTCGGCCGCGTTCCGGTGTAGACGCTCGTCGAACCGTCGCGCCGCGCGATGCGCACGGCAACGCGCCCGGCCAGACGGCCGAACGCGAGCCCGCGCTCGGCGGCAGAGCGATTCGCCTGGCGCCCGATGGCGGCGTCGGCGACGAGCGCGCCCTCGATGCGCGACGCGCTCGCGGGGAAGAGTTCGATCAGCACGGCGGCGGCGGCGGCGGCGACGACGCATGCACCGTCGAGCGGTGCGTGTGCGCCGTGCGCCCCGGCGACCACGCCGTCGTGGCATGCCACGCTCATCAGCGCGTAGGCACGGGCAAACAGCGGCGGCGGCAACTTCGCCTCGGCGGCGAGTGCGGTGGTGAGTTCGTTCCAGCGCAGGCAGGCAGCAGCGGGCTCGCCGACGAGACCGGCCGGGACATCGCCGGCAGCAGCTTCGACCGGCAGGATGGGCATCGCCCGATCGAACTCGGCGACTGCGGCGGCCATGTCGGCGCCGAGAAGGAACTGCGACGATGCAGCAGGATGGGTGATCACGGCCTCGGGGGCGGTCGCGACGGAAGAATGTCCACAGCCGGCGACAACGAGCGCGCCGAGACCGAGGGCCACGAGGGAGAGCCGCTTCATGATCGCTTGCCTCCGAGAATTGAAGACGGGCCGGGGCCGCAAACGACCCCGGCCCGTACATCCAGTCCGCCGGTGACCAAGAATGTGACCGCGCGGGAATGCGCGAAAGAGTCTACCGCCCCCCGCCGTACTCTTTCCACACCGCAAGTCGGGCCGCGGCCTGTTCGGCGTGGGCGGCCAGGCGCTCGCGGTCGATCTCGGCCTCGCCCTGCGAGCCCAAGCCCGGTGAGGCGAGGCGCCCGCGGGCGTCGGATAGGGCCTTCTCGGCCGCGGCGGCGTCGATTTCCGAGGCGTACTCGGCCCCGTCGGCCAGCACGGTCGCCCGGTTGTCCGAGACCTCGAGGAACCCGCCCGTCACCACGAAGTGCTCGAGAGTCCCGCCCGGCAGCCGGATCGACATCACGCCCGGCTCGAGCGACGTGAGCAACGGCGCGTGATCGGCCAGCACGCCGAGGTAGCCCAGCGAGCCGCGCGCGTACAGGTGCTGCGCCTCGCCGGCGAAGACCTCGCGCTCGGGGGTGAGAAGGCGGACGTGGAAGGTCGAGGCCACTTACTTCGCCGCGTTCACGACGAGCATCTTCTCGCCGGCCTCGATGGCCTCTTCGATCGTGCCCTTCATGTAGAACGCCTGCTCGGGATAGTGATCCAGCTCGCCCGACACCAGGCGCGCGAAGCCCTTCACCGTGTCCTCGAGCTTCACGTACTTGCCGCTCTGGCCCGTGAACGCCTCGGCGACGAAGAACGACTGCGAGAGGAAGCGCTCGATGCGGCGGGCGCGACCGACGACGATGCGATCGTCCTCCGACAGTTCGTCCATGCCGAGGATGGCGATGATGTCCTGCAGGTCCTTGTAGCGCTGCAGGATCCGCTGCACGGCGCGCGCCGTGTTGTAGTGCTCCTCGCCGACGATGCGCGGATCGAGAATGCGCGAGGTCGAGGCGAGCGGATCGACGGCGGGGTAGATGCCGCGCTCGGCGATCGAGCGCTCGAGCACGGTCGTCGCGTCGAGATGCGAGAACGCGGTGGCCGGCGCCGGGTCCGTGAGGTCGTCGGCGGGCACGTAGATGGCCTGCACCGACGTGATCGAACCCTTCTTCGTCGTGGTGATGCGCTCCTGCAACTGGCCCATCTCGGTGCCCAGCGTCGGCTGGTAACCCACGGCCGACGGCATGCGGCCCAGCAGCGCCGACACTTCCGAGCCGGCCTGCGTGAAGCGGAAGATGTTGTCGATGAACAGCAGCACGTCCTGGCCCTGCTCGTCGCGGAAGTACTCGGCCATCGTCACGCCCGTGAGGCCGACGCGCAGGCGCGCTCCCGGCGGCTCGTTCATCTGACCGAACACCATGGTCGTCTTGGCCAGAACGCCCGACTCGCTCATCTCGAGGTAGAGATCGTTGCCCTCGCGGGTGCGCTCCCCGACGCCGGCGAACACCGAGAAGCCGCCGTGCTCGGTCGCGATGTTTCTGATCAGCTCCTGGATGAGCACGGTCTTGCCGACGCCGGCGCCGCCGAACAGGCCGATCTTGCCGCCGCGGGCGTACGGGGCCATGAGATCCACGACCTTGATCCCGGTCTCGAACACGGACGCGGTCGTCTCCATGTCCTCGAACTTGGGCGCCGGGCGATGGATCGGCAGCGTCTTCTCCGGGTTCGGGACGGGGCCCTTGCCGTCGATCGTCTCGCCGAGCACGTTGAAGATGCGCCCGAGGCCCTGCTCACCCACCGGCACCGAGATCGGCGAGCCGGTGTCGATCGCCTCCATGCCGCGCATCAGGCCGTCGGTCGACGACATGGCGACGCAACGGACGACATTGTCGCCCACGTGCAGCGCCGCTTCGATCGTGATCCGGATCCCGCGCGAGGCGTCCTCGATCCGGATCGCGTTCATGATGGCGGGAAGCTTGTCCGACGGGAACTCCACGTCCACCGTGGGTCCGAGAACCTGTACGACCTTGCCGTTCGTCATGGAGTTCTCCGTGTGCCTTTCGACTACTTCAACGCTTCGGCGCCGCCCACGATCTCCGAAATCTCCTTCGTGATCGTGGCCTGACGGAGCCGGTTCCGCTTCAAGACCAGTGCATCGATCATCTCGCCCGCGTTCTTGCGGGCCGCGCCCATCGCCAGCATGCGCGCCGCGTGCTCCGACGCGTGGTTCTCGGCGAACGCCTGCAGCATGCGGGTCGTCGCGTAGCGCGGCAGCAGCCGCCCGACGAGTTCCGCGGCGTTCGGTTCGAAGATGTAGTCGCGCGCCGTCGCCGACACCGCCGCGCCGGTGGGCGCGAGGCCGGCCGAGCCCAGCGGGAGGAACGGCATGCGCACGACCTGCCGCGTCATGGCGCTGATGAACTTCGTGTAGATCAGGTCGACCGCGTCGACCTCACCCGAGCGGTACAGCTCGATGGCGCGCTGCGTCACCGCCTGCGCGACGTCGAGCTGCGCCTGGTCGCCCAGGTCGACGTAGCTCTGGATCACCGGGTACGTGCGCCGGCGGAAGTACTCGGCCGGACGCTTGCCGAACAGCACCAGCCGCAGCGACGGGCCCTCGGGGCCGCGCAACAGCGACTCCGTGTAACGCACGATCTGCGCGTTGAACGAGCCGGCGAACCCGCGGTTCGACGCGAAGACGAACAGCGCGCGCGCCTTGACCGGGCGCTCCTCGGTGAGCGGGTGCTGCATCGCGGTGAGCGTGCCGGCGAGGTTGCGCAGCATCTGCTCCATGCCCTCGGCGTACGGCCGGGCCTGGACGGCGCGCCCCTGCGCCCGCCGCAGTTTCGCCGCGGCCACGAGCTCCATGGCCTTGGTGATCTGCTGCGTGTTCTTGACGCTCTTGATGCGGCGCTTGATGTCGCGAATCGTCGCCATCGTTGCGTGTCCCCCGCCGGTCCCGGTCGCCTACGCCTTGAACTGCGCCTTGAACTCGGCGATGCCGGCATTCAGCTTCGCGGTCGTCGCATCGGACAGGTCCTTGTCCTTCGCGATCGTCGATGCGACGTCCGGGTACTTCGCGGCCATGAACTCGAGGAACTCCTTCTCGAAGCGGCGCACCGCCTCGACCGGGATGTCGTCGAGATGGCCCTGCGTGCCCGCGTACAGCACCATGACCTGCTGGTCCACCGTCATGGGCACGAACTGGCCCTGCTTCAGGAGCTCGACCATGCGTTGGCCGCGGGTGAGCTGCGCCTGCGTCGACTTGTCGAGGTCCGAGCCGAACTGCGCGAACGCCGCGAGCTCGCGGTACTGCGCGAGGTCGAGGCGCAGGCGACCGGCGACCTTCTTCATCGCCTTGGTCTGGGCGTTGCCGCCCACGCGCGACACCGAGATGCCGACGTTGATGGCGGGGCGCACGCCCGAGAAGAACAGGTCGCTCTCGAGGAAGATCTGCCCGTCGGTGATCGAGATGACGTTCGTCGGGATGTACGCCGACACGTCGCCGGCCTGCGTCTCGATGACCGGCAGCGCGGTGAGCGACCCGCCACCCAGCTCGGCCGACACCTTCGCGGCGCGCTCGAGCAGGCGCGAGTGGAGGTAGAAGACGTCTCCGGGGTACGCCTCGCGGCCCGGCGGGCGGCGCAGCAGCAGCGAGAGCTGGCGATACGCCGTGGCGTGCTTCGAGAGATCGTCGTAGATCACCAGCGCGTGGCGGCCGGTGTCGCGGAACTCCTCGCCGATCGTCACACCGCAGTACGGCGCCAGGTACTGCAGCGGCGCCGGCTCCGAGGCCGAGGCGGTGACGACGGTCGTGTACTCCATCGCGCCGTTGTCCTCGAGGATCTTCACCACCTGCGCGACCGTCGATTCCTTCTGGCCGACGGCGACGTAGATGCAGAACACGTCCGTGTTCTTCTGGTTCAGGATCGTGTCGATGAGCAGCGTCGTCTTGCCGGTCTGGCGGTCGCCGATCACGAGTTCGCGCTGGCCGCGGCCGATCGGGATCATCGAGTCGATGGCCTTGATGCCGGTCTGCAGCGGCTCCTTGACGGGCTGGCGCTGGATCACGCCGGGGGCCATGGACTCGATGTTGCGGAACTTGTCCGAGACGATCGGGCCCTTGCCGTCGACGGGCTGGCCGAGCGCGTTGATCACGCGGCCGATCAGGGCATCGCCCACGGGCACGCGCGCGATGTTGCCGGTCGAGTGGACCGCGTCGCCTTCCTTGATCTTCTCGTCGGCGCCGAAGAGCACCGCGCCCACGTTGTCCTCTTCGAGATTGAGCACCATGCCCACGACGTCACCGGGGAACTTCAGCAGCTCGCCGGCCATCGCGTTCTCGAGGCCCCAGATGCGGGCGATGCCGTCGCCGACCGAGAGCACGGTGCCGACGGTCTTGAGTTCGAGCTTGGTCTCGTAGCGCTCGAGCTCCTTGAGGAGGACGGCGCTGACTTCTTCGGGTCGGAAGGACATCGTGGTTCCTCTTGGCTCGTGATCAGGATGCGCGGGCGGCCAGCAGCTGGTCGCGCAGCTGGGTCAGCATGGTGCGCACGCTCTTGTCGGCGATCCGGTCGCCGACGCGGACGACCAGGCCCCCGAGAATGGCGGGATCGACGTTGGCGACGACCCGCACCTTCTTCTTCATGCCGGTTTCGAGCGCGCCGACGAGTTGCGTCAGCTCGCCGTCGTGCAGCGGAATCGCGCTCGTAACGCGCGCGCGGACGACGCCGCGGTGCGCCTCGACCAGGCGTTCGAATTCGCCGACGATCGTCCGCAGCTCGAACATGCGCTTCTTGTTCAGCAGCAGGCGGAAGAACTCGACGACCAGCGGATGGACGACGGGCCGAAAGGTGGCCTCGAGCGCGGCGAACTTGTGCTCGGTCGGAACCTGCGGCGCCTCGAGGAACAGGCGGAAGCGATCCCCCGCCGCTTGGTCCACGGCGATGACGCCCTGCAGGTCGTCCCACACGCGGTCCACGACGTCCTTCTTGCGCGAGGCCAGGAACAGCGCCTGCGCATAGCGCCGTGCGATGCCGACGTCGCGCGCCACCTAGCGCAACTCCCCGGCCTCGGCGATGAACTCGCCGATCAGTCGCCGCTGCTCGCCCTCGTCCAGCTTCTTCCTGAGAATCTTCTCGGCGCCGCCGACGGCGAGCCGGGCCATGTCCTCGTGCAGCGCCTTCTGGGCCTTCGCACGCTCGCTGACGATCTCGGCTTCGGCGCGTTCGAGACGCGCGCGCGCCTCGGCCTGCGCGTCGGCCTTGATCTCGGCGGCTAGCTTTTGCCCGTCGGCGGCTGCTTCCTGGATCTTCACGCGGGCCTGCTGGTCGATGTTGCGCAGCTCGGCCTCGAGCTTGTTGCGCAACTCCGCCGCCTCGCCCTTCTTCCGCTCCGCCTCGGCGAGATCGCCGGCGATCTTCGCCTTGCGATCCTCGAGCGTCTGGAGGACGGGCCCCCAGGCGTACTTGCGGATGAGGAAGAGGAAGATCAGGAACCCGACGATCTGCGTCAGGACCTGTTTGATGTCGATCAGGCTTCCCATGATCCCTTTCGTGGTCGCGCCGCGAACGAAGCCGGCGCGGGTCCGCGTCGGCCTAGCCCGTGATCTTTGCCGAAAGAATGAACATCGTGACGAGCGCGTAGATCGTGAGGGCTTCGCTGAAGGCGAGGCCGATGATCATGGCGGTCTGGATCTTCGCCGCGGCTTCGGGCTGGCGGCCCATCGCGTCGAGACCCGCCTTGCCGGTCAGGCCGAGGCCGATGCCCGAGCCGAGGGCCGCGATGCCGATGGCCAACGGAAGGGAGTAGCCGAGCGCGGTCGAAGCGTTCTCGAAACCCATCGTTTCCTCCTGGTGGGTCTAGTGGTGGGCGACTTGCGCGCCCGCGTGGTCCTCGTGGTGCCCGTGGTCGTCGTGCGGCAACATCATCACGATGTAGATCGACGCCAGAAGCGAGAACACGAGTCCCTGGATGAGACCGAACAACGTCGAGAGAACGAGGAATGGCAACTGCAGCGGGATGCCGATCGGCGAGTTCATGGCGGCCAGCATCGTCACGCCGAGACCGACCAGCACCGCGAGCAGGATGTCCTCGCTCAGGATGTTCCCGAAGAGACGGCAGGCCAGCGACATCGGCTTGATGAGCTCGCCCATGACCTCGAGGGGAAACAGCAGGATCGCCGTGCCCCAGCCGATCGCATCCTTCGGCTGGCCGGCGAAGTGATACAGGTAGCCGCCCAGGCCGTTCTTCGAGATGCCGATGTACTGGACGTACACGAAGACGCAGAGGGCGAGCGCCAGCGTCGTGTTGATGCTCGACGTGGGCGCCTTCATGAACGGGAGAAGACCCATCCAGTTCATGGTCACGATGTAGAGGAAGAGCGTGCCGACGAACGGCACGTACTTCTTCCCGTCGGGTCCGAGGATGCCGAGGAAGAAGTCGCTGAGGCCGCCGAGCATCGCCTCGGACAGGTTCTGGAGTCCGGTCGGCACCATGCGCTTCGGCCGCGCGCCCAGGCCGAAGATGAGGATCAGGAAACCCGCGGCGATGAGCGAGAAGACCACGTTCTCCCAGGTGTGGAGGAACGCCAGCCACGCCGGCGTCTCCTGACCCTTGTCCTGGTAGTACGCGCGCAGGAAGGTGATGAAGTTCGGCAGCTCGGGATGCGCCGCATGCCCCTCGGCGTGTGCACCCTCCGCGCCGTGCCCGCCGGCGGCCTCGCCATGTGCACCCTCCGCACCGTGCTCGGCGGTCGCAGCGTGCGCACTGTCGGCCGCGGCGTGCGGATCGGCCGCGAAGGCCGCAGGCGCGAGCGCGAGGCCCGCGACGAGCGCCAGGGCCGCGGCGACACCGCGCGCCGGCGCGAGCACCGTGCCCAGGCTCCGCAGGGTGACGACCAGCATGGGCAGCGCGAAGCCCGCCAGCAGGGCCCACGCGGGCAGGCCGCTCGAGAGCAGCCACCAGCCGGCGCCGTAGAGGACCGGACCCTTGAGCAGGAGCGCGAACAGCGCGCGCAGCGGCTCAACCTGCGTGCGCGGGCCGATCGCCCGGACGAACGCCTCGAGGAGCTTGAAATTGGCCAACGCCCAGGTCGCGCCGAGAAGCACGGCAAGCCCGGTGTTCACGTCGAACTGGAGAGCGGCAAGGACGGCGGCCACACACGCCGTCAGCGCCGTCGCACGCATCGTGCGGGCGAGGAATTCGAAGCCCATACGGCTGGGATCGACCTTTCGTTCGGGTTTTGTGGCGCCGCGCCGGTGGGCGCGGGCGGTCACTCGTCGCGTTCCTGGATCTGATTCACGCGCGTCAGCGTGCGCATGATCAGCCGGACCCCGGTGGCAAAGCCAAGGATGAGGAGCACGAGGAGGAGCCACGGTGCGGTGCCGAAGCGCTTGTCGAGCCACATCCCCGCCAGGGCACAGACGACGGGAGGCACGACGAGGAATCCCGGGATTGAACTGAGCAACCCGTAGATGCGGACCTGCTTGAACTTCTCTCGATCCGGATCCGGAGTCGCCACCGGTACCTCGTGAAAACAATCACAAGCGGTCGGCGAACAAAGGGGCGACCTACGCCGCCCCTTCGGGAACACCCTTCGGCGGCAATCTACGGAGGCCAGCCGAGCGGGTCAAGCGGGAATCCGGACAACCCTGTAACGATCTGCGACTTGGTTTCTTAGCAGGCCCCCACTCGCCGGGGCGAGACCCCACACGAGCGCGCTTGCATCGCCCCCCGCCCCTGCTACGCTGCGATCCCATAAGCGCACCGACGACCGCACCGACCCGCCCCGTCCCTGACGACATTGCCTTCGCCGCCCGCGACTGGGCCCGCGGGATCCTCGCCGCCTGCGGCGACGACCTCGAGTCGTTCTATGTCTATGGCAGCGCCCTCGGCCCGAGATTCGACCGGGCCGCGAGCGACGTGAACCTGCTGATCGTCGTGCGCGAGCTGCCCTTCGACCGCCTGGAGGCCCTCGCCGCGGCCTGCGCCGCGCTGCCTCCCGCCCCCGAGCGCACCGCGGCCACGTACCGGTTCTCGCCGCTCGTGCTCACCCGGCACAATCTCGACGGCTCGGCCGACGTGTTCCCGATCGACTTCCTCGACCTGATGGAAAGTCGCGGGCTCCTCGCAGGCACGGACGTCCTGGCGGGGCTCGACGTACCCCTGATCCACCTGCGCCACCAGTGCGAGTACGAGCTGCGCTCGCGGTTCATCGGCCTGCGCCAGGCGTTCCTGCGTGCCGGGGGCGCGCCCGGCACGGCCCACGCGCTGACGACCCGGGCCGCCGGGGCGTCGGGCTCGCTGTTTCGCCACCTGCTGACCCTGCGCGGGCGCCCGCACCCCGAGGATCCCGACCAGCTTCCTCGCGCCGTCGCGGCGACCTGGGGCGTCGATGCCGACGGCCTCGACGGACCGTTCGCGGCCCGCCGCGGGCCCGCGCCCGACGAGGCGACCGCGCGTCGCCGTTTCGGCGCGTACCTCGATGCCCTGGACCACCTGATCCGCGCGGTCGACGCCGATTCTCCGCGCTGACATCGTGACTCTTCGCCAACGACTACGGCGTTTCGTCGTTCTCGGCGCTCTCGTGCTGTGCACGATCGCCGCGACTCCGCTCGCCTCGCTCGCGGTGCTGGCCCCCGTCGACACGACGGCGCCCGACCTGGGCCGCGCCCAGGCCTACGTCACCGACGACGCCGGCGTGCTCAAGGCGCGCGACCAGGGCCGCATCGAGCGCTACCTCGGCAAGGTCGAGCGGGAACTCGGGGCGCAGTTCGCGCTGATCACGGTCTCGACGACGCAGCCGCAGTCGATCGAGGAATACGCCGTCCAGCAGTTCGAACGTTGGGGCATCGGAGGGGCGAAGCAGGACGAGGGCCTTCTGCTCCTCGTCGCGGTGAAGGATCGCAAGATGCGCTTCGAGGTGGGTTACGGCCTCGAAGGCAGCTTGCCCGACGGCCGCGTCGGCGGCATCATCCGCGAGCAGATCACGCCCGCGTTTCGTGCCGGACGATTCGGCGACGGGATGCTCGCCGGTCTCGTCGAGGCGGCGCGCTTCGTCGCGGTGGACAAGGGGCTCCCCCCGCCCCTGCCCGACGACGGGCCGGCGCCGAGGACCGAGAAGCGCAGGCGCATTCCCCTCGCCCTGGTCCTGTTCCTCGCCTTCATCGTGTTCGTCATGCTCATGGTGATCGCGGGAGCGAGCGGACAGGGCGGCGGAGGTCGACGTGGTCGTCGACGCGGTCCGATGATCTTCACGGGTGGCGGCTGGAGTGGGGGCGGCTTCGGCGGCGGCGGCTGGAGCGGCGGCGGCGGTGGATTCGGCGGCGGTTCCTCGGGCGGTGGATTCGGCGGTTTCGGCGGCGGCGCATCGGGTGGCGGCGGCGCATCGGGTAGCTGGTAGGAAACTTTCGGCAGCGGACGCAAACCAGGAGGGTGCTCGCATGAAGGGTGGACTCGTCATTGTCGCGGTGATCGCGGTGCTGGTCCTGGCCGTCGGCGGCTGGGTGGTGTCGAACTACAACAATCTCGTGACCAAGAAGACCGAGGTGCAGAAGAGCTTCGCCGAGGTCGACAACCTGCTGCTCCGCCGCAACGACCTGATTCCCAACCTGGTCGAGACGGTCAAGGGCGTCGCCGCGCAGGAGCAGATCGTGTTCGGGCAGATCGCCGACGCACGCGCGCAGATGGCCGGCGCCAGGAGCACCGACCAGAAGATCGCCGCCGGTGGCGCGATGGACTCGGCGATCGGCCGCCTGCTCGTCGTCATCGAGAACTATCCGCAGCTCAAGTCGCAGGAGAACTACCTGCGCCTGCAGGACGAGCTGGCGGGCACCGAGAACCGCCTCTCGGTCTCGCGCACGCGCTACAACGAGGTGGTCGGCGAGTACAACGTGATGGTCAAGCGCTTCCCGACCAACCTGTTCGCCGGCATGTTCGGCTACAAGGAAGAGCCGTTCTACGCGGTGTCCGAGGCGCAGAAGCAGGTGCCGCGCGTCGAGTTCCCGAGCGCGCAGCCCGACACCTCGCGTTGACTTCTCCGGCCGCGACCGCGGCGCCCGGCACCGCCGCGGCGCCGCGCGTCATCGTCGTGCTTCCCGCGTACAACGCAGCGCGTACGCTCCAGAAGACGTACGCCGAGATCCCGCCCGACTGGGTGCACGAATCGATCCTGGTCGACGACTCGAGCACGGACGACACGATCGCGGTCGCCCGCTCGCTCGGGATCCGGGTGCTCGAGCACGCGATCAACAAGGGCTACGGCGGCAACCAGAAGACCTGCTACGACGAGGCGCTGGCCCGCGGCGCCGACATCGTCGTCATGCTCCACCCCGACTACCAGTACGACCCGCGGCTGATCCCCATGCTCGTCCTGCCGCTCAAGCTCGCGATGTACGACGTGATGCTCGGCTCGCGGGTGCGCACGCGACGCGAGTGCCTCGAGGCCGGGATGCCGCTGTACAAGTACCTGGGAAACCGCTTCCTCACGTTCTGCGAGAACGTGATGCTCGGGCAGAACCTGTCCGAGTTCCACACCGGCTTCCGCGCCTACCGCCGCGAGGTGCTCGAGACGCTCCCCTACCGCGCGTTCTCCGACGACTTCGTGTTCGACTCCCAGTTCCTCGTCTCGGCGATCGAGCACGGCTACAAGCTGGGCGAGGTGCCGGTCCCGGTGCGCTACATGCCCGAGGCCTCCTCGATCAACTTCATGCGCAGCGTGCGCTACGGCCTCGAGACGCTGGGCACGGTGGGAACCTTCTTCCTGGCGCGCAGCGGACTGTCGCGCTCGCCGATCTTCGCGCCGCCCCGTGCGCCGCGCGGCTGAGGTCTTCCGCGCGCTCGCCGCGCGCCCCGCGCTGCACGGCGCGGCATTCCTTCTCCTCGCCACGGCGACCCTGTTCGCCCACCTCGGCGAAACGCACCTGGCGAACTTCGACGACTGCTACTACGCGCAGAAGGCGAAGGAAATGCTCGCCACCGGCGACTGGCTGACCCCGCACTTTGGCGGAGTGCCGCGCTTCGACAACGCGCCGCTGTTCCTGTGGCTCATGGCGCTCTCGTTCGCGGTCTTCGGCGTCACCGACTGGGCGGCGATCCTGTTCTCCGCGTTGTCGGGCGTCGCGGGCGTGTGGCTCGTCCGCCGGGTCGCGTTGCGCCTGGGGGCCGACGCGTTCGGCGCCTGGGCGGCGGCGTTCGTGCTCCTGACCACGCAGTACTTCCTCAAGTACGCGCGGCACGCGATGTTCGACGTGTTCCTCACGCTGCTGTTCCTCGTCGCGATCGATCGCTACCTCGCGTGGCGCGCCGATGGCAGGCTGCGCGAGTGGGCTTGGATCGGCTTCATGGCCGGCTGCGGCGTCCTGACGAAGAGCGTGCTCGGGCTGTTCCCGCTCGCCGTGATCACGTTGCATCTCCTGCTGACCCGGGGTCCGCGTGCGCTCCGCGAGCCCGGTCCGTGGTTCGCACTCGCCGTATGCGCGCTCACCTTCCTGCCGTGGTACGTGACCCAGGCGATCGCCGCGCCCGATCGGTTCTTCGCGGAACACGTGCGCTGGCTCCTGTGGGAGCGCGCGTTCGTGCTCGCTCCCGAGAAGAAATCGTTCGCCTCGTACTTCGGTTACGTCGTGGAGTTGGCGCGCACCTACTGGCCCTGGCTGCCGGTGGCGCTGACGGGGATGGGGCTGTCGGCGCGCGACGCGCTGCGCGGCCCGGGACGGGAGCGCGATACGGCGCTGCTCCTGTTCCTGTGGGTCGCCGTGGTCGTGGGCACGATGTCGCTCGCGACGGAGAAGAAGCTCTGGTACGTGATGAGCGCCTTTCCGTGCCTCGCGCTGTTCGGCGCCCGCGCGCTCTCGGGCTGGATCCGCTCGGACGCGGCGCGCCTGCGCACGATCGCCGCGGGGTTCGCCCTGCTCGCCGTGCTGGCGGCAGCGCTCAACTGGACGCCGCTGCGCTCTTCGCGCGACCGGCGGCCGGAGTTGACCGAGGTCGCCCGGATCGCGCGCTCGATCGTGCCGTCGGGCACGACGGTGTGGAACCTCGATCAGGATTACTGGGGTACGAACAACCAATTCCTGTTCTACGCGGATCGTCCGCTCAGCGAGCCGCTGGGCGACCCGGAGCACGTGCGCGAGAAGCTCGCGGCCGGGGAGTTCGCGCTCCTCACCAGGGAGGGGTGGGCAGCGGTGCAGGACGGGGTCGCGCCGTTCGACGTCGTGGCGCGCACGGGACCGTGGGTCCTCGTTCGCGGCGGGTCGCCGACTAGCGCGCCACGACCGTGACGGCTCGCGTAACGACGGCGTCGTCCTGCACGAGGCGCAGCCAGTAGATCCCCGGGGCGAGCGTCCGTCCTGCCGAGAGATCCGTCGACGACGACCGTCCCGCCGCTCCATCCATCCGGGACTCTCGCCACGTCCGGCCCGCGGCGTCCACGAGCG
>JBKJNH010000220.1:0-5304 GCA_046596055.1 Candidatus Eiseniibacteriota bacterium
CGCCCCCTCCGCCCAAGGACGCCGCCCTGAAATCGCTCCTGACGCCCCTGCCCTACCTGGCGCGCCACCGCCGAGCCCTTGCCTGGGGCGCGGTCTGCCTGGTGCTGACCAACGCCGTGGGGCTGGCCGCGCCGTGGGTGCTCAAGAAGGTCGTCGACGGCCTGACGGTCTCGGTCACGGCCGCAAAGCTCGGTCGCTACGCGATGTGGATCGTCGCCATCGGGATCGTCGGCGGCATCTTCCGCTACCTCATGCGTTCGATCCTGATCGGCGTCTCGCGGAAGGTCGAATACGACCTGCGCGACGACTTCTTCGCCCACCTGCAGACGCAGCCGCTCTCGTTCTACCAGGCACGCCAGACCGGCGACCTCATGTCGCGCGCCACCAGCGACATGAACGCGGTGCGCATGGTGCTGGGCCCCGGCATCATGCAGGGGCTGAACACGATCATCCTCGGCATCGTCTCGGTCGGCTTGATGCTCTACATCTCACCCCAGCTCACGCTGTTCGCGCTGCTGCCGCTGCCCCTGCTGTCGTTCTCGGTGTCGGCGATGGGCTCGCGCATCCACGCGAAGTTCGAGGACATCCAGTCGCACTTCGCGCGCATCTCGGCCATGGCGCAGGAAAACCTGTCGGGCGTGCGGGTCGTGCGCGCATACGCGCAGGAGGAGGCGCAGATCCAGCGCTTCGGCGCGCTCAACGACGAGTACGTGAAGAAGAACGCCGGCCTGATCCGGCTGTGGAGCATGTTCTACCCGGCGATGGGCCTGCTCGCCGCGCTGGGCACGGTCATCGTGCTGTGGCTGGGCGGCACGCTGGTGATCGAGAAGCGGATCACGCTCGGCGAGTTCGTCGCCTTCAACTCGTACCTGGCGATGCTCACCTGGCCCATGATTGCGCTGGGCTGGGTCGTCAACCTGTTCCAGCGCGGCGCCGCCTCGTGGAGCCGCCTGCGCTCGGTGATGGATCTGCCGTCCGCGATCACCGACCGGGACGGCGCGGTCGACCCGCCCGGGGCGAAGGGCGCGCTCGAGTTCAGGAACCTCACGTTCCGCTACCCGGACGCCGGACGCGACGCGCTCACCGACGTGTCGATCAAGGTTCCGGCGGGCCGCACGGTGGCGATCGTGGGCCACACGGGCGCGGGCAAGAGCACGCTCTTCCAGCTGCTGCTGCGACTGCATGAACCGCCGCCCGGCACGGTGTTTCTGGATGGCATCGACGTACGGGATTACAGACTTGCCGCCTTGCGGCGGCGGTTTGGCTACGTGCCGCAGGAGACCTTCCTGTTCTCGACGACGCTCGCGGGCAATATCGCGTTCGGCGTGGCCGCAGCGACCGACGGCGAGATCCGCGAGGCGGCGCGCGTCGCCCACCTCGAATCCGAGATCGACGTGTTCCCGAAGGGATTCCAGACGGTCGTCGGCGAACGCGGCATCACGCTCTCCGGCGGTCAGAAGCAGCGCACCGCGATCGCTCGCGCCGTCCTGCGCAAGCCCACCGTGCTGCTGCTCGACGACTGCCTCTCGTCGGTCGACACGTACACGGAGGAGGCCATCCTGCGCGAGCTGACGCAGGTGATGGAGACGCGCACGTCACTCCTGGTCTCGCACCGCGTCTCGACCGTCCGTCACGCCGACGAGATCGTCGTGCTCGACGACGGACGCATCGTCGAGCGCGGGTCGCACGCGGGACTGCTGGCTGCCGGCGGCGTCTACGCCGAGCTCGTCCGCCAGCAGCAACTCGAAGACGAACTCGAGGCGTCCTGACGTGAGCGACGCCGCGTACCACGAGGAGGAGGCGCTCGGCCGCGCCTACGACGCCCGGCTCATGCGCCGGCTGCTCGGCTTCCTCGCGCCGTACAAGCTGCAGGTGGTCGTCGCCGTCCTCTTCGTGCTCGCCGCCGCGGGGCTCCAGATCCTGGGCCCCTACCTGATCAAGGTGGCGATCGACGACACGATCGCCCACGGCGATGCGCCAGGCCTCGCCCGTATCGCCGGCCTGTACGTCTGCGTCCTCGTGGCCGAGTTCGTCGTGGGCTACTACCAGACGTCGATCATGCAGCAGGTGGGCCAGCGCATCATGTACGACCTGCGGATGCAGCTCTTCGCGAAGCTGCAGCGCATGAGCCTTCCGTTCTTCGACCGGAACCCCGTCGGCCGCCTGATGACCCGCATCACCGGCGACGTGGACGTGCTCAACGAGCTGTTCACCCAGGCCGTGGTCACGATCGTCGGCGACATCGTGACCCTGGTCGGGATCATGGCCGCGATCTTCATCCTCAATCCCGAGATCGCCAGCGTCACGTTCTCCGTGCTGCCGCTGATCGTCCTGGTGACTTTGTGGTTCCGCAAGAACGTGCGCGCGACCTATCGCGACGTGCGCACGGCGCTGGCGCGCATGAACGCCAACTTGCAGGAGAACCTCACCGGCATGTCGACCACGCACATCATGAACCGCGAGGAACGCCAGTTCGAGGGCTTCCGTGCGGTCAATGCCGAGCACCGCGACGCCAACGTGCGCAGCATCTTCTATTACGCCGTGTTCTTCCCGGCGATCGAGCTGATCGGCGCCCTCTCCACGGGCCTCATCATCTGGTACGGCGGCCGCCAGGTGATGGGGGATGCGCTGACGCTCGGCGGGCTGGTCGCCTTCCTGCTCTACACCGAGCGGTTCTTCCGGCCCATCTCGGACATGTCCGAGAAGTACAACATCCTGCAGTCGGCGATGGCCTCGTCGGAGCGCATCTTCAACCTGCTCGACGCACCGATCGAGGTGCCGCCCCCCGCCGCGGCCAGGCGCGTCGACCCGGTGCGCGGCGACATCCGCTTCGACGGCATCCACTTCGCCTACCAGTCGGGCGAGGAAGTGCTGAAGGACGTCTCGTTCCACGTCGCCCCGGGAGAGAAGGTCGCGATCGTCGGCGCCACCGGCTCCGGCAAGACCACCCTGATCTCGCTGCTCACGCGCTTCTACGACGTGCAGAAGGGATCGATCACCGTCGATGGGCTCGACGTGCGCGATTGGGATCTCGCCGACCTGCGCCGCTCGATCGGCGTGGTGCTGCAGGATGTCTTCCTCTTCTCGGGCACGATCGAGGAGAACCTGCGCCTCGGCGAGGACATGCCGCGCGAGCGCCTGGTCGCCGCGGCGAAGGAGGTCCACGCCCACGCGTTCATCGAGCGACTGGACGGCGGCTACGACGCGAAGGTCGTCGAGCGCGGCGCGACGCTGTCGACCGGCGAGAAGCAGTTGCTGTCGTTCGCCCGCGCGCTGGCGTTCGACCCGAAGATCCTCGTGCTCGACGAGGCCACATCGAGCGTCGACACCGAGACCGAGCTTTTGATCCAGGATGCGCTGCATCGCCTGATGCAGGGCCGCACCTCGATCGTCATCGCCCACCGGCTGTCGACGATCCAGGACGTGGATCGCATCGTCGTCCTGCACCGCGGCCAGATCCGCGAGTACGGCACGCACACGGAGCTGCTGGCTCTGAACGGCATCTACTCGCGTCTGTATCGCCTGCAGTTTCAGGGAAACACCGGCATCCTCCCCGCATGAATCCGCTCGTGATCGAACACGCCAGCAAGAAGTTCGGCTGCCACGACGCGCTGGTCGACGCATCGCTCGAGCTCAGGCCCGGCGAGCATCTTGCCCTGCTGGGCCCCAGCGGCGCCGGGACTCCCTGAGCGGGAGCAGCTCTCGCGGAAGCGTGTCGAGTGGACGCCGGCCGCGACGTCCCGGCGGGAATCTATTTCCAGCGACTGAAGACCCCGCTCGGGAACGCGACCCAGCAGCTGGTGCGCCAGCGCTAGCTCAGTCGAACTCGTTCTCCGGCTTCGCGGGAACCTGCTCGGCGCCGACGCGTCCCACCGCGATGTCGGCGCGCGCGTAGCTCTCGCTCTTCATCGGCGCGCCGTGCATGCGCCGCAGCATCGCGAGCTGGCCGGTGTGCGTGAGCGCATCGGCCAGCCCGCCCTGGAACAACTTCTCCCATGGCGTGGCCAGCGGCGCATCGGATGCGAGGTAGTGATCGAGCGCGCGCAGGGCGGCGAAGAAGCGGGCCTTCTCGTCGGCCCACGCCTGCGGCGTGGCGTTGTGCCACACGCTCTTCTCGCGCGCCAACCAGAGCACCCAGTCGAGCAGGTCGCCGATGTGGGCGAGAATCTCGACCGGAGTGCGCGTCGACTCCGCAGGCCGCCAGGTGGCGAACGTGGGCGGCGCGCCGCGCAGGGTCTTCTCACAGCGATACGCGAGAGTCGCGACGACGTGCCGCAGGAACACGCGGTTGGGATCGGAAGTCATGACGAACTCCCTACGCGCCCGACGGCTCCTCGAGCAGCGGCCGCTCGATGTGCGACTCGGCGTGATACGACGAGCGCACCAGCGGGCCCGACTCGCAGTGCTCGAAGCCCTTCGCGTAGGCGATCTGCTTGAACTCGGCGAACTCGTCCGGGTGGACGTAGCGCACCACGTCGAGGCGGTTCTCGCGCGGCTTCAGGTACTGGCCGAGCGTGAGGATCTGCACGTCGTGCGAGCGCAGGTCGTCCATCGTGGCGATCACTTCCTCGCGCGTCTCGCCCAGCCCGAGCATGAGGCCCGACTTGGTCTTCGCCGTCCCGTAGCGGCGGGCGCGCTGCAGCAGCTCGAGCGACTGGCGATAGATCGCCTTCGGGCGCACGCGGCGATAGAGGCGGGGCACGGTCTCGATGTTGTGATTGAGCACCTCGGGCCGCGCCTGCATGACGACGTCGAGCGCTTCGAGATTGCCCTGGAAGTCGGGGATGAGCACCTCGATCGTGCAGTCGGGGCGGCGGGCTCGCACCTCGGCGATGCACAGTGCGAACTGCGATGCGCCCTGATCGGGCAGGTCGTCCCGCGTCACCGACGTGATCACGGTGTGGGCGAGGCCCAGCTGCACGACGGCGTCGGCCAGGCGCGCGGGTTCGGCCGGATCGGGGGGGCCCGCATCGCCCTGCGGCACCGCGCAGAACGTGCACTTCCGGGTGCAGACATCGCCGAGGATCATGAACGTCGCGGTGCCGCGGCCCCAGCACTCGCCGATGTTCGGGCAGCGCGCGCTCTCGCACACCGTGTGAAGCCCCTCAAGGACGGGCTTCATGCGCGAGATCGTGTCCGCGCTCTTCAGGCGGACCTTGAGCCACTCGGGACGGCGAAGCGGGACGGCCTGGACTTCCGGGGCCTGCGACACGGACGGATCCTTTGCGAGGGGTACGAACCGCGGTGCGAAGCGATGGCCGGGTGACGCCGGCGCGACCCCCGCATGGTACCCGGGACACCCCC
>JBKJNH010000313.1:0-4682 GCA_046596055.1 Candidatus Eiseniibacteriota bacterium
GACAACCAGGGGCTGCGCTACGATCTCCTCCCGCGCCTGCTCGAGCTCGATCGGAACGTGGAAGCCGCGGAGATGATCGCCGTCCACGGCGACGAAGGCTCGGCGCGGATGCGCTACCCGGCGGCGCTGGTCGCCTTTCGCCTGCACGGCAAGGGCGCCGAGGCGGGCAAAGCGCTTGCCGTCGCGATCAAGGCGAACCCGCACGCGGTCAAGTACCTGCTCGATCCCGAGAGCCTGACTGGAGCGTCCCCCACCTCCTATCGCATGGGCGGCGAAGAGGAGGCGCTGATCGTCGCCGGCGAGCTGGCCGACATCTGGCAGGCCACGCCCGGAGCGATCGACTGGCTGCGCGAAGTGCGGCGCGAGGCGAAGAAGGCGCGGGAGGTGAAGCGGAAGGGGCGGTGAGTGGCATCACTGGACGGATCGCGGGGATTGCTCCGCTACCTGCCGAACAGTCGGCCGGGCGTGGCGAGTGTCTGGAGCGGAACCGCCTCAACGCGCTCGCTCACGCGATATCGCTTCGTTCCCGGATGGAGGATCGCGACGGCCTCGAGTTTCAGGTCGGCCAGGGCGATGCGGATCGAGGATGTCAGGGTCGGGGCGTCGGCACGCTTGCATTCCACGCCGAACAGGCGTTCACCGCGGCGCAGCAAGAGGTCGATTTCCGCGCCCTGGTGCGTCGCCCAGAACCAGGCATCGTCATGGGGTTCGGTCGTGAGCACCTGCTCGACCGCGAAGCCTTCCCACGAGGCGCCGACCTTGGGATGCGAGAGCAGCTCCTTCTCCCCGCCGATGCCGAGCAGGGCGTGGAGCACGCCGCTATCACGGACGTAAACCCGCGGGGACTTGACCTGACGCTTCTTCAGATTGGCGTACCACGGCTGGAGCTGGCGGAGCATCAGCGCATCGGTCAGGAGGTCGAGCCAGCGACGGGTGGTCGGGAGGCTCACACCAAGCGCGCGCGCCGGTTCGGCACCGTTCCAAGTCTGCCCATGATAGTGGGCGACCATCGTCCACATTCGCTGCAATGACGCTGCCGGAACACGCACGCCCCACTGCGGAAGGTCGCGCTCCAGCAGGGTCTGGATGAACTGCCGACGCCAGGTCAGGCTGTCGGCCTCGCTGCGCGCGAGCGTGGAAGGCGGGAACCCGCCACGGAGCCAGAGTCGGCGAGCGGACTGTCCACCGAGTTCGTCGAGCGTGAATCCGCCGATCTCGATCCGCTCCATGCGACCGGCCAGGCTCTCCGAACTCTGCCGGAGGAGGTCTCCCGAAGCGCTGCCGAGGATCAGGAAGTGTGTCCGCTTCGATCTGCGATCCGCCAGCACGCGAAGAATGGGGAACAGATCGGGCCGCCGTTGCACCTCGTCGATCACGACCAGGCCTTCGAGGGGGCCGAGAGCGGTCATCGGCTCGCCCAGCCGTGCCAGGGCGGTCGGGTCCTCGAGATCGAAGTAGTTCGGCGAGTCCTCGGCCAGCAGCACGCGCGCCAGCGTGGTCTTCCCGGACTGGCGAGGGCCGGTCAGCACCACGATCGGCCGGCGCTTCAGGGCGGCACGGATGGCCACGAGCAAGGCTCGGCGGGCGACGTTCATGGGCGAATAGTACCATGAAATACGAATGTACAGTGTTTGTTTTTCATGGTATCTATGCTGCTGCCGCCCCCCGGGAAGGGTCCGTCCGATGGTCGAGATCTTCCTCGAGGGCTCGCCGTTCTCGAGGGGCCCCGCTTCGTCACGAAGACACCGTCTACACGAGCGAAGTGCCGCTCCTGCTCGCTCGCGAGGTGGAGCGCGTATTCGCGTGGGTGGCTCAACGTGGGTTCAAGAAGCAGGTGGATGCGGGACGGGGCGTGGCTCAGACTCGCCCGGAGTGAGTTGCGTGGATCAACCCTTGGAGCGAACCATGCCCGCCACCACCAGCCCCGGTTTCACCGTCCTCTATCGATGGCGTCTGCACGACGGCAGGGAAGCGCAGTTCGTAACCGCCTGGTCGCGGATCACGGAACTCCTGCGAGCGCAGCGTGGCTCGCTCGGGTCGCGCCTCCACCGCGGGCCGGATGGTGTCTGGTACGGTTACGCGCAGTGGCCGAGTGCTGCGGCGCGCGAGCAGGCGTTCGCGGCGGGCCCGATCGATTCCGAAGCGGGCCGCCTCATGCGCGAAGCGATCGCGGAGAGCCTGCCGGAACTCGTGCTCGAGTGCGTGTCGGACTGGCTCGTGCTTCCCGCCGCTCAAGGCGAGCGCTGACGTTCGGAAAAGACATGCCTGCGAAGAAGACGAACGCCGCGCCTATCTCGCGGCCGTGCCCGGCGTGCAGAAGGCGGTGCGGTGGAACTCGCCGTTCTATGGCGGCGGGAAGCGGGGAGCAACCCGATGGCGCGCAGGCGGACTTGTTCCTCTGTGTCTCGACCGAAACTGTTGCGTCGATTGATCACTCTTGAAACACGGCCGCCTTTGTCGGGCGGCCGCTTGTTTTTTCCGGGCCGGAGCGGCGGCGGAGTAGACTGCTTCCGCACCGCCTTCGGGGGCTTCTTCGGTGGCCTCCTTGCTTCGCCCTTCGCCTGCCCAATCGTGGTCCACTGTCTCCCGTCCATCGAGGCCCCTGTGTCGCGCATCGTTCGTCGCTTCGGATGGATCCTCGCCGCCTGTCTCGTCGTCGCCGCGCCGGCGCGGGCCGCGACTCTGTACGCCGTCGGGGGAAACTTTGGACCCTCGGGCGGCCAGAGCGCGCTCTATACCATGAACAAGGCCAACGGCAACGCGACGTGGGTCGGCAGCCTGGGCACGCCCTTCAACTACGACAACTCGCTCTACAACGGTGGGGTCGCCTACGATCCCTTCGCCGATCGCATGTATGCGCTCGGCTGCGATTCGTCGGGGGCCAGCGCGCTCTTCCTGGTCGATCGCGCGACGGCGCAGATCTCGCGCATCGGCTACCTGGGCGGGGCGAATCTGGGCGCGTTCTGCTCGGGGGGACTCACGTTCGATCCGTTCACGCAGAAGCTCTATGCGGTGGGCGACGTCGGCTCGCCGATCCAGAGCACCGCGCTGGTCGAGGTCAATGCCCTGACCGGTGCGGCGACCGTGGTCGGGGGCAACGGGGCCGCGGGCAGCGGCACGTACCTGTCGGGACTCGGCTGCGATACGGCGACCGGCGTCCTGTACGCCAACGGGTACACGGCGTTCGACCAGAACTCGGCGCTGTTCACGCTCAGCAAGGCGACCGGCCTGGCGACCATGGTCGGGTACCACGGGCTGACGTTCGGGCGGAAGATGAACTACAGCGGCCTCGCCATCGATCCGGCGACCCAGGTGATGTACAGCACCGGGAGCGAGTCGGCTTCGCTCAACTCCCTGTATACCGTCAGCAAGACGAGCGGCGTCGCGACGCTGGTGGCGTCGATGACTCCCAACGGGATCGGCGTCGATGGCGCGCTCGTGTTCGTCGGGCCGGACGTTCTCGCCGCGCCGTCCGTGCCGGGCGCGTCGGTCGCGCTGCGCGCGCGTCCGAGTCCCGCGCGGGGCCCGCTGTCGATCGCGTTCGACCTGCCGCGCGCGGGTGCGGTGACGCTCGGCATCCACGACGTGGCGGGGCGGCGGCTCGCGACACTCCTCGCCGAGCGCCGCGCAGCGGGCCCGCACGACGTGCGATGGGATGCGCGCGATCAGGCGGGCGGGCGCGTCCCGGGCGGCGTCTACTTCGCCACGCTGCGCCTCGACGGCAGGCCGATCGGCCGGACGACGCTGCTGATCGAATGATCCCGGCATGAAACCAAGCCTCACGGACACGTTATGCACGCGATGCGGCCTGTGCTGCGACGGGTCGTTGTTTGCCGACGTCGAGCTTGCCGGCCGCGCGGAAGCCACGCGGTTGGAGGCGATGGGGCTGGAAGTCGAGGACGATGACCCGGGCGGGGCGCAGCTGTTGCAGCCGTGTGCGGCGTTGCAGGGCAGACGATGCTCCATCTACGAGCATCGTCCGGAGTGCTGCCAGACGTTCGAGTGCCGGTTGCTGCAGGACGTGCGGCGCGGCGCGGTGGACGTGGACCGGGCCAAGGAGCACATCGCGGAGGCGCTGCAGCGGATCGGGCGCGTGAAAGCCCTGCTGGCGCAGTTGGGGCAAAACGACGAACGACTGCCCCTCGGGGAGCGCTGCGCCGAGGCACTCACCGCGGATCCGGATGCGGACCCCGAGGTGAACCGGAAACGCGCCGAGTTGGAAGCCGCAATGTCCGCGGTGGAGGGATTGATCCGGAAGACATTCCTTGCTGACGGAAGGTCGTCGGCGGCGCGGCGGTAGCCCGGATCATTCATGAACGGTAGGCAAGACGAAGACCTCTGTGTGGTAGAAAGCGGTTCTCGACGCCGGTCTCGCCGCCGCGTTGATCGATCGTCGCCGCCGGAGAGAAGAGCGGCTCGCTCCACGAGGGCTGGGAAGCGCTCCGTCTCGGACGACCCCTCGAATCTCACTCCACTCCTCGAAGAACTTCCGGAACGGGCGCCTGGCGAAGTCGCCGAGCTTGCTCTCTGAGGGCAGGCTCGGGGCGTTTCTGGGTGAATGCATTCGGTGATGCGGATCGATCTGCGTGACTGAGTGCACGGGGACGACATTCCGTCTCCCGTCTCCCGGCTTCCCCCCCCATCCCCTCCCCTAGGAACCCGCACACTCCTGAACCACCCCC
>JBKJNH010000331.1:0-4292 GCA_046596055.1 Candidatus Eiseniibacteriota bacterium
GCAGGTGACCGCGCCGGATGTCGTCGACTACCTGCTCGCGCTCCGCCGCGGTGGCGCGGCCGCGGCGACCCTGGCGCGCCGCCGCTCGGCGCTGCGCGGGTATCATTCCCATTGCGCGCGCGCGGGAACCGCGCCGCTCGATCCCACGGCCGGCCTGCCCGCGCTCAAGCTCGGGCGCCGACTGCCCAAGGCGCTGGCCATCGAGGAGGTCGAGCTCGTGCTCGCGCAGCCCCTCGGCCACGAGCCACGGACCCTGCGCGATCGCGCGTTGCTGGAACTCGGCTACGCCAGCGGGTTACGGGTGAGCGAGCTGGTCGGGCTCGATCGCAGTTCGATCCTGTGGGAGGACCGGGCCGTGCGGGTGCTGGGCAAGGGGGACAAGCAGCGGCTCGTTCCGTTCGGCAAGCCCGCGGGCGAGGCGCTCGCAGGCTGGCTCGAGGCCGGGCGCCCGCACCTCGTCCGGCGCACGAACGAGGAGGCGCTGTTCGTCAACCGCTGGGGGCGTCGACTTTCGCGGATGGGATTCTGGAAGATCCTCGCCGGCTATGCGCGCCAGGCGGGACTGGCGGGCCGCGTGAGCCCGCATGTGCTGCGACACTCGTTCGCCACGCATCTCCTGGCCGGCGGCGCCGATCTGCGCGTCGTGCAGGAGTTGCTGGGACACGCGTCGGTCGTCACGACGCAGATCTACACCGCGGTGGATCGGAGCTTCCTGCTCGAGGTTCACCGGCAGTTCCACCCCCGGCCGTAGGCCGGGGGATGCTCGAAACCGGAGGGATCGTGATCCACGGACTCGCACCTCGTCGTCGACTCGCCGCACCCGCCTCCGTCGCGCTCGTCGCGGCGCTCGTCGCTTCGCTCTCCGCCCCGTTCGTCGCGCCGGCCGCCGCACAGGATCCGGCGCCGACGGCGCCCGTCGAGTCCGGCTGGCGTCCACGTCCGGTGCGCTCGGGGACGGTCTCGTTGCACGGCTCGGCGATGTACGGCACGCTGCTTGGCGGACCGTTCTCCGATGTCTTCAGCAACGGGCTCGGTCTCGGCTTCGCGCTGCGCTACCGGAACTCGGCGGAGGGCTCGATCGGCATCGGTTTCGAGTCGCACCAGTTCGACGGCAAGTCCGACGCGGACTCGGCGGCGACCCCGGTGAAGCTGCAGCTCGTGACCACCACGCTCGATTATTACCGGCACTTCAACGTGCGATCCCGGACGCCGCGCTACCTCGTCATCGGGGCCGGGCTGATGCAGAGCACACAGACCGATTTCGATGGCGGGAAGCAGTACCCGGGCGACGGCGGGGTCGTGAAGCTCGGCGGGGGCTTTGAATACTGGGCGAACCGGACGCTGACTCTCGAGGCGGGATTGCGCTACTATGGCGTGCTCTCCGAGAGTTCGCTGAACCACGACGTGCAGGCCGCCGTCGGGATTAATTTCTACACATCGCCCTGACACCGCCAAACGCCGGGGCAGGCAGTATGGTGGAAACGTTTTCACAGGCCTTCGTCCGTGCGCCGCGGCGAAGGTTCCCCCCGGTTCGGCGCATCGCAGGGCGGGGTCGACCCCCGGAAAGGAAGAGCGAACAGGGATGACCACCGCCACCTCGTATCGCGTCGGACAGCGCATCGTCCACCCGCGCTTCGGCGTCGGCCTGATCGTCGAGGTCCGCCATGGCCGGGGCTCCGACGTGCTCGAAGTCGTCTTCGGGCAGGAGCTCAAGCGTCTCTCCGCGCGCATCGCCTGGGAACTGGCCGGCGAAGGCGCCGAGGAAGTCCTGGCCGCCCGCGCCGCCGAGGATCCCGACGACGCGGAAGCCGGCGACGGGGATCTTGCCGAGGACGCGGCCGAGGCCACCGACGGCACGGCGGGGGAGGACTCCGCCGAAGAGCGCAGCCTGTGGCGCGCCGCGCCAGCGGGCGAGACGCTCGTCGCGCGCTGGGCTGCCGGCGAGGCCAGCGACCCGGCGCTGTTCACGGCCGGCTATCGCGCCGAGAGGCTCTCGGCATGGGCCGCCGCGGATCGTCTCCTGTCGCTCGATTCCCTGCGCGGCGTGGAGCGCTTCCCGCACCAGTTGAAGGCCGCGCTCGCCGTCATGAAGGACCTGGGCGGGCGCGCCCTGCTGGCCGACGAGGTCGGTCTCGGGAAGACGATCGAAGCCGGCATCATCCTCAAGGAGTACCTGCTGCGTGGGCAGATCCGCACCGCGCTCGTGCTCACGCCGGCCTCGCTGTGCGAGCAGTGGGCCGAGGAGCTGCGGGAGAAGTTCGAGCTCGACTTCGTCGTCTCGCGCGGGGCCGAGGGTCGCTGGGGAGACCATCCGCTGGTCATCGCCTCGCTCGAGACGGCGCGGCACACGCGGCACCGCGCGCGCGTGCGCCGGGTCGGCTTCGATCTCGTCATCGTCGACGAGGCCCATCGCCTGCGCAATCACCTCACGCTCGGCTGGAAGTTCATCAACGAGCTGGGCGCGCGCAACCTGCTTCTCCTGACCGCCACCCCGGTGCAGAACGACCTGCGCGAGCTGTACAACCTGGTCACGCTGCTGCGACCCGGCGCGGTCGGCACGTTCGCCCAGTTCCGCGCCGAGTTCATGACCGCCGGCGACCGGCTCAAGCCGCGCAACACCGACAAGCTGCGAGCGCTGCTGGCCTCGGTGATGATCCGTGCCCAGCGCGCCAACACGCAGATCAAGTTCCCGCGGCGCAACGTCAAGACGCTGACGCTCGACCTGTCGCCGAGCGAGGCCGATCTGTACCGCGACGTCTCGGAGTTCGTGATCAAGACGATCGAATCCGGTGACGAGGACGTCGCGCGGCGCTGGTATTTCACGCTCGTCGTGTTGCAGAAGGAACTGGGCTCGAGCATCGCCGCCGCGGCGAAGACGCTCCAGCACCTGGCGGGCAAGGCCGGGACGGGCCTGTCGGCGAAGGCGCTCAAGGACCTCGCCAGCCGAGCGTCGGAGATCGGGCGCTCGACCAAGGTCGATGCGCTGGTCAAGCTGCTCGGCGGGCTCGAGGACAAGGCGATCGTGTTCACGCAGTTCCGCGCCAGCCAGAACGAGATCGCGAACGCGCTTACCGAGGCCGGGATCTCCAACGAGATCTTCCACGGCGAGCAGACGTGGCAGGAGAAGGAGGAGGCCCTCGATCGCTTCCGCGGCCCGGTGCCGTTCCTCATCTCGACCGAGGCGGGCGGCGAGGGACGCAACCTGCAGTTCGCGCACATCGTCGTCAACTACGACCTGCCGTGGAACCCGATGCGGGTCGAGCAGCGGATCGGCCGCGTCCACCGGCTCGGCCAGGAGCACGATGTGCAGATCTACAACCTGGTCGCCCGCGACACGATCGAGTCGTACGTTCTCGAGATCCTCGAGAAGAAGATCCGCCTGTTCGAGCTCGTCGTCGGCGAAGTCGAGGAGATCCTCGGACACTGGGAGCCCGAAGGCTCGTTCGAGGACGAGGTGTTCAAGATCTGGGTCGCGAGCAAGGACGACGAGACGCGCTCGAAGAACTACGCCGAGTTCGCGGGGCGCCTCGCCGCCGCGCGCAAGCGCTACCAGGATGAGCAGGAGTTGCAGAAGGCGCTCCTGCCGGAGGCGAAGCCATGAGCCCGCGCAAGAAGGCTCCGCGCGTGCTGTCCGCCGCGATCGGAAAGAATGCCGGCGTGGCGCCCGCGTCGGTGCGGCTTCCTGTCGCGGCCGCCCCGGCGCTGCGCGCCGAGGATCTCGGCGACGATGGCGAGCCCCGCGCGCCATTCGAGGCGTTCGCCATCGATTTCCTGCGCGCCCGTGGCGCGGCTGCCGTCGAGTTCGCGCCGCTCGAGTGGGATATCACACTGCCGGTCGACCTGGCCAGGCGCTGGCGCCGACCGGCGATGCGCCTCGTGTTCGACGCGTCGCGCACGACCCTGCCCCGTGGCGCGGCCTTCGCGGCGCCGGGCAGCCAGTTGGGACTCAAGCTCCTCTCCGAGGCGCGCGAAGGCGGGCACGTAGCGCGCTATCACGCCGAGGAGCGGGTCGGAGTCGACGCGCGGTCCGTGGCGGGCGAGGGCCTCGTCCTGCACGACGTCGATGCCGGGACGCCGAAGATCGCCCCGCCGATGCACGTGTTGCAGGTCGGGTTCCACGCCACGCTCACCTTCCTCGGCGGGAGCCCCGAGCAGGACCTGCGCTCGATCCTCGCCGATCCGCGCGGGCAGGGCGTCCGCGACCGCGTGAACGCGAAGGTGAAATTCCGAGAGCCGTTCCGTCCGTTCGCGCCCGTCGTGCTCGCGAGCGAGGCAGCGCGCTTCTTCGAGAT
>JBKJNH010000144.1:0-5106 GCA_046596055.1 Candidatus Eiseniibacteriota bacterium
GCCGGCGGCGGCGTGCGGGAGAAGCCGTCGAGTAGCGCCTCGAGCACAGCCGCGCCGTCTTCACCACCGCCCACCGTGGCCACGACCAACCGCTCCTGCGGCGCCAGCGCGAAACGCTCGCGAACCCGCAGGGGGGCCATGCGCGGCTCGGCCCACAGCACGTAACCGGTGAATCGCACGCGGCCATTGAGCCGCGGCGAGAGCCCGTATTCCTCGGGCGATGGACCAAGTCCACGCTCGCCATAGACGAGAATGCGATCATAGATGCGATCCATCCAGTCGAGCGTCCCGTCGCGCTCCCACTCGGCGCGCACGCGGGCCGGCTCGTCGATCACGTCGCGCAGGCCGAGCACGAGCCGTACCCCGGGCCGCGCCTTGCGCAGGCGCTCCAGCGGGGCGACCAGCTCTCCCGCCATGCCCGCCGGCGCGTGGTCGACGAGCAGCACGTCGGGGGCGAAGGCGAGCAGCGCCTCGGCGATGAGCCGCGACCGGAGGTCGGTCAGCTCGCTCAGGGTGAGGTCGAGCGAGCGCGACTCATAGGCTCCACCCGGGCCCTTGGTGGCGGACGGGATCTTCACGAAATCGAAGCGCGGCGGCAGCGGAAAGGCGTGTGCCTGGTTCGATCCCGTGAGCGCGAGCAGGTGGACCGCGGGCAGGTCGCGCGCCAGGCGATGCGCCAATGTCAGGTTGCGGCGCAGGTGGCCGAGCCCGAACGTGTCGTGCCCATAGAGCGCGATGCGCGGGCCGCGGGCCACGGTCACTCCAGGTCCAGGGTGCGCTGGCGGCTCGCCCCCTGGACGTCGTAGGCGAAGCGCAGCTTGACGCGCCAGTACCAGCGTCCGGCGCCCAGCATCTGCCCGGCATAGCCGTTCTGGTTGCCGACGCCGTTCCACGATGCCTGGGTCGAGGGCACCTGGGCCGACTGCCAGGCGAGTTCGCCATTCGCATCGTCGAGGTAGACCGCCGACCAGAGCGCGGGCGCGGCGTAGGCCGACCAGCGAAAGACGAGCGGAGTGCTGAACCCCGGCCGAGGCACGCTTGCGCTGTCGGCTGGCGAGAGCTGATCGAATCCATGCGCCGCGACATCGAAAGGCGGCACGGCGACGACCTGGCCAAGAGACGACGTGGTGAAGAACCAACGCACGTATCCGAGGTCCTCCGCCAGCGGCCCCGAGACCTTCACCATCCACCGCCCTGCAGGCAGACCGTCGAAGCCGTACGACCCGTCCGCGCCGGCGAGAACCGAGTCGCGCTGCACGCCGCTGGCGTCGTCGTACAGTTTCACCTTGATGGCGACTGCGGGCGCACCCGCGCGACGCACCACGCCGGAGACGTCGTGTGCCGGCGCCGGCCCGGTCGGACCCGTCTCGCGGCTCACTCCGCACCCGCTCGCGAACAATGCGACGAACCCCGCGACGGCGCACATCTGGCGCCCGCTCACGGCAGCACCACGAAGGGGCGCGTCTCGACGCTCGCGCCGTCGCTCCAGCGCACGCGGTAGACGCCGGGCGGTACGCGTCGTCCGCTGCGATCGCGCAGGTCCCACGCCACGCGACCGGCGCCGTCGCCCGCCCCGCCACGATGCACGTCCGCCACGCGACGGCCGGCGGCGTCGACCACCGTGAGCTCGAATGCGCGTCCGCTGCCGGCGGCGAACGTGAAGGCCACCGCGGCCCGGGCCGGCGACGGGGCCGGGGCGCCCAGGCACACTGCGGGCGCGCCACCGGGGACGGCGACCGCCTGCGGCGTGCCGAGCGCGTACAGCTTTCCGTCGTAGGCGCCGAAGTACACCGTGCCATCTGCGCCGATCGCCGGCGATGAGCGCACGGGCGCGCCGACCGGAAACGACCATCGCAGCGTGCCGTTCGGCTCGAGGCAATAGAATGTCGAGTCGTCGGAACCGAAGTAGACGGCGCCATCCGCCGCGCACACGGGCGAAGAACGAATGCTGTTGCCGGCGTTGAAGTCCCACAGGAACGCCCCGCTCGTCGGCTCGAGCGCGACAACGTGCGATCCGGCCGCGGCCACGACCGAACCGTCGGCGCGTACGCACGGGGTGGTGTCGAAGCGGCGGCCGTCGGTATACGCCCAGCGCAGCACTCCGTCCGGGTGAACCGCGTACAGGAACTGGTCCTCGCTACCGACGTAGACCGTTCCGTCCGTCGCCACGGCGGGCGAGGCCAGGTCAATGATGCCGCTGGTCACGCCGGTCCACAGTGACGATCCGGTATCGCTCACCGCGTGGAGCATGAAGTCGTGCGAGCCGACGTACAGTGCGCCGCTCGGTCCCCGGGCGGCCGACGAGCGCACGTTGCCGGACGTCGCATAGGTCCACACCGGCACACCCGCGGCCGTGAAGCGATACAGGTTGTTGTCGCCGTTGCCGGCGACCACGTCGCCGTTGGGCAGGAGAAGCGGCGAGGTGCGGAACGTGCTGCTGCGTTTTGCCTTCCAGCGCAACGTTCCCGCCGCAGTCACGGCGTACAGGGTGCTGTCCATCGATCCGATGTAGACCGTGCCGTCGGTGGCAAGCGCCGGGCTGCCAAAGCGCAGCTCGCCGTCGGTGAGGAACGACCAGCGCAGCGTGCCGTCCGCGTTCACCGCGTAGAGCCGATGGTCGATCGAACCGATGTACACCGCGCCGTCCGGCCCGATCACCGGCGAGGAGGCGACGATCGAGTCCCCGGTGGTGAAGGCCCAACGCAGTTGCGCAGTCGCCAGCGACGGCGCGGTTGAACGGCCGGAGCGCGTGGCGTCGCCGTGAAACAGGGGCCACGCCGAGGACGCCGGCTGGGCGCCGACGGCGGGAGCGAGCAGCGCGAGCGCGACGGCAAGGAGACCGGCGGGGACCGGTGGGCGCATGGACATGGGACGCATCGGCAGTTCTCCTCGGCTCAGCGTTCGACGACGAGACCGAGGCTGGCACCCCGGACAATGGAGTTCTTCGAGTTTCGCGTCGATCCGGTGGCGCGCCACTGGGCGCCGAGTTCGACGCGCAGCGGGCCGGCGATGGGATGATCGAGCATGGTGGAGACGCGCCAGCGATTGTCCTGGCGACTGAAGTTGGAGGCGAAGACATCACCGGTGCGGTAGGAGCGGACACCGCCCTCGAGGCGGACCGCACCGTGCAGGCGTGCGACCAGCGCGCCCTCGGCGTCGAGGCGCAGGACGTTCTGGCCGTAACTGTAGAGATCGGTGATGGATCGCGTGTCGCGGTAGAACCAGGTCAGCGCCGTGCGAAACATCTTCGCCTGGCCGCGCTCGACGCCGAGGCGCGTCGACCAGCGGCGGTCGTCACGCTCCACGTGAAGTTCGTCGAATGCTTTCTCCTCGCGCTCGATGCCGCCGTGGACGCGGACGCCGGGGACCACCTCGAGCCGCACTTCGGCCCCGGTGTTGCGCCGGTCGACAATTGCGTCGCCAGACGGGTCGGGGAAATAGAGCTCGTCGTTGCCGAATCCATGGAACAGGCGGAGACGAAGATTGGAGCGGCGAAGGTCGACACCGAACTCGTAGGCGACGAGGTCGCGCTCCGGATACACGCGGTGACGCTCGATCCCGAGATCCGCCCACGGCTTGATCCGCAGGTGATCGCCGGCGTGAAACGTCACTTCGGGGGCGAGTCCGAGGCGTAGTCCCTGATCGGGCTCGCGGGTGTCGCCCCCGGGGAAGAGGTCGCTGGTGGCGAAGACGTCGAGACGGGCCGTGCCGGCGAACTCGGGGGCCGAGGCGCGGGCCATCGCCGGTGCGGTGAGGGCGCAGCCGAGGACCACGGTCGCGAGCAGGCCGAGACGGGCCAGGGAGCCGCATCGGGGGGAACCTGGGGCGACTCGGCCGGCGGTGCGGCGCAGGATGCGGGAACGCGGGTGCATGCCCCACAGGTGGGCGCGGCAACCCTTCTGATACAGAAAATCAAACTCGGTCGTGCCTACGAGGTCGCACATCCAGGCGACGACGGGCTCGAGGGGTGCGCGCAGGACGAGCGCGGAGGCGACCAGACGGCTCCTGGCGAGCCGCGCAGACAGCCGACGGCGCTGCCGGCGCTCGCGGGCTATCATCGCCGCGGGAGTGACGGGAGTCGGAGGAGATGGGCACACACCGGGGGATATCGGCAGGACGCCCACGCCGCTTCATCACGGTTTGTGGCAGCAGATCGAGCGGACCCTAAATCGCAAGCGCGAACCGGGCCCGTCGAGGGCCACCGGGCGCGCCTAGGGGGTGGTCACCACCGACCGCACGATGCCGATCCCATCCTCGCCGGCGCCTCGATCAGGCGCCAGGGCCGCGGCCAGGTCCAGAATCCCCACGCCGTAGCGCGACGTCGCCTCGGGCACCAAGGGATCGAACGCGCGGGCACCTTCGCCCAGGCGCTGCATGACGTCGGCGCGGCTCCACTCCGGATGCGCGGCGAGGAGGAGCGCGGCGCCACCGGCCACCCATGGCGTGGCCATCGAGGTGCCGCTCCATACGGCGGTGTGCCCGTTCCAGTAGGCGCTGCGGATGCCCTCGCCGGGAGCCGAAATCGCGACGTTGCTGCCGAAGCTGGTGAAGGACGCGGGCAGCGACGCGGGATTCGTGGCTGCAACGGCAAATGCGTCGGATTCGTGGGCCGGAAACTCCTCGGGATTCTCCGCGCCCCAATTGCCGGCGGAGGCAAAAACAACGACGCCGTGCGCGACCGCACGCTCAAGGGCCTCGTCGATCAAGCGATCCTCGACCAGCATGCCGAGGCTCAGGTTGAGGACGCGGGCGCCACGGGCGACGGCGAAATCGATGGCGCGCGCAATTTCGTACGCCTCGCCGCGGCCGTCGTCATTGAGTACGCGCAGCGGCAGGATGCGCGCATCGGGTGCGACCAGCGCAACGATGCCGGCGACGTGGCTGCCGTGGCCCAGGGCTTCGTCGACGCGGCCGTCCTGATCCTCGTCGATCCCGTTGGGCGCTTCGGTCGGATCTGCGTCGCCATCGACGAAGTCGAATCCCGCGACGAGGCGTCCGACGAAAGCGCGGTGGTCCGGATCAATCCCCGTGTCGAGAACCGCAACGAGGATGCCGCGTCCACGGGAGACCTTGTGCGCCTCGTGCAGGCCGACGCGGCGTGCCGCA
>JBKJNH010000391.1:0-11420 GCA_046596055.1 Candidatus Eiseniibacteriota bacterium
GTTCGACCTTCCGGCCGCCGGTACGGGATCGGTCGGCGGCGCCTGGCCGGTTCGGGTGCGCATCTTCAACCTGGCCGGTCGCCTGGTGAAGACCGTCGTCGACGCGCCGCTGCCCCCGGGCGCGCACGCCGCGCTGTGGGACGGCCGCGACGAACGCGGGCTGCGCCAGGCCTCGGGCGTGTACTTTGTCGAGGTGGCGACGCCGACGAACACCGGGAAGGTGCGCGCGGTGTACCTGCGGTAGATGTGATCTAGAGTTGCAACGACGACGCCCCCTCTCGCTTGTGCGGGAGGGGGCGTCGTTCATTCATCCGGGGGCGGACGGCTCGGTCGCTACGCCGCGTCGATCTCGACGAAGAGCGCGTCCGTGAGCGGCGGCGGGCCGGGCTCCAGAACCACCATGGATCGGCTCATGATCTTCCCTCCAATTTCTACCCTCGTACGAGCGCCAGCGCCAACCCGCCGAACAGCGCGACTTCGGCGACGCGCTGGACGATTCCACGCACGGCGGCAAGCGCCGGCACCGAGAACACGATAATGGCCAGCACGACCATTGCCGCCGCAATCCGGAAGATCACTCCGCCGGTCTCCGCCAGGCGAAAGAGCACGAAGGTGCCGCCGATGTATTCGACGGCGCCACCCACGTTGTGCGCCGACTGCCGCACGGAGCCCCGCGCCGGCGAACCGGGATCGCAGGGCGCGAACGCCGCCACGATGTAGCCGATCGCGATGCACAGTGCGAGCGATCCGGTGGCCGAAGCGGTCCCTCGCACGAGCAGCGCAACGACGACCAGCGCAAGACCGACCGGAAGAAACAGTCCGAACGCGACCGGTCGCGCGTTCGGGTCGCCCATCTCCCCCAGCTCGCTGATCGTGTCGCGGACATGGCTGTACCCCGGCTTGCGCGCCCCGAAGCGCGCGATGCCGAGGGCCAGGAACAACGACGTGACGATGGAGAGAACGAGGGCCGGAGTCATGCGCCGGGAAGTCTAACACGTGACCGCAACGCGACTACGTCGAGTCCGCCGCCTCGGCCTCTGCGCGCGCTCGCTCGCGACGGTCCGCTGCGGCCTTCGCGCTCGCGGCGCGCGAGTCCCTCCGGGCCTGCCACAGGCTCTCGCGCAGCTCGTTCATGTTGTCCCCCTTCAGCGCCGACACGCGCAGCGCGCCCGCGAACTCGATGGGCAACGCGTAGTACGTCGGGTCTTCGGCAATCACGTCGGCCTTGTTGAACACGACCAGCGTGGGTCGCGCCGGGGGCGGCGAGTCGGCCATCGGATCCGCGGCGCGGACCGCGGCGGCGGCCTTCTTCGCCGCGGCGCCCTCGGGGGCGGCGATTGCGGCCAGCACCTCCTCGACGTTCTTCATGTGGCTGCGGAACTCGGGATCGCTCGCGTCGACGACGTGCAGCCACAGGTCGGCCTCGATCACCTCGGCCAGCGTCGAGCGGAACGACGCGACGAGATGATGCGGCAGCTTGCGGATGAATCCCACCGTGTCGGTCAGCAGCAACACCTCGCGGTTCGCATTGACCATGCGGCGCGTGGTCGCGTCGAGCGTGGCGAACAGTCGGTCCTCGGCCTTGACGTCGGCGCGCGTGAGCGCGTTGAACAGCGTGCTCTTGCCCGCGTTCGTGTAGCCGACGACGGCGACGCGGAACTCATTGGCGCGCGACTGGCGCTGCACGCGGCGTTCCTTCTCGACGACGGCCAGCTCGCGCTTGAGCAGCGCGACGCGATCGCGCGCGAGGCGGCGGTCGGTCTCGAGCTGGCTCTCACCGGGTCCGCGCGTGCCGATGCCGCCGCCCAGGCGCTCGAGGTGCGACCACATGTGACGCAGGCGCGGCAGGCTGTACTCGAGCTGCGCCACTTCGACCTGGAGCCGCGACTCGCGCGTGCGGGCGTGCTTGGCAAAGATCGAGAGGATGATCTCGGAGCGGTCGACGACCTTGCGGTCGAGCGTCTTCTCGAGGTTGCGCACCTGGGCGGGCGTGAGGTCGTCGTCGCAGATCAGCGTGTCCGCGCTGGTCGACGCCATCAGCCCCTTGAGCTCGTCGAGCTTGCCCTTCGAGAACAGCGTCGCCGGTTGCGGCGTGCCGCGCTTCTGCAGGAGTTCGCCGACGACGATGGTCCCGGCGGTATCGGCGAGGCGGCCCAGCTCGTCGAGCGAGGCGCGGGCTTCGGACAGCGGTCGGCGGCCGACGAAGCCGGCCAGCACGGTGCGTTCGGGACGATGGTCCTGTCGTGGGTCGTGAATGGGAGGGCCTCCAGGAGGTGACGGAGCGGCCGGACGGAAGGGTCCGGAAGCCGCGGACGGCACCCCCGGAGTCTAGGCTTCGCCCGGAACCCGGTCAACCGGGCCAAGTTACGACAAGGCAAGGACTTTGCCCGTTCCATTTCTTGACGCCCCCGCTCCCGCCCGGTAGCCTTTGGTGGGACGGCGCGCATCGATTCGGGCGCGCCTGCGTCTAATGGATTGCACGGCAACCCGATCCCCCCGACCCGTTGAACGGAGGACCACCATGGCGAACGCTCTCGCCGCCACCGATCAGAACTTCGACGCCGAAGTGCTCCAGTCCGATGTCCCCGTCCTCGTCGACTTCTGGGCGACCTGGTGCGGGCCCTGCAAGATGGTCGCGCCGATCCTCGACGAGATCGCGGGTGAGTACGTCGGCAAGCTCAAGGTGGCCAAGGTGGACGTCGACCAGAACCCCGGCGTCGCCGGCCGCTACGGGATCCGCAGCATCCCGAGCATGTTCCTGTTCAAGAACGGCCAGGTCGTCGAGCAGCTCGTTGGCGCGATGCCGAAGCCGGCGATCCTGAAGAAGATCGAGGGTCACCTGCCGGCGTAGTCTCGCCGCGCAACACCCGGCCCCACGGGACACGAAACATGAACGGGCGGTTCTCCTCGCGGAGGACCGCCCGTTTCGCGTTCAGTTCGCCCGTAACCACCGCTTCTTCTGCAGGTCCTTGCCCGACTCCATGTACGGCTTGAGCCGACCGGTCAGGAAGTGCTGCCACACGCCGTCGACCGCCTTCTCCACCCCGGGCGCGATGACGCCCGCGACGCTCGCGTTGCACGTCAGCACCGTGCTGTCGCCCTTCGCCGCAAACTCCCAGGTCGTGACGAAGACGACCGCGCTCCCCGCCAGGCCCAACGGCCCCTCGAAGCGCAGCGTCTTTCCGCGTTCGGCCATGATCACGGTGGCGTGCTTGACGCCTTCGCCCTCCTCGTTCCAGATCTCGTACATGCCGCCGCCGGCCCACGGCTCGATGTAGAAGCGCAGCGGGTTGTCGCGAAACTTGTGATCCCACCACGGCGACAGGTCGCCGGTCGCCGCATCGTAGGCGCGCTCGGGCGAACCGGGCAGGGTGACGACGTGCTTCACGGCCCACCCCGAGACGGCCGCAGGTGCGAGCTCCGCGCGAGCCGAGGGTGCGACGACGGCGATGACGAGGTGTGCCGCGAGCAGCGCGGCGGCGGGAGCCAGTCGACGGATGCGAGCGAGCACGGAAACCTCCGGGATGAATGCGAGTGTCAGGCGGAAACGAAACGATGCCCGGCGGCCTCGAGCGCGCCCACAGCGGCGGCGATGCGGTCGGCGGGAACGAGCAGAACATCCGTGTCGAAGGTCGAGAGCACGAAGATCGGGATGCCCGCGGCCGCCAGCGGCGCGGCGAGCGAGGCGATCACGCCGATTTGCACGAAGTCGAGCGCGCCGGGGATCCGACAGGCGCGAAACGGACCTTCGACTCGCACACCCGCCGGCACGCGCTCCGCGGGCACCACGATCGAGAGCTCGAACGCCGTGCGGGTCACGCTCACCGCGGCAGCGGTGGTCGGCGCATCGAGACCGGCCCAGGCCGGAACCGGCGCGTCCGCCGCCAGCCGCACGATCGCGAGCGCCCCGGGTTCCAGCACGAGTTCGAGCGAGCGCACGACGCTCAATGCGGCAACCGCGGCCGCAGCACGCCGTACGTCCACGTGCCCAGCAGCGCCGCCGCGATCGCGACGAGCATCACTCCACCTCCCGCACCCGCGCCGACGAGCGCGAACAACGGGCCCGGGCACGCGCCCGTGAGCGCCCAGCCGGCGCCAAAGAGGATGCCTCCCGCCACGTAACGGATGCCGCGCCCCATGGTCTTCGGCTCGAGCCGCACGGGCTCGCCCTCGAGGGTGCGGGCCTGCGCGCGCTTGAGCCATTGCACGGAGACGATCGCGACCGGGAGCGCGAGGGCGAACACGCCGAACATGTGAAATCCCGCGAAGCGGAACATCTCGTTGATGCGAAACCATGACACGATCTCGCCCTTGGTCAGCACTGTCCCGAAGGCGACACCCACGACGAAGTAGGCGAGAAGACCGGTGCGTCGCGCCGCGGTCACGAGCCGCCGCCCGGCAGGAGAAGGGGCACGATCCACCAGGTGGTGACGATCCCGCCGACGAAGAACGCCGCGAGCGCGAGGAATGACGGCGCCTGCAGGTCGGCGACGCCGGTGAGCCCGTGGCCCGACGTGCAGCCGCCCGCCCAGGCCGTGCCGAAGCCGACGAGGAATCCACCGCCTACGACCGCGATGAGCCCTTGCGGCGTCGCGAGGCCCGACCACGAGAAGAGCTCAACGGGCACGAATGGAACCGGGGCGGCCCCCGCCAGCAGCACGCCGCCGACGAAGCCGCCCGCGAGCATGCCCGCGGCGAACGCGAGGTTCCACGCGCCGCCGCGCCAGTCGTAGTCGAAGAAGGCCGCGCTCTTCGGCACGAGGATCGCGCAGGCATGGCGCAGGTTCGATGAGACGCCGAACATCCGGTTGCCGAGCAGCAGCAGGGTCGCGGGCACGAGGCCGACGAGCGGGCCGGCGACCCACCAGGGCCAGGGCTTTCTCAGGACTTCGAGCAGGGCTTCCATGTTCGGGAGCATCGCGCGCTCAGCCGCGTTCGACAAGCGATTCGAGGACGGTCAGCCGGCGTTCGACCTTCTCCATGTACGCCGGCATCTCGGCCGCAGGAATGAACTCCCGGTCGAGGATGAAGGCCAGCAGGTCGAGCTGGCGCCCGGCGATCAACTGGAACAGCACCCGGCGGTCGGGAACGTTTCCGCGCACCGCCGCATAGCCCTCGAGGAACGACGCGATCAGGCGCTCCCCGTTCTCGCGCACCCAGAAGTAGAACAGCGGGATGCCGACGTCCTGCACGGGATGCGCCCACTGGCTGTCGTCGAAGTCGAGCACCGCGAGCCCGTCCGCGATGCGCATCACGTTACCCGAGTGCAGGTCGATGTGCAGGAAGCGCAGCGCCGAGCGATCCGCGTGCAGCGTGTCGATCACGGCCTGCGTGCGCTCGGCCGCACGCCGCACCAGCCCGCGGCGCTCCTCGGTCCACAGCGCGTCGGTCCCCGTCTCGGCGAGCGCGCGCGGCTCCTTGCCGAAGACCCACGCACTGTCGAGCCTGAGGTCGGTGAACACCGGCGGCGGCACGAAGCGGTCGGCGTGGTCCTGCAGGCGACCCAGCGCCTCGCCCATCTGTCGCAGGATCGGGCGGCCCAGGGCGTCGCCCACCGTGCGGCCGTCGATCCAGTCGAAGACCGCGACCGACCGCGGCTCGGGCACACCGGGGGCCGCGGCGACCGTCATGAGCGCGCCGTCGCGCGTGGCCAACGGTCGCGGCACGACGAGGTCGGTGTCGCGGTGGAGCGCGGCGAGCCACGCCATCTCCGAGGCGATGTCGAGCTCACTGCGCATGTTCGGGATGTTGACGCGCACGACGAAGCGGCGGCCGTCGGTCGTGACCAGCTTGAACATCGTGTTCTGGTGCCGGCCGAGGAGGCTGAGCCGGTCGATGCCGACGTCGTAGGCGGCGAGCGCGTTGCGCGCCAGCACGGCGAGCCGTCGCGGCGAGTCCCGGTGCACGAAACCCAGCAGGCGGACCGGCGGAGGCGCGGGAGCGGGCGAGGCGGCGGACATCGGGATCCTTTCGTCGTGGAAGCGGGTAAAATACCGCGAGTCGTCCTTCGTCCGATCCACCGCAAGGAGCTGCCCGATGCTTCGTGTCACCTGCTGCCTCAATCTCGCCCTTGCCGGGATCGCGCTCGCAGTGTCCCCGGTCGCGGGGGAGCCTGCATGCAAAGGTGCGGTGAAGTACGCCGGACTTCCACTCCATCCGCCGCCGACCGCAGCGCAGTTCCCGACGCGGGACACGGCCGCGACCCCGCCGTTCAATCCGGCCATCGCGGAGAGCCTCGATGCGGTCGCAGACTGGATCCTGGCCCGCACGAGGGCCCCGGCGATCGCGGCCGCCGTCGTGTTGCCGGGCCAGGGGACGTGGTCGGCCGCGCGTGGCGTCGCCGAAGCGGATTCGATGATGCCGCTCCCGTCGGATCCGATCTTCTACTGGGGCAGCGTCGGCAAGGTGTTCACCGGCGTTCTGGTGATGCAACTTATCGACGAGGGGAAGCTCAGCTACGACATGAAGCTCGCGACCTGGTTTCCCGACGTCGCGAACGCCCGCTGGATCACGATCGACATGCTGCTCACCCACACGCACGGGCTCTACAGCTTCCAGAACGACTCGACGTTCCACTTCACACCGGGGTACTCGCCGCCCGAGACGCTGCTCGCCATTGCGGCGCGCCACGGTCCGGTCCACTGCCCCGGTGAGGCATGGTCGTACTCGAACACGGGGTACGTGCTGCTGGCGCGCATCCTCGAGCAGGTCGAAGGGCGCCCGTATCACCTGATCGCGCGGGACCGCATCGTGCGGCGCCTCGGGCTTGCGCACACCGCGGTGCTACAGCCCCGCGAGCGGCCCGCCGGGCTCGTTGCCGGGACGCGCGACGGCCGCACCGATCGCGCGTTCGATCCGTCGGTGCCGTATGGCGCCGGCGGCGTCGCGGCCAGCGCCGCGGACATGGCGCGCTTCTGGCAGGCCGTCCTCACGGGCGAGCTGTTGCAGTCGGAGACGGTGCACGGCGCCTTCGCGCGGCTCCATCCCATGTTCGGCTCCAACGGGCAGTCCTATGGACGGGCGGTCATGCTCTATGACGTCCGGGGTCCGGACGGCACGACCACGTGGCTGGGGCACAGCGGGGGCACCGAGACGGCGAAGGCGGTGGTCCTCTACGACCCGACAAGCGGCGCATTCGTCGCCGTCGCGATCAACGCGGCGGCGCCGGCCGAGGCGGCGGCGTTCCGCCTGCTGCAGGAGCTGCCCCCGCGGCAATGAGCGCGCGTTCGAGCTCGTGGGCGCGCGCGCCGAGCGTGAGCGCCGCGGCATCCTCGCCACGCAACGTCCGCGCCGCGGCCTCGACGCGCAGCAGCTCGATCCACGCGCGGACCTGCCGCGGATCGCGCAGGAGTGAAATCGCGCTCGCGGCGTCGACCTGCGGTAGTGCGGCCGCGAGCGGCCCGAGCAACTCGCCCTGCGCCGCCTGCGCCCCCGCGACGACCTCGTCGGCCGCCTCGGGCGTGCCCGCGCCCAGGCGCCCGACCAGCCGCGCGACGACCGCCGCCAGCTCCTCGATCATGCGCTCGACGTAGTCGCGCCTCTCCTGGGCCATGGAGTCGTCTCCGACGAGGTAAACCAAGACCAAAACGGGGGCGAGCCGCGAGGCCCGCCCCCGCCGTGAAATCGTGAACCCGTGCAGCCTAGAGCATCGACAGGTAGCGTTCGATCTCGTACTTGGTGACCTGGATGCGGAAGCGATCCCACTCGATGCGCTTGTTCTCGACGAACTTGCCGAACACATGATCGCCCAGGCAGGCGCGGACCAGGTCGCTCTTCTCGGCGAGCTTGACCGCCTCGTCGAGCGATCCCGGAAGCTCCTCGATGTGCGCCTTCTTCCGCTCGTCGGCACTGAGGTGGAACACGTCCTCCTCGAACGGCGCGCGCAGGTCGTACTTGCCGTTGACGCCCGCCATGCCCGCCGCCAGCAGCACGGCGAACGCCAGGTACGGGTTCGCGGCCGGATCCGGGAAGCGCACCTCGATGCGGGTCGCCTTCTCGTTGCCGGGCTTGTACATCGGCACGCGGATGAGCGCCGAGCGATTCTTCTGTCCCCACGCCAGGTAGGCCGGGGCTTCGTAGCCCGGCACCAGGCGCTTGTACGAGTTCACCCACTGGTTGGTGACGGCGACCAGCTCGCGCGCGTGCTTGAGCACGCCCGCGGTGTACGAGCGGCCGAACTTCGACAGGTGAAACGGCGCGCCCTTCTCGTACATCAGGTTCTTGCCGCCCTCGAAGATCGACTGGTGGACGTGCATGCCCGAGCCGTTGACACCGAAGATGGGCTTCGGCATGAAGGTGGCGTGCACGCCGTGTCGGCGCGCGATCTCGCGAACCAGGTAGCGGTACGTCATCACCTGGTCGGCCATCTTGAGCGCTTCACAGTAGCGCAGGTCGATCTCGTGCTGGCTGGGGGCGACCTCGTGATGCCCGCACTCGACGATGATGCCCATCGAGGCCATGGCCGCCATCGTCTTCTGGCGCAGCTCGGTGCCCAGGTTGTCGTCGATCATGTCGAAATAGCCGGCATCGTCGAGCAACGTCGGATCCGTCGGCGACTTCATGTAGAAGAACTCGAGCTCGGGACCCGTGTACATGGTCAAGCCCTTGGCCGACAGCGCCTCGAGGTTCTTCTTCAGAACCCAGCGCGGATCGCCCTGGTAGGGCTTGCCATCGGGATGATGGATGTCGCAGATCAGGCGACACGCCACCTGCCCGTCGACCTGGAACGGCAGGATCGCGAACGTCGACGGATCCGGAACGGCCAGCAGGTCCGACTCGTAGATGCGCGCAAAGCCCTCGACCGACGAGCCGTCGAATCCCAGACCCTCCTCGAGCGCTTCCTCGAGCTGGTGGCGCGGCACGACGAAGCTCTTGAGCTGACCGACGATGTCGGTGAACCACAGGTTGACGACCTGCACCTGGTGCCGATCGGCGCGCTCGATCACTTCCTGGCGCAGGCGACGGGCGGCGTCGGTCTGCGGCGCGATCTTGTTTACGCCCGGCGTCGGGCCGGTCTTGGTTGGTGCGGTCTTCTTCGCCGCGGCGGTGGAACGGGACTTCGGCTTGCTGGGCTTCATCGTGGGCACGTCCGTTTCTCCTCTACTCGTTCCGGATTCCGTCCGGAGGCACGGGGCCGATCCGGGTCTGGGGCAGGGGGATAAGGTCCGACCGCGAACCGGCGAGTTCAAGCCGGCACATCGCCTGGGGCAGCGCAGCGGTCACGTCGCCGGCCACCAGGGCAAGGGTTCCCACGCGCGCGTGGGCGATGTCGGCCGCGAGGCCGTGAACGTGTACGGCAGCGCGGGCCGCGTCGTAGGGCAAAAGGCCCTGCGCCACGAATCCCGCGAGAACTCCGGTCAGGACGTCGCCCGCGCCGGCCGTGGCCAGCCCCGGGTTGCCCGTTGCGTTGACGGTCGTGCGTCCATCGGGTGCGGCAATCACGGTCGGCGCTCCCTTTAGAACGACCACCGCATTCCACCGCTTTGCCATTCGCGCCGGCAGCGTCAGCCGCTCGCGCTCGATCGTCGCCGCATCGAGTCCGCTCAGCCGCGCCATTTCGCCGACGTGCGGCGTGACGATCAGTGCCATCCCCGGTGCGCGGCGCGCGAGCTCGTCCGCGCGTCCGGCGAAGGCGTTGAGCCCGTCGGCGTCGAGCACGATCGGCGCGTGCGCCGCCGCGACGACTTGCCGCGCCAGCGCGGTCGCCTCGGCCGAGCGCGACAGCCCGGGCCCCAGCGCCACGACTTGCGCCTGCCCCGCGCGGTCCAGCACCATCGGCGCCGCCGCCTCGGACAGCGCCCGCTCCGGCGACTCGGGCAGCGGCCACGTCATGGGCTCGATCATCGCGGCCTCGAGCGCGTCGTTGAGGCTTTCCGGCACGCCGGCGGTGACGAGCCCGGCGCCGGCGCGCAACGCGGCCGTCGACGCGAGGACCACCGCGCCGGTCAGCCCGACCGATCCGCCGAGGACGAGCACGCGCCCGCAGGCGCTCTTGTGCGCATCGGCCGCGCGCCGCGGCAGCAGCCCGGCGATCCATGCATCGCTCGACAGCTCCGGGTCGAGCCCGGGGTCGGAGGTCACGGGCTCGACGCCGATGTCGACCACCGCGATCGCGCCGCAGCGCGCACGCCCCGGCACGAGCACGTGCACCGGCTTGAGGTGCGCGAACGCGACGGTCAGGTCGGCCCGCACGGAGGCTCCGCCGTCGACCAGCGCCCGGCCCGTGTCGGCGTCGAGGCCGCTGGGCAGGTCGAGCGCGACGACGCGCGCGCCTCGCGACTGCGCTGCGGCCATCGCCTCGACGGCCGCGGCGTACGGCACGCTCAGCGCGCCGCGACTGCCGGTGCCCAACAGCGCATCGACCACCAGGTCGATCTCGGGCGCGACGTCGGCAGAACCTTCGCCGACCGCATGCACGGTGACGCGCGCGCCTGCCGCGGCCAGCAGTCGCGCGACAATGCGCCCATCGCCGCCGTTGTTTCCCTTCCCCACGACCACCGCCACGCGCCAGCCATGCATGCGGCCGAAGTGTTGCTCGATCGCCCGCACCGCGCCCGCGCCGGCGCGCTCCATCAGGGTGCGGACAGGCGTGCCCGCCGCCGTCGCCGCCGCGTCGGCCTCGCGCATGCGAGCCGCCGTGAGGACGAGGAGGCGGGGCGCGGTCACGGCCGCGACTCTCCCGACCCGCCGCGCTCGCGCACGATCCCGGGCGGCCGCGGCGCCGGCGGACCGGACGGCAGCACGTTGTCGACCACGGGGCGCACTTCGAGAGGTCGGCCGTTGATCGTGTCGACCACGTCGAGCAGCTCGATGATGTCGTTCACGTCGTAGTCGGCGCCCGATTCGACGGTGCCGAACGTGTCGCCGTAGCGCGCGAAGACGGTGCGGATACCCACCTGCGCGGCGCCGACGACGTCGCGATCGGCCCAGTCGCCGATCATCAGCGCCTGGTCCGCGGTGACGCCCAGCCGCTCGAGCGCCTTGGTGAACGGTTCGGGCGAAGGCTTGCGCGCGTTGGTGTCCTCGAACGTGACAACGACATCGAACACGTTGTGCAACTGCAGCGAGGCGAGCCGCAACCACGCCTGGTTGCGGGGCGCGTCGCTGACCACCGCGAGCTTGAGCCCGCGCTTGAGCAGGCCGAGCATCGTGTACTGCACGTGCGGATAAAGGACGAGCGTCGATTCGCGCGCACGGCGGTAGGCGACGATGCCCGCGGCGAGCACGCGAGGATCGATGCTGCCGGCAGCGGCGGCGAGCGCCTCGTCGAACACCTGCTGGTACTCGATTCCCCTGGCGGTGTAGACGCGCCAGATGTGCTCGCGCAGCACGTCGCGCGAGACGGTCAGCCCCGCGTCAGCCATTCCGTCGAGGCCGGCCTCGATCGCCGCGCCCTTCATCTTCATGAAGTCGGTCAGCGT
>JBKJNH010000269.1:0-9113 GCA_046596055.1 Candidatus Eiseniibacteriota bacterium
CTGGCCCAGCAGCGCGTCCACATTCTGGACCTGGCGCAGCGCGATCTGCGAACCGGGGAGGAACGCCTCGACTCCGTACAAGTCGACCACGACGCCGCCCTTGATCTTCCGGATGAGCTTGCCCTCGACCACCTGTCCATTGTCGTGGGCTTCCTTGACGCGATCCCACACACGGACGAAGTCAGCGCGCTGCTTGGAGAGAACGACGAGGCCGTCCTGATTCTCCATCTTCTCGAGGAACACCTCGACTTCGTCGCCGACCTTGATCTCGTCACGGTTGGTGAACTCCGAGAGGTTGATGACACCCTCGGACTTGAACCCGACGTCGACCAGCACCTCGGTGTCGGAGATGTGGAGCACGGTGCCGCGCACGATTTCGCCCTCGCCCAGTGACTGCAGCGACGGGGCGTAGAGCTCGTACATGGCCGAGCGCTCGGCGGCGGTCATTCCGCCTTCTTCATCCTCGTCGTCGTCGACGAAGACAGGGGCGGTGATGCGGCGAGGGGTGCTGGCGCGGGGTTCGTCGTCTTCGGTGGCGCCGGGGGTAAAACGTTCGCGATCTTCGTGCATGAAGCAGAAGCCTCCTGGGTGGAGTCGCGGTTACGGGGATGCGGTGTCGGGGGCGGCCCCGTTCCGCGCCGTCTCCTCCTGCTGACGCCGGAGGAGGGCGATCTCCTGCATGACGCGGTCCCCGATCAGGCGTTGCCGATCGCGACCGGTTCGGGTCGACTGCTCGCCCGCCGACGACCAGAGGGTCGAGGGGAGGGGCGCTCCGACGGTGATGCGCACGCGATCGCGGCGCAGCACGCAGCGGCGGATGTGGTTCGTGCCCGACACGTACAGGGGCACGACGGGCACCCGGGCGCGGGACACGAGGTGTCCGACGCCTGGGAGGGCCGGATGCAATCGGCCGTCCTTCATGCGACCGCCCTCGGGAAAGACGAGCAGCGCATATCCGGCGGCGAGCACGCCCAGAGCGCGCTCGAGGCCGCTGTGATCGGCGACCCGTTGCCGGATCGGGATTGCGTTCAGCGAGCGGATGAACCCGCCAAACCCCGGGACGGCGAAGAACTCCGACCGGGTGAGGTAGTACAGCTCGCGCGACAGGCTCGCCCCGAGAACGGGCGGGTCCCAGAAGGCGAAGTGGTTCGCGGCGATGATCACGCCGCCCGCGCGCGGAACATTCTCGAGGCCCGTGCACTCGCGGACGAGGAGGATGTTCAGCGCCGCATTCGCGACGAAGTGCACGCCGCGATACCAGGGCCCCATGCGCTCTCCCGGGCCGCCCGGAGTCAGGCGGAGCCGACCTTCGCGCGCACCGCGTCGAGGACCGCCTCGATCTGGTCGCCCACCGACATGCCGGTGGTGTCGATCACGATCGCGTCAGCGGCCGGCACGAGCGGCGCGACATCGCGCTCGCGATCGCGGCGGTCGCGCCGTTCGATCTCGGCCTGCACCTCGAACGGGTCGAGGTCGAGGCCGCGGCCCGCCAGCTCGCGATGCCGTCGACGCGCGCGCTCCTCGACGGACGCGTCGAGGAAGATCTTCACCGCCGCGTCCGGAAACAGCACCGTGCCCATGTCGCGCCCCTCGGCGACCAGCGGATCGCGCGCCGCAATGTCGCGCTGCAGGTCGGCCATCCGGGCACGCACCGCGGGCAGTGCAGCCACCCTCGAGGCGAGCTCGGAGACGAGCGGTGTACGGATCTCGGACGTCAGCGGCGCGCCGTCAAGGACGACCGTGGGGTCGTCGAGCGGGCCGGTGAATCCGATTTCGGTCGCCCGGGCGAGCGCATCGAGCCGCGCAGCGTCGTCCAGCGACGCGGCGAGCCCGAGGCGCTCGACCTTGAGGGCGAACGCGCGATACATCGCGCCGGAGTCGAGGTAGAGACAACCCAACTGGCGAGCGACGGCGCGCGCGGTCGTGCTCTTGCCCGCCGCTGCCGGTCCGTCGATGGTGATCACGAGGGGGTTCACCGGGCCTGTACTCGATCCTTAAACGCATGATAGAAGCCCGGATAACTCGTGTCAATCATGGCACCCCCCATCACCCGGATCGCCCCCGATGCGGCCAGGGAGGCCACTCCGAACGCCATGGCCAGCCGGTGATCCCCCACGGCATCCACGGCGCCGCCGGCGAGGCTCCCGCCGGTCACGGTCCAGCCGTCCGGGGCCTCATCCGCAGTGCCACCCAATGCCCGCAAGCCGTTGACCACGTGCGTGATCCGGTCGCTCTCCTTGATCCTGAGCTCGCCCGCCCCGCGCACCGTCGAGCGACCGCGCGCGACTGCCTGGGCAATGGCCAGGGCCGGCAACTCGTCGACCAGCGCGGGGATTTCGCCCGGGTCGATGTCGGCCGCCGTGAGCGCGGCCGGCCGGACGATCAGGTCGGCGACCGGCTCGTCGCCGACCCGGCGCGGTCGAACCAGCTCGATGTTGGCCCCCATGCGCCGGAGGACCTCCAGCGCGCCGATCCGGGTCGGGTTCACGCCGACCGACTCGAGGGTCAGCTCGCCCTCCCCCGCGATCGTCCCGGCGACGAGCCAGAAGCAGGCGGCCGAGAAGTCCCCCGGCACCCCGACGTCCGCCGCGCACGGCACGACCGGCCCCGTCACCGCGGACGTGAATGCGGCGGGCCGCGCGCAGGCAACGCCGAATGCGGGCAACAGTCGTTCGGTGTGATCGCGCGAGGCGGCGGGCTCGCGCACGGTCGTCGTGCCGCGGGCGGCGAGTCCCGCGAGCAGCACGGCGGACTTCACCTGCGCGCTCGCGACGGGCGAGGACCACTCGTGGGCGTTGAGTCCAGCGACGGCCTCGATCGTCAGCGGCGGCGTGGCGCGCGGGCCCGTGGCCGTCAGGCGCGCCCCGAGCGCGCGCAAGGGCTCGACGATGCGCCCCATCGGGCGACCCGACAGCGAGGCGTCGCCGACGAGCGTGACGGCGACGTTTCGCCCGGCAAGCAGCCCCGCGAGGAGGCGCATGCCGGTCCCCGAGTTCCCGAGGTCGAGCGGCGCGTGCGGCGCGACAAGCGCATCGGGCCGGCCCTCGATCGCGACGGTGTCGTCGTCGACGCGGGTCACCCGCGCACCGAGTGCGGACACGGCGGCAAGCGTGGCCGCGCAGTCGGCGCCCGGGTTGGCTCCCCGCACGTGCGACGTTCCCGCCGCGACCAGGGCGAGAAGATACGCCCGGTGGGTGATGCTCTTGTCCCCGGGGACGTGAACCGTGCCGCGCACCGCGCGGGCCGGCGCGAAGATCAGTTCCACGGTCAGGCGACGCCGGCGGCGGTCCCGCCGAGCACGCTCGGGAGGGTGTGCGACGGATGGACCACGACTCCGAGCTCGGGGAGCGCCGCGAGCAGCCGCGCCTTCCCCGCGCGCACGACCGCGCGGCTGTGCTCCCCTGCGAGTTCCTCGACCGGTCGTCCCGCGACGAACGGGCGCGAGGCCCGCACCCCGAGCCGGACGAGGTCGAGGGGATCGAAAATCACCGCCGCCCGCGGGGCTTCGGGGCGGCCTTGCGTAAGGCCTTCTTCGCGGACTTGATCGCCTTCTTGACGGTCTTCTTCGTGGAATTCGCGGCCTTGCGCACGGTGCTCTTCGCCGACTTCGCAACACGCTTCGCGTTGCCTGCGACCTTTCGAACCGTCTTCCTGACCGCCTTGTTCAAGGCCTTCTTCCCGGCGCCCGGGGCAGCCGAGGCGGCGGTCCGACGCCCACCGGTCACGCGACCGCCGGCGGCGCGCCAGGAGATGAACTGGTCGAGGACGGAGCGCGCCTCGTTGTCGAGCGAGGTGAAGCAGCAGGCGAGCTGCCAGCGCTTCTTGCCGCCGACCGGCGCGAGCGCCTCCGAGCGGACGACAATGCCCTCGGTGCGCAGGACGCGCTGCGGGGCGCCGGCGCGGAACACCGGCAGGACGACGGTGAGCGCCACGCGCGACAGCGGCGACAGGAACTCGCTGCTCTCGCAGTAGATGCCCCCGCGGCTGATGTTGAGGGTCTCGGTGGTGACGAGCGACGTGCCGAGCGACTCCTCGGCGAGCTGCATCGCGAGGCGGGCTTCGACGCGGGGATGCTGGCGTTGTTCGTCGGCGCGGCGGGCCATCAGCGCTTCCTCCCTCGTGGTTTGCTGCGAGCGGATCCGGCGCCGGTCGGCGCGGAGCCCCGTATGCGTCGCCGCGGACCGGCGGCGGAGCGCCCGGCGCCGCGGCCATGCCGGGGCGATTCGAGCGCGAGTTCCAGTTCGCGCGCCGCGACATCGACGCGCGCGAGACGGACCGTGATGCGGTCCCCCAGCGAGAAACGACGGCGGCTGCGCCGCCCGACGAGGCGGACACCGGCCTCGTCCATGCGGAAGTCGTCGTCCACCCACGACGAGACGCGAAGGAATCCGTCGACCGGAAACTCCTCGAGCTCGACGAACACGCCGGCGGGCACGACGCCGGTGATCGTACCCTCGTGCTCCTCGCCCAGGTGATCCGCGATGAAGCGCAGTCCCTTCACGCGGGTCGACTCGCGCTCGGCTTCCTGCGCCGTCTGCTCGCGACCGCTCGTCGACAGGCCCAGCGCGGCGACGGTCGAATCGTCGTCGCGGCCCAGCGGGCGGCCCAGCGGCGCGTCGAGCCACTGCTTGACCTGGCGGTGATTGTACAGGTCCGGGTATCGCCGGATGGGCGAAGTGAAGTGGCTGTACGAATGCGCCGCGAGCCCGAAGTGCCCGAGGTCGTCGCCCTGGTAGCGAGCGCGCGCGAGCGAGCGCAGGACGAGTGTGTGGACGAGCCGCTTCTTCTCCGCCGGCAGGCCCGTGGCGAGCAGCGACTGCAGGGCCTTCGCCACGCCCTCCTGGGCGCTGAGGCGCGGTAGTCCGAGCGCGCCCAGCTGGGCCTCGAGCGCCGCCAGCTTGGCCAGCGACGGCGCCTCGTGCACGCGGAACAGGAACGGTCCCTCGCGGCGCTCGGCTTCCTCGCCGACGAGCAGGTTGGCGAGCAGCATGAACTCCTCGATCACGGTCATGGTGGTCAGGCGCGCCCGGCGCTCGATGGCGATCGTGTTGCCCTGCTCGTCGACCCGCGCCTTCGTCTCGGGGACGTCGAGGTCGAGGGCGCCGCGGCGAAAGCGATGGGTCCGCAGCCGCGCGGCGATGGCCGCGATCTCCGTGAGTCCACGCACCACCTCGTCGGGCACGCCGTCCCGCGCCCCCGCATCGCCGTCGAGAATCGCCTGCCCCTGCTCGTACGACAGGCGCGCGCGGCTTTCGATCAGGCTCTCGGTCAGTCGGTAGCGCGTCACGCCGCCCCGCTCGTCCATGAGGGCGAGCACCGACATGGCGTAGCGTGGCTTGTTCGGGACCAGCGAGCACAGATCGCTCGACAGCGCGTGCGGCAGCATGGGCACGACGCCACCCGACAGGTAGACGCTGGTCCCCCGCTCGCGCGCGTCGACGTCGAGCGCGCTGCCGGGACGCACGTACCACGCGACGTCGGCGATGTGGATGCCGATCTCGCAGCCGCCTTCGGGCAACGGACGCCACGACAGCGCGTCGTCGAAGTCGCGTGCATCAGCCGGGTCCATCGTGAACGCGGCGCGATCCCGCAGGTCCAGGCGACCGCTCGCGGGATCGAGCTGCGGCTCCGCGAATCCCTTCGCCTCGCGCTCGGCGGCTTTCGAGAAGGCGTGCGGAAGCCGATGACGCGCAGCGACGCCGAGGTCGTCGAACCGCGGATCCTCATCCGCGCCCAGGACCTCGAGCAGGTAGGCGACCGATTCGTCGGCTGGAAGTTCGGCGACCACGACGTCACCCGGTTCGGGCGACAGTCCCGGCGGAACAACGAGGGGTCGGCGTCCATGCCCCGTGCGGCGGGCCGAGACGAACACCGGCCGGCCGCGCGCCCCCGTAACCCGGCCCACGTGCCGCTCGGAAGCGGGACGCGGTCCGGGGACCTTGCCCGGGGCGCGCGCCGACACCCGCCTCGCGGGAGGGCGGCGCGGCCCGGACATCAGACGTTCTTCTTCTTGTGGCGATTCTTGCGCAGACGCTTCTTGCGCTTGTGGGTCGCGATCTTCTTGCGCTTCCGCTTCTTTCCGGAACCCATGCTCGGACCTTCCTCCTCGTCGAAAACCGGCCTACGCCGGATCGGCCGCAGCCGGCGCGTCCGCGCCGGCCGAAGCGATGTGCGCCTTCAATTCCTTCGAAGGCTTGAACACCGGCACGAGCTTCGCCGGCACCATGACTTCATCGCCGCTGCGCGGGTTGCGCGCGCGACGGGCCCGCCGTTCGCGGACCTTGAACGTGCCGAACCCGCGGATCTCGAGGTGGTTGCCCTCGGACAGCGCGCGGCAGACGGCGTCGAGCAGATCGTCGACGATCAGCGCGGTGTGGTTCTTCGAGACTCCCGTGCGCGAGGCGATTTCTTCGACGAGGTCCGCCTTGGTCATGACGTGCATCCTCCTGCGCGACGCGACCGGCGCACGAGGCGCCGGTTCAACGGATGTCCTGCGCGGTGAACGACTCGACTTCGTCGATCACTCCGACGATCACCGTGCGCACGGGACCGCGTGCACGGGACAAGACCTGGGCGGCCCCGTTGCCCTCGTCGAGCACGAGCACGCGATCGCCCTCGCCCGCATCGACGCGGTCGAGCGCGAGCCGCGCCTTGCCGTCGAGCGTGCCGTCGGGGCGCTCGTCCTCGATCAGCAGCAACCGCTGGGCGACCAGGGCCGGATGCTTCACCGTCGCCAGCACGTTGCCCACGACGCGGGCGATCTTCATCGCCCGGCGCCCTCGATCCGGTCGACCAGCGCGACGATCGTCGCATCGGCCGGATTGAACGCGTCGGGCAGCGCCTCGGCGGCCTCGCGACCACGGACGAAGAACACGTCCTGGCCGGTGGCGGCGCTCACCGTGTCGAGCGCGACCAGCTTCCTGCCCGCCGGGCGGCCATCGAGATCGATCGGCTGCACCCATACGAGGCGTCGACCATGCCAGGCCGGAACCTTGCGCGTGGCGACCACGGCGCCGAGGACGCGGGCGTGCTGCACGACGCCGCGCCTAGTACAGCCGGTCGCGCAGCGGCTCGGCGAGCCGCGGGACGACGACGGAATCGACGAGGTGCGAACCGACCGCCGCGCGTGCGGCGGCCAGCGCGGCGTTGACGTCGCTCAGCGTGCCGTCGAAGAGCACGAATCCGCGGCCGCCCAGCCCATCGGCGAGCCGGATCGTGCGCAGGCGTACCGGCGCGGTCTTGGCGGCCCGATCGGCGGCCAGCAGCGTCGAGGGTACGCCATCGGTCTCGATCACGCCCAGCGCGTCGCCGGCCGGCCCGGCGGCCTGACCCGCGAGGGCACGGTGGACGTCGCCGTGGCACTGCGCGAGCACGAGCGAATCGGTGAGCGCCGAACCGGCGGCCTCAATTCCCTTCGGCGCGGCGGCGGCGACGTCACCGACCGTGCCGCCGAACACGACGACGAACTTGCCGGGCGAGACGGGCTGCGCGTGGAACAGGATGACCGGCGCCATCTTGACGACGGCGTCGCCGACGCGGATGCCGCTCGAGACGGTCGCGGTCTCGATCGCGGCCAGCGCCACCGGCGGGTTCGCCAGTTCGCTCGCCTGCGGCCGCGGCCGCGGCGTGAACGGCGCACTCATGCCGGCACCGTGCGCGACGATTGCTTGCGGTAGACCAGGCTGCCGTTCTCCTCGACTTCGTCGACGATGCCGACGATCACCGAGTCGACGGGCTTGTCCCGCGTCGCGTCGGTCAGGCGGGCCGACGATCCGGCGACGACGAGGACGACCTCGTCACGCCCGGCGCCGACGGCGTCGGCGGACACGACGAGATGGCCGGTCGGAGCGAGCGCGTCGTCGAGCTCGCGCACGACGAGGAGCTTGAGGCCCGAGAGCCCCGCGTCCTTGCGCGTCGAGACGACCGTGCCGACGACCTGGCCGAGGATCACGCGATCACTTCCGGGCGGCGCCTTCGGACTTGCCGATGGGGAGCACATCCTCGAGCGCGGTGTGCGGACGCGGAATGACGTGCACGGCGATCACCTCGCCGACGCGCGTGGCCGCAGCCTGCCCCGCCTCGGTGGCGGCGCGCACCGCGGCGACGTCACCGCGGACGATCGTGGTCACGTAGCCGCCGCCGATCTTCTCGTAACCGATGAGCTTGACCTTGGCGGCCTTCACCATCGCATCGGAGGCTTCGACCATCGCGACGAATCCGCGGGTCTCGATGAGACCGAGCGCGTCTTCCATGGAATCTCCTCTCGTTCGACGTGATCAGCGGCCGAGGATGCGTTCCTCGACGGGCGCGTACGGCATGGGAATGACATGGGAGGTGACGACGGCGCCAATGCGCTGTGCGGCGCGGACGCCGGCCTCGACCGCAGCATGCACGGCCGCGACGTCGCCACGGGCGACGATCGTGACCATGCCGGCGTCGACATTGGCCCAGCGTTCGAGATCGACGGAGGCGGATTTGGCCATCGCGTCGGCCGCCTCGATCATGGCGATCCAGCCGCGTGTCTCGATCATCCCCACCGCCTGTCCCGCCATGCCCACCCTCCATGCCCGTCCCGCGTCCCCTCGGGGACGTCGAAAGGGACGGTTCGCGGCACGGTAACAAGCGGGGAACCTGCTGTCAATCTTGCAGTTCGCTCAGGTGCCGCTCGGCTCCCGCCCCTTTCCCGCGACGCTCCGAAGCCCCGCCACGAAGTGCCAGAGGACCAGGTAGTCGAGGATGGCGTCGGGGACCCTTCCGCTTGCCCGGCGGGCCACCGTCATCGCCAGGTCGCGGGCGGGGGCCGCGAACAGGAGCGCCCATGGCCAGCGCACCCGGGGCCGACCCTCGAGCGCCCCCGGGCCGGCCAACTCGAGCCAGCGAGCCAGGCCGAGGTCGGGCAGGGTTTCGGGGTGATCCGCGAGGAACAGGCGCAGCGAGTGCTCGCCGCAGATGCGCTTCTTCTCGAGGACCTGCGCCAGGTCGTAGGACTCGAGGTGAGTGGAGCGGGCACCGGGGACGAAGGCGAAGCGCACCCCCCGCTCCCGTTCCAGGCGGAGCCCCAGGTCGGTGTCCTCGAAGCCGTAGGCGCGGTAACGGGGGTCGAAGCCGCCGAC
>JBKJNH010000105.1:0-27775 GCA_046596055.1 Candidatus Eiseniibacteriota bacterium
GCCCCGTCCGCGGGCGATCATCGCGGGCAGGAGGGCGCGCGTGAGCTCGACCGGGACGCGGCAGTGGAGGTCGACCTGGGCGATCAGGCGGTCGGGGGCAGCCGTGGCGAACGGAGCATCAACCGCGATCCCGGCGTTGTGAACGACGAGGCCCACGTCGATCCGCCGCCCCGCGAGGATGGCGACGAGCCGGGGGACGGCATCCGCCGCGACGAGGTCGAGCGCGATCGCCTCGGCGCGCACACCGTGCGCGGCTGTCAGCTCGGCCGCGAGCGGGTCGAGTCGATCCGCGCGGCGGGCGACGAGCACGACGTCCGTGCCGTCGGCGGCAAGTCGCCGGGCGAAGGCCTCGCCGATTCCGGCCGAGGCGCCGGTGACGAGGGCGGCGCCCCGGTAGCGCGCGCCGAAGGAGTGCGGGCGCAACCTAGCGCCTGTCGAACACGACCGTGCCGCCCTTGATCACCAGGCTCGGGCGCTCCAGCAGCGTGATGTCCGCCAGCGGGTCTCCCCGGACCACCACGAAGTCGGCGAAGCGGCCCTTCTCGACGATGCCGACCTCGTTCCAGCCCAGCAGGTCGGCGGCGTCGGACGTGGCGGACACGATCGCGGCCATGGGGCTCATGCCGAGGTCGGTCATGTACTTGAACTCGCGCGCGTTCTGCCCGTGCGGGTAGATGCCGGCGTCGGTGCCGAAGGCGATCTTCACGCCCCCCTCGAGCGCGCGACGGAACGAGTCGCGCATGATCGGGCCCACCTGCTTGGCCTTGGCGACCGCGTATGGCGGGATGCCGCCCTTGTCGGCCTGCTCGAAGACCCACTCGGCGGCACAGCGCGTGGGAACCAGCCAGCATCCCTTCGCCTTCATCAGCTTGATGCCTTCGGCGTCGAGATAGGTGCCGTGCTCGATCGAGTTCACGCCGCCGCGCACCGCGGCCTTGATGCCCTCGGCCCCGTGCGCATGCGAGCACACCTTGAGCCCGAGCAGGCGCGCCTCGTCGACGATCGCCGCGATCTCGGCATCGGAGAACGCGCGCGCATCGAGCGCGTCGTTGGCCGAGAGCACGCCGCCGGTGGTCATGATCTTGATCACGCCCGCGCCGTGCTTGTGCGCGTAGCGGACGGCCTTCCGGCACTCGTCGGCGCCGGTCGGCAGGCCTTGCGTGTAGTCCAGCTGGTCCTCGAAGAGGCCGGGGCGGAAGCCGTTCACGTCGCCATGTCCGCCGACGGTCGAGAACGAGTTGGTGGCGACGATCATGCGCGGTCCCGCGATCGTGCCACGGTCGATTGCCTTCTTGAGCGCGACGTCGACGAACTCGCCGGCGCCGACGTTGCGCACCGTGGTGAAGCCGGCTTCGAGCGTGCGCCGCGCGAAAATGGTCGCGCCGATCGCCTGGTCGGCGGGCGTCTCGGTCATGCCGCGCAGTTGCGATGCGCCCGAGACCTCGAAGGTCAGGTGGGTGTGGCAGTCGATGAGCCCGGGGAGCAGCGTCTGGCCGGCCAGGTTGATGGTCGTCGCCCCGGCGGGGGCCGCCAGGTCGGCCCCGATCGACTCGATGCGATCGTCCTTCACCAGCACGTCGACGCCGCGGCGCGGCTTGCCGCCCTTCCCGTCGATCAGCGTCGCGCCCTCGAGGAGGACCCAGCGCGGGGCGGCGGATTCGGCGGCGCGCGCGGGCGGGGCGGGGGCGGCGAGGCCCGCGAGGGCAAGAGAAACGGCGAAGGCCGCGGCGGTGGCCGCGGCCCGGACTTCCCTGGAACGGATTCGGATCATGGGGCCTCCGTGCGCCGTGGTCTCGAGACTGGCTTGCTACATGAGCTTGGCGAGAAGCTGCTCGTTGGTCGGGTACATGCGCAGCAGCTCGAGCAGCTCGTTCATGGCGCTCTCGGAATCGCGCTCGGACAGCCGGCGGCGCAGGTTGTTGATCGCGCGCATCTCGTCCGGACCATACAGCTTCTCTTCCTTGCGCGTGCCGCTGGCCTTGATGTCGATGCAGGGGAACACGCGGCGCTCGAAGAGCTGGCGCGACAGCACGAGCTCCATGTTTCCGGTGCCCTTGAACTCCTGGAAGATCACTTCGTCCATGCGCGAGCCGGTCTCGATCAGCGCGGTGCCGAGGATCGTGAGGCTGCCGCCGCCCTCGATGTTGCGCGCCGCGCCGAAGATCTGCCGCGGGACCTGCATCGTGGCTGCGTCGAGACCACCGGAGAGCGTGCGGCCGATGCCCTGGAACGTCGTGTTGTAGGCGCGGGCCAGGCGCGTGATCGAGTCGAGCAGCACGACCACGTCCTTGCCGTCGAGCACCGGAACGAGCACGCGGGTGAGCGCCTTCTCGGCGATCTCGACGTGCTCGGCCGACGTCTGGTCGCTGGAGGCGGCAAGCACCTCGCACGGAACCGAGCGCCTGAAGTGCGTGACCTCCTCGGGACGCTCGTCGACCAGCAACACGACGACTTCGATCTCGGGGTGGTTGGTCGCCAGCGAAACGGCGACCTCCTGCAGCAGCGTCGTCTTGCCGGCCTTGGGCGGCGCCGTGATGAGGCAGCGTTGGCCCTTGCCGATGGGCGCGATAATGTCGAGCGCGCGCATGGACAGGCCGGCGGAATTGAGCTCGAGCTTGAGTCGCTCGTTCGGGTCGATCGAGACCTGCTGCTGCAACTCCTTGAGCACGTCGGTGAACGGCGCCTCGCGTCGATCACGTCCGCCGCGCCCGCGCCCGCCCGCGTACCCGCCCCCACGCGACGGGCCGCCCGCGTAACCGCCGCCGCCGTAGCGCTGGCGCTCACCGGTGCGATCGGTCGGGCCGCCGTCGGCGCGTCTGAAGCCGTTGGTGCGGGGCTGGGCCGACGGCAACGGCCGCGGACCGCGCTGCGCTCCGTAACCGTTGCTGGTGGGTTGCCGATCGCCGCGGGGGACTTCGCGCGAGTCGCGCATCCCTTCCGGGCGAACGCCCTCGGGACGGCCACCGGCCCGTCGGCCGCCACGACCCCGGCGGCGTTCGCCGCGCGGGCCCTCGGACGGACCCCGGGCGGCGCCTTCGCTCCGCACGCCAGGTTCGGCGCCCGGGCCGGGCTGGGGACGCGGGCCGCGCATGCCGTACCCGGGCTGCGGGCGGGGCTCGCGCACATCGCGCGTCTCTCGAGGCGGCCGGCCATCGCGGGGCGGGCGGGCTTCTCGTTGTTCGCGCGGCGGACGGGATTCCCGCGGCGGACGAGGCGGATCAGTACGCTCGCGCGGAGGCGCGGGCGCATAGGACGGCGGAGGGGCGGACGGGGCCGGCCCGGCCGGGCGCACGGGGGATGCGCTGGACGGGGCGGGCGAAGGTCCGCTGGGCTTGCGTGCGGGACGACGGCCGAAGGAGCCGGAGGTGGTGCGCTTCACTATGGGAACACTCACGTTTTCTGGTTCGGTGGCACGAAATACGTGTGGCCGCTGGAGCTGCGGCCGGGCGGGCCGGGGCCGTCATCGGAACACCGATGAGCGGCGGGGTGCCGCCGGGATCGGGACGGGCAGGTGCACCGTCCGCGCGCGTCGTGACGACCGCGCGAGCCGTGCGATCGAACGGCGATCGCACAATCGGAGTGTACGCCACCCGCTGCGGCGGGATCAACCGTCTGTTTTTCAGCCCGGGCGGTCGGCCCGGGGACGTCCCGAGGGCATGCGAAAGGCCCCGGCAAGTGTGCGCCGGGGCCATCGCTGAACCGTGGCTCCCCTGCGGGGAGCCAGACATGAGCTCCTAGTTCGTCGAGGTCGCCGTCCCGCCCGCGAAGGGGCCCGGACGCATTCCGGCCGGCACTTCGCGCTGCGCCTCGAGGGCGCGGCGGGCGCGGGCCCGCAGCTCCATCAGGTGCGCGCGCACCGTGTCGCTCCCGGGGCCGGTGGGGCCCAGGCCGCGCTGGCAGGCGTCGGCGATCCGCGTCAGGTGGAGCCGCGCCAGCGCCGGTGCATCCTCGGGAGCCGCCGGCGACGGATTGATCACCATCTCCGACAGCCGATCGACGTATGCGCGCTGCAGGGCGCGGCGCGTGTTCGGACGATCGAGCGTGGCGTACTTCGCCGCGCCGGCCGGCGGAACCGATCCGGCGACGCCCAGCTCACCGCAGATCGCGCCGGTCAGGCGTGCGAACACGTCCTGCACGCGGAACGCCCCGGCGCCGACGCGCGACTCCTGCTCGCGCAGTCGCGTCAACAACGAGGGCTCGGTGATGCCGTTCATGGCGCCCACCTGGATGGCGAGGACGCGCGACAGGAAGGGATAGTCCTGGCGCCCGTAGGCGAACAGGTTGTTGCCCCAGTCCCACTGCTGGTCCTTGCCGATCTTGTCGAGCAGCGTCGCCGGAACGACCATCGCGTCGGCGGAGAAGGCGCGCTGGGCCAGGAAGTCCATCGCCTCCTTCTGCTCGGCGGCCGACACGTGCGTGAACGGACCGGTCTCGCCCGGATCACCCTTCATCACCTTGTGGGCGTACTGCCCGCCGACGTACTTGCGGGCGTGCGACAGGCCGCGCGCGTACTGCAGCAGCATCGAGTCCATCGCGCGCCGCAGGGCGACGTACGAATCGCCCTCCTTCATCAGCTTGCCCTCGAGGTTCGGCGTGTTCCACAGGTTCTGCACGTAAGCCACGCGGTCCTTGGAGAACGCGAGCGGGCTCGCACCCAGGTCGTAGATGTTGCAGCGCGGGTCGAGCGCGTCGGCCGGGTACGTATCCTCGTCGGTGCCGTAGAGATGACCGTCATCCGAGGCCTCGCGCGCGATCGGCGTCACGAGCTTGTAGTCGTCGTCCACGGTCGTGGCCGACGTCGGCGTGTAGCCGTAGCGGATCACCCAGTCGTCGTAGGTGCCGACGGTCGGCGACCAGTAGTAGCCCTGGCGCGTGGGGTCGGACGAAACATTCGGCGTGTCGTAGTCCATGATCGACCCGACCAGTCCGTTCTGGGCGACCCAGGCCTTGTCCTGCAGCAGTTCGCGCGGGACGTCCGTCGACGACTTGAAGTTGTGCCGCAGGCCGATCGTGTGACCGACCTCGTGCATCGTCACCGCCTTGAGCCCGGCGCCGACGAACTCCTTCGGGGCCGGCTCGCCCGGGGGCGTGACGCCGTTCAGGGCGAGCGCGGTCGACAGGAACTCGGATTCGGTCGCGTGACCGATCCCGGCCATGCACAGGCGCGACGGATCGGTGACGTTCTTCAGCCACTCCTGGGTCGGCAGGTTCATCGCCTGATCGATCACGTCGGGGGCGGCCCAGCGGCGCCAGTTGTTCGAGTAGCCGACGATCATGCTGCCTTCCATCAGGATGTCGGCGTTCAGGATCTCACCGGTGCGCGGGTCGGTCTGGCTGGGTCCGATCGCGCCGAAGCTCGGCTCGTGCGAGACGATCCAGCGGATCGTCGAGTAGCGGGCGTCTTCGGCATCCCAGTCGGGATCGTCCACCGGCACGTCCTTCGCGATGATCGCGTTCTTGAAGCCGGCCTTCTCGAACGACTTCTGCCACTCCTCGATGCCCGCCTTCACGTACGGCTTCCACTCCGCCGGAATGGTGTTGTCGAGGTAGAACACGATCGGCTGCTTCGGCTCGGACACCGCGGCCGTCGGATCCTTCTTCTCCAGGCGCCAGCGGTTGACATAGCGCACCCAGTAGTCGGACTTGCCGTCCCGGCTCATGTCCTTGTACGCGTTGGTGAAGTAGCCCGCGCGATCGTCGGCGAGCCGCGGCGCCATGGGCACCTCGGGCAGCTCGAGGAAGCTGTAGTGGACCGTGATCGGCACGTAGCGGCTGTCCGGCAGGGGGCCCATGTCGAGGTTCTCGCGATCGTTCGGCGAGAAGGTGAGCAGCGCCTCGACTTCCATGTTCCGCGGGAACGCCTTGTGCGACGTGACGGCCGAGCGCTCCTTGTCGAAGCGGAAGCCCTTGGTGGTCGTGGCCTTGAGCCGCGTGGTCAGGTCGAGGCAGTCGCTGGCGAACATCGGCGCCATGTCGATCAGGACGGTCGAGTCCTTCTCGCTCTCGATCTTGAACACCTGCAGCGCCGAGCTGCCGAATGACAGGTCGACGGCCCGCCGGTACGCGGAGTCGCCCGAGCTGGCGACGATGCTCGTCGTCGGGGCGACGAGGAAGATGCGGTCCCCGTTGCGCTCGAACTGCACCATGCCGTCGAGGATCGGCAGGCCGCCGAGCGTGTAGGCGGTCCCGATGCCGCGGGCGAAGTGTGCGTTCAGGAGGAACGGCTTGCCCAGGCGGTCCTTCTTGATCTCCCAGTAGATGTTCTCACGCTTGGTCCACGCCGGGAACATGCCGTCCTTGCGCGTGGCGTCCTTGGTCACCTTGCTCCAGTCCGCGAAACCGACGTCGGCGGCGGGCTTGGCGTCCTTCTTGTCCTTGTCACCGGACGACTTCGGCGCCGGGGGAGCGCCGTCGGGGAAAGGCTTCTGATCGGCCAGTGCAGGCAGGGCGAACGCGGACACGGACGCGATGAGCGCGCAGGTGAACGCCGCGCGCGCGAAGAGCGGACGCAACGACATGGGACTCCTCCGGGAGCGTACGAGACCAGGTCGCCCGTGGCGGGCGTGGGGTTGTCGCAAGACACACATGATGCGTGAGATACGGTCGCGCAGGCGACAACTCTTCGTCAAGCGCGCCGCGCGGAAGACCCCGCGCACGATTCCGCTTTCCGACCCCGACCGGCGGCTGCCAGAATCGGGGGCGACACCCTTCCCGACCCGCCCGCGTCGCCCCGCCCTGCATGGAGGTCCCTGGATGCGATTCCGTTCATCCCTCCGTCCGTTGATCCTCTTTTCGTGCGTCATGGCGTGCATCGTGTGGGCGGGATGTGCCGCCCGGTCGACGCGCGTCGCCGAAGCCGCGCCCGCGACGCCCGACGCGCCGGTCACGCCGGCCTCCACGCCGCTGACGACCTCGGGCCAGCCCGTCGTCACCTCCGGTTCGGCCGGGCCCGGCGCTCCGGGGGCGAACGGGGATCCCGTCGCCCGCGGAAAGTTCCTCGCCGACGTGCTCGGGTGCGTCGACTGTCACTCGCCGAAGGGCCCCGACGGAAAGATCCTGCCGGGCATGATGCTCGCCGGTCATCGCGCGGTCGATCCGTACGCGACCTGGTCGGATTCGCTGTGGGATGCCGGGATGGGCATGATCGTCGCTCCGTCGGGAACCGCGTTTGCGGGGCCGTGGGGCGTCACGTTCGGGCGCAACCTCACGCCCGATCCGACGACTGGGATCGGCGGCTGGAACGAGGAGGCGTTCATCTACATCCTGCGCGAGGGCACGCTCAAGCCGCCCATGCCCAGCCTCGCCTACGGCAACCTGTCGGACGACGACCTGAAGGCGATCTTCGCGTACTTTCGTTCGGTCCCTGCCGTGAACAACCTTGTCCCGTTCCGTCAGCTTGCGCCGCCTCTCCTGCCCGGCGACACGCCCGGTCGGAAGGGCAAGTCCGCAGGAAGAAAATAGGAGCCCGATGATCCGCCCGTCCGCGCTCACCCTCGTCTTCACGTCGTTCCTCCTCGTTCTCGGCGCGCCGCGCATGGCCACGGTCGCCACCGTCGCCGCGCAGGAGACGGCTTCGCCGCCGCCGGCGAGCGAGCTGGTGCGCGTGCACCCGATCGCGCCCCTCACGATCAAGCCCGGTGCGACGGTCGAGGTCGCGATCACCTTCGACGTCCTGCCGACGTGGCACATCAACGCCAACCGCCCGAACGAGGACTTCCTCGTGCCTTCCGTGCTCGCGTTGCGGGCCGCACCGGGGGTGCAATCCGCCGCGCCGCGCTACCCGGCCGCCCACCAGGTCACGCTCTCGTTCTCGGAGACGCCGCTCGCGGTGTACGAGGGCACCACGACGATCATGCTGCCGTTGACCGCCGCGGCCGACGCCGCGCCCGGCCCGCGCACGATCGTCGGGACACTGCGCTTCCAGGGCTGCAACGACCAGGTGTGCCTGCCGCCGGCCACGGTGCCGGTGCGCCTCGTGGTCACCGTTGCGGGCGAAGCGCCGGCGGGGGGCGTCGTCGACTCGAGCCCCCTTGAGGTCGCACCGGTTGCACCGGCCGCGCCCGACGCGTCCGTCGACACGACGCTCGCGCCGATTGCGGGCTTCGAGACGGGGCCGCCCCCGGGTGGAGTCGCGGCCGCCCGCGCAGCGCCCGCGGCCGAGAACCTGGTCGGGCGCTGGTTCGACGAGCGTGGGACGGTCTTCGCATTTCTCTTCATCTTCCTCATGGGCCTCGCGCTCAACCTGACCCCGTGCGTGTACCCGATGATGGGCGTGACGGTTTCGCTCTTCGGCGGCGGGGCGACCGGAGGGAGCCGGTCGGGCGGCAACCTGCGCGCGCTGCCGCGCGCGATCGTCTACGTGCTCGGGATCGCTCTCATGTACTCGACGCTTGGCGTGGTCGCGGCGCTGACCGGCGGCCTGTTTGGCGGATGGCTGGCGAGTCCGTGGGTGCTGGGCGGGATCGGGCTCCTGCTGCTCACGCTCTCGCTGTCGATGTTCGGGTTCTACGAGATCCAGGCGCCGAGTGCGCTGCTGTCGAGCCTGGGCGGCAAGACCGGGGCCGGCTATATCGGCACGTTTCTCGCGGGCCTCTTGGTGGGCGTCTTCGCGGCGCCGTGCATCGGGGCGCCGATCATCGCCCTGCTCGCGCACGTCGGCGCGAAGGGCGATCCGGTCTTCGGCTTCCAGGCGTTCTTCATCCTGTCGCTGGGCCTGGGGCTGCCCTACCTGGTCCTTGCAGTGTTCTCGGGCCTGATGACGCGCCTGCCGCGCTCGGGTTCGTGGATGGACTGGGTGAAGCGCCTGTTCGGCGTGATCCTGCTCGCGGTCGCCGTCTTCTACCTGATGCTCGCCGTGGCGCCGAAGCACGTGGGCTGGGTGGTGCCGGCGGCGCTGGGCCTGGGTGGGCTGTTCCTCGGGTTTCTCGAGCCCACCGGCCGCGATCGTCCCGTGTTCCGTCGCTTCAAGTGGGCGGTCGGCCTCGCGGCGATCGTCGCCGCGGTCCTGATCGTCTTCCGCCCGACCGCGCCGGCCCTCGAGTTCGCCGCGTTCGACGACGCCGCGCTCGCATCCGCGCGCGCCGCGGGCACGCCGGTCATGATCGATTTCGCCGCCGAGTGGTGCGTGCCCTGCCACGAACTCGAAGAGATCACATTCACCGATCCCGCCGTCGCGCGGGCCGCTTCTGGTTTCGTGCGCATGAAGGTGGACCTCACGCGCTTCGACTCCCCGGAGTCGGAGGCGTTGCGCGAGCGCTTCGCGATCGCGGGCGTGCCCACCATCGTGTTCCTCGGCGCCGACGGGAACGAAGTTCGGGCCGCGCGCGTTGTCGGCTTCATGGGGCCCGAGCCTTTCCTCGAACGCCTGCGCCTGGCGACGGGCGGCGCGGCGGCGGCGGCGCGATAGTGTCCCGCCGCATATCCCGCCGCGCAGCGGCGGCCGTATGTGCCTTCGCGCTCACCACCATCGGTACACTCGTTCTTCCCGCGCCGCTGTTCGCAACGCCCGTCGTCACCCCGAGCGAGCGGCCGATCCACGCCAGCTCGTGAACCTCGGCGTCGACGACACGACGTTCGTGGGTTCCCTGTGGGGGGCGCTCAATCCGGGCGGACGCGTGCTCATCTACAACCTGTCGCCCGCGCCGTCGAAGCCCGACGAGCCCTACCGGCCGTGGACCGATGGACGGTGTCCGTTCCCGCGCGAGCTGTTCGAGAGGGTGTCTCTTCGCCCACGACACGCTGGTCGAGCGCCCCGACTTCGACTAGCCGCTCCGCCCCCGCCCCGCGATCGCGGCCGACAGCTCGGCCGCCAGCGTTCCCGCCAGCGCCCGACGCGAGCGCGCATGCAGCAGCGCGGCGATCGCCGTCTCGTCCGGGCGCGCCGCTGCCGGCGCACGGTCGAGCACTGCGAACACCGCGGCCACCGCAGCCTCGCCGTCGTTCGGCGCCGCCACGGCCGCGCCGCAAGCCCGCGCCAGCCCCGAGGCCTCGCTCGTTCCGACCATCGCCACGATCGGCCGCCGCGCCGCCAGGTACTCGTACAGCTTGCCCGGCACCATCGCCTCGTAGCCTGGCCCCTCGTTGCGCACGAGCAGCAGCACGTCCGCTTCCTTCTGCAGGCGCCGCGCCTCAGCGTTGGGCACCGGACCGACGAAGCGCACCACGTCGTCCAGGTCGAGCGCGTGCACGCAGGTGGCGTACTCCTCGCCGAAGGGCCCGGCAACCAGCAGCTCGACATGACGACGCCGGCCCGGCTCGTAGCTCAGTCGACGCGCCAGCGCCTCGAGAAAGCGCACCATCGCCGGAGTCTCGACGAGCGTTCCCGTGTAGACGATGCGCGCCGGATCGGCCGCTGGCCCGGCCTGAAGCGGCGCACTCGGTTTGTCCCCGGCGTGGCCGCCGCCGCTCCCGTTTCCATCTCCCTTTCCGTTCCCATTGGCCTCGAGCTCCTCGAGCTCGGCGCCGTTGGGCAGGAAGCGCACGCGGGCGCGCACCTCGTCCCCGGCCAGAGTCCCCTCGAGGGCGCGTTCGTGCGTGTGGGAGGCGACGAGCACGCGGTCGGCGCGATCGAGCACGCGGCGCTCGAGACGGCGCTGCAGCGCGGCATGGAGCGGGGTGGGCGGCGTGCGGTAGTGGAGGCCGACCCACGGGTCGCGGAAGTCGGCGAGCCAGGGCAGTCCGGGGCCACCCGCGGGACGCGCCAGGGCCTCCCCCACGAGGTGGCAGGACTCGGGCGGCGAGGTCGAGAGCACGGCGTCGATGTCGCCACGGGAGATACGCTCGCGACCGGCACGAACCGCCGGCCCGGTCCACGCGCGATACGAGTCGGGGACGAACGCGAATCGCGCGATCGCCCGCAGCGCATCGTCGCGTCGGACCAGGCCCTTCATGGGACCGCGCCGCGTGGGTCGCGGCGGGGGCGTACCGACCGCACCCGCCGGCGACGGCGCCAGGTGGCGCCGCCACAGCGCGACCGCCGTCGGCGCGCCGACGCGGATCACCTCGGTCGCGGCCGGAATGCGCGACAGCAGCGTGGCGTCGTCGATGAAGTAGCCCCCGGGCGCCGAGGCGATCACGGTCACATTCCAGCCGTGCTCGGGCAGGTAGCGCGCCCAGGCGAGCGGTCGGTGCACGCCGCCGCCGCCGAGTGGCGGGAAGAAGTAGGCGACGACGAGGACGCGCGGCACTAGGAGGTTCCTCGCGACGGCGTCGCGAGCTTCGTAGCGAGCCGCGGCGCGGGCGCGCGGCTGGCGAGCCACACGCCCCCGACGATGCAGGCGATCCCCGGCCAGAGGCCTGGCCCCAGGACCTCGCCGAGGACGAGGCGACCCCACACGAGCGCCAGGATCGGCGTGACGTAGACCTGAACCGCGAGGCGGTTCGCTCCCATCACCCGGATGAGCTGGATGGTCAGCGTGAAGGCGATGACCGAACCGAATACGGCGAGGTAGACGATTGTCAGCGCGCCCTTGGGCGTCATCCGCGCGAGCAGGGGTTCGCCGAGCGCTGCCGAGAACGCCAGCATCACGACGGCGGCGACTCCGACGCCGATGCACGACAGGACAACGGCGTGGATCTGTCCGCCCGCGCGTCGGATCAGGATGGAGGACGTGGCCTGGATCGCGGCCGTGAGAATGAGCGCCGCCTCCCCGAGCCATGATCGTGCGCCGGTCGCGCGATCATGGAAGACCAGGGCGAGCCCCACGATCCCGATCCCGATCCCGACGATGCGACCCGTCGTGAGCGGTTCGTCCCGCAGAACGAAGTGCGCGAGGAGGGCGACGAAGATCGCGTACGAGGCGAACAGCACCGCGGTGAGACCCGAGGGCACCACCTGCTGCGCCCAGTAGATGAGGGAGAAGGGGATCGCGAACATCGTGAATCCGAGCTGGATGGGCAGCATCCATTGCGCGCGCGTGCGCGGCCACGGCAGCCGCTTCCACAGCACGATCGCGAGCAGGATGGGGAACGCGACGAGGAAGCGAAGACCCGCGGCGCCGATCGGAGGAAGGTCGGAGAGGCCGATCCGGATCACGAGCCACGTGGTGCTGAAGATCAGGCAGACCAGGGCGAAAAGCGCGTAGGCGCGGCCGGGCGACATGGGCGACAGCCTACACGAAAGGCCCGCTCTCGAAAGAGCGGGCCTTCGCATACGACGGAATCGTCGTGGCGACGACTACTTCGTGCCGACGGCGACCTTGGCGGCCTTCGCGATGCGGAACTTGAGCACGGTGCGGGCCGGGATCTTGATGGGCTCGCCCGTCTGCGGGTTACGGCCCATGCGCTCCTTGCGCTTCACGATCACGAGCTTGCCGATGCCCGGGAGGGTGAAGCCCTTCTTGGCCTCGCGATACGCGAGCTTCGCGATCTCTTCGAGGATCGCCGCGCTGTTCTTCTTCGTCATCTCGAACTTGGTCGCGATGTGCGTGGCGATCTGCGCCTTCGACATCGGTCGGGCAGTCGACTTTGCGGCCATTCAGATTCTCCCTCGAGGGCCAGGGGCCCCATGACGTCCACCTCGCGGGGGCGGGTCCGGTCCGCCGTGTTGCCGAAAGGGGACACGTCCTGTGTGAACCGATGCGACCTGCGGGCCGCCGATCGGTCGTTCCGTCATTCCGGACGAGCGCATCTTGGGCGCGACCCTCGGGGCGCGCAAGGAAAACTGCGCTGCTCCTGCTCTTTTTTCGTGCCGATCGCGATGGCCCGCATGGCGCGCGGGCGGTCGCCGGTCGGTGGGAGCCGGGGGTGACGGAGGCCGCGCCGGGCAAGGTCGCGGAGCGGTCCGAGCGAAGGCTCCATCGTGGAGTCCGGATGGAGGCGTCAGAGGCCGATCGATGGCCCGCCTGCGCCCCGGGCCATGAAGCGCCGAATTCCGGTGTAATGGACAAGTCGATTTTCGACGATTTGCGGCGGCGGGGCGCGAGCCCGGGGCGGCGCCGAGCCGCGCGGAGCGCGGGTTCGCAAGCTGTTGGCAGATCATCGATTCGAAGCGGAATGGAGCGATCGCGTTGAGGCCCGGTCGGTCCGCTCGCTCGTTGACTTGCGCCGGTGGTGGGCTACGCTGGATCGATCGCCGCGCGCGCACAGCGCCCGGAAATCGCACAAGCGCCGCGCGAGCCGGGATCCCCCTGGGCTCGATCGTCGCGAGATCGCATAACTCGTCCCCGGGAGGCTCCTTGCCGCGCACCGTCGAATCGTGCCCTCGACTCTTTCGCGCCGCGGTCGTGACCGGCGCCGCCATGGCGCTCGCCCTCCTCACGGTACTCCCGTTCGCTTCGGCCCCCGCGGCGGCGGCAGCCTCCGAGGTCGATCCCTACGCGCCGGTCTACGGTCGACGAGGCGAGTCATCCGTCGGCATCCTCTTCGGGGTGGGCTGGTACGAGAACACGGACTTCAACGAGGCGCTCGCGGGCCTGACCCCGCCGGTGGATCCGATCGAGAACGGGTTCGAGTACGGCATCCAGTACCGCCGCCGGATCCGCCACGCCGTCTCGCTCGGCGCGGAACTCGGTCGCCTCGACGGCCGTACGAGCACGGATCCGGGTGGCGTGGGATCGGAGTTCGGGATGGCGGGGACGATGCTGTTCCTCGACGCGTTCGTGCATCCGCTTCAGGCGGGACCGGTCGCGCTCACGCTTTTCGCCGGCGGCGGGCCGGTGTTCGGGATCCGGCTGTCGCAGACGTACCCGGACGGCCAGGTCGCCGAGGGGCAGAAGACCGGCTTTGGGTGGCATGCCGGCGCGGAGGGCGAAGCGCGTTTCGGCGAGTACTTCGGGTTCTTCGTGCGGGGCATGACGCGCGAGGCGGGAGCGAGCGACATCATCGTGAGCGATGATCCGGCGGGGCTGATCCGGTTCGACGCCGATTTCGACGGGCTGGCCGTGTCGTTCGGGCCGCGCTGGTACTGGGGCGGCCAGGGGAAGCCCTAGTCGACGAAGACGGCGACCTCGCCGATTCCCAGGCGCACCCGGGCGGAGGACGTGCCGCGACCCTCCCGCCAGTTCCAGCCTCCGCCGAAGACCGTCGCCGCGTCGATCGTCCGGCGCCCTGCGGTCTCCAGTCGCGACTCGCCGATCGCCAGTCCCACGTCCACCCGCCGGACGTCGGCCGCGGCCAGGCGGAGGTCCACCTCGCCGATGCCCAGCTTCAGGTCGACGTCGCGGGTCACTCCGCCGACCGCCAGCGAGCCCACGCCCATGTCGACGGTGAGGTCCTGCGCGCGCGGGACGCGGACGATGACGTGGACCTCGGGCTGGGAGCGAAGGAACAGCCGCGGCCCCTTCACCTCGAGGACGAGGCGATCACCGGCGCGCCGCGACTTCACGTCGAAGCGGTCGGCCCAGCGGTGGAACCGCTGCTCGTCGTCGACCCCGTCGGATAGCACGATCTCGACGCCGACGTCGGCACGCTCCTCGCCGATCACCTCGACCTCGCCGAACGACACCTTGAGCTCGACCCGGCGCGCGCCGGAGAGCGCGATCGAGCGCGCGATCCGGCGCTGCAACGATTCGTCCGCGGGGGCGCCGATCGTGCCGATCGTGTCGATCGCACCGGCCGTCGCGATGCCCGGCCCGAACGCCGGCGCCGTGGCGACGAGGGCGAGCAGGAGCAACGTGGTCCCGGCCGCGGGAGCCGCGTTGCGAGCGGTGCGGGGAGAACCGCGCCAGGCGCGGGCCAGGGCATTCCAGCCGTCCTCGAGCAGCGTGTACAGGCAAGGGACCAGCACGAGCGTGAGCGCCGTCGAGACCACGAGTCCTCCGATCACGGTACGGGCCAGCGGGTAATAGAGGATCCCGCCGACGTAGGTGTTGCCCATCGCCAGAGGCAGGAGGCCGAGGACCGTCGTAGCCGTGGTCATGAGGATGGGGCGCAAGCGATCCCGCCCGCCACGCAGCAGCGCCTCCATGCGCGGGACCCCTTCCTCGCGCATCTGGTGCACGTGGTGCAGGAGCACGATGCCGTTGTTGACCACGATGCCCACCAGGATGAGGAACCCGATCTGGGCCATGAGGTTGAATGGCGTGCCCGTGAGCAGGCACGTCCAGGCCACGCCGCCGAAGCCGAAGGGCAGCGCGAACATGATCGCGAAGGGATGCAGGAACGACTCGAACAGCGCGGCCATCACGATGTACACGAGGGCCAGCGCGAGCACGAGATTGAGCAGCATTTCCATCTGCGTCTCGTTCTCCTCGGAGAACGAGGAGCCGTACGACCACGAGTAGCCCGTCGGCAGAGTCAGGGACTTCAGGTCCTCGCTGATCGCCTTGCGGATGTCGCCGCGCTTCTTCGAGTCGACGTCGGCCGTGACCGTCGCGACGGAGCGCCGCTGCTGGCGCTCGATGCCCTGCGGCGTCTCGACCGTGCGAAACGAGGCGACCGCGCCGAGCGGGACCGTGTTGCGTCCGTCGACCTCGGGGCCCCCGACGATCGCGTTCTCGACCACGATCGGCATGCTGCGCAGGCGATCGAGGCTGGTGCGGTCGGCCTCGGCCAGGCGGGCCTGGATCTGCACCTCGCCCTCGGGTCCGCGGAAGCGTGACAGGGGCCGGCCGCGGAAGAACAGCGCGACCGAGCTGGCCACGTCCGCCGCCGACAACCCGTAGCGCGAGGCACGATCCCGGTCGACGAGCACCATGATCTCCTTGCTGCCCTTCTCGCCGCCCACCTCGACGCCTTCGGTCCCCGGGATCAGTCCGACGCGGCGCTTCACCTCGAGCGCGATCTCGTCGAGGCGTGGCCCCGGGTCGCCGAAGATGTTGACCGCGATGCGCGAGCCGTCGGAGTCGTCCTCCTCGTTGCCCGCGATCTTGAGCTTCACGCCGGGCAGTTCGGGGATGCCGCGGCGCAGGAGCTTTCGCACCTTCTCCGAGCCCGCGTCGTCGGCGTACCCCGCGGCCAGGTAGGCGCGCGTGAACGCGTAGTTGTGGGTGAAGAACGAGTAGGTGGACTTGACGTGCAACGAGTCCATCTTCGACTCGATCCAACCTTCGATGTGCGAGACGTAGCGCTCGACCTCCCGATAGTTGAGGTTGTCGGCGAACTCGTACTCGATCCGCACCGCCTCGACCTTCGAACCCGTGAACGAGCTCTTGTTGACGGGAATGAACGCGGCGATCGAGGCGATGAAGAACAGCACGGCCGCACCGGCGGCGAGGGGGCGATGCTGCAGCGTCCAGCGCAGCGCGCGCTCGTAGAGCGCCGTGAGGGCCAGGAGCCAGCGCGCGGTCTTCGGCGCCGCGCCCAGGCGAACGAAGCGGCCCAGCGCGAGAGGGATGGCGGTCAACGACAGGAACAGGGAGCAGCCGAGCGTGTAGATGATCGTGCGACCGACCTCGCCCAGCCAGGTCGTGATCTCGGTGCGGCCGCCCAGGACCAGGGGCAGGAAGACGATCACGCTGGTCAGCGTCGAGCAGATCACGGCCGGCAGCACTTCGCGCGAGCCCGCCAGCGCGGCGCGCAGGGAGGACGCTCCGTCCTGTCGACGGCGATGGATCGACTCGAGCACGACGACCGCGTTGTCGACCAGCATGCCCACGGCGAGCATCAGGCCCATCATCGACAGGATGTTGAGCGTGCGGCCCGTGAAGAACATCAGCGCCGCCGCTGCGAGCAGCGAGAACGGGATTGCGGTCGCGACCACGAGCGTGGTCATCACGTTGCGGAGGAACAGGAAAAGCACGAGCACGGCGAGGACTCCCCCCATGAGCCCCGACTCCAGCAGCCCGCGCAGGGAGTTGGTGATCTCGTCGCCCTGGTCGGTGAACGTGAGGACCTGGATGCCGCGCAGCTCAGGGTCCGCGCCGATCGCGGCGAGCGTCTCGCGCGAGCGACGGGCGACCTCGACCGTGTTGGCGCCCGACTCCTTGATCACGTTGAGGCCGATCGCGCGCGTGCGGTCGAGGTGGCGGCCGTACTCGAGCTCGGGCTCGCGCAGCGAGACCGCGGCGATCTCGCGCAGCGCGAGGCCGCGCTGGTTGACGGGCTGGGCGGCGATCTCCTCGAGCGAGGCGAAGCGGTTGACCACGCGCAGCGGCCAGGCCTCGTCGCCGCGCTCGAGGCGCCCGGCCGACAGGCTGCGGTTGGACGCCTCGAGCCGGGCGACCACTTCCTCGGGGGCCAGGCCATGGCGCTCGAGCGCGTCGAGCGAGAACTCGATCAGCACCTGCGGCGGCTCGACCCCGTAGAGCTCGACCTTGGCGACGCCCGGCACGCGCCGCAGCGGATCGGCGAGATGGCGGTTGAGCAACTCGTACGAGCGCGACAGGTCGCGGTCCGCAGAAACGCGGCACTCGAGCACGGGGATGTCCGTCGAGCGGAAGCCGTTCACCTGGATCAGGTCGATGTCGGGCGGGAGCAGGTCGCGAATGCGGTCGAGCTTCTCGCGGGCGTCGACCCGGAGCGGTCCGATGTCCTCGCCCCAGTCGAACTGCACGTTGATCTCGGCGCCGGACGAGGTCGAGTACGACTGGATGCGGCGCACCCGCCTCATCGTCGCGAGCGCCTCCTCGGCCGGCCGCGCAATCTCCTCCTCCACCTGCGCCGGAAGCGCGTTCGGGTACGGGATCGAGATCTGCAGCGACGGGAAATCGACCTCGGGGAGGAAGGCCAGCCGCAGCCTGGGCGCGGTCAGCACGCCCACGACGACCACGCAGACGAGGACGACCGAGGCGGTGATCGGGTAGCGCAGGCTCCAGCGCGGCAGGTTCATGGCGTCGTCGCGAGCTTCTCGCCGCGATCGACCACGGCGTAGACGACGGGGATGACGACGAGGGTGAGGACCGTCGAGACCACGAGCCCGCCGATCAGGGTGATGGCCAGCGGGGCGCGGACCTCGGCCCCCTCGCCGATGCCGATGGCGAGCGGGAGGAGCCCGAGCACCGACGAGAGCGTGGTCATCAGGATGGGCCGCATGCGCACGCTGCCCGCCTCGACCAGGGCCTCGAGCCGCGGCATGCCCTCGCGGCGCAACTGATTCACGCAGTCGACCAGCACGATGGCGTTGTTCACCACGATGCCGGCGAGGATCACCAGCCCGATCAGCACCATGATGCTGATCGACGTGCCGGTGCTCACCAGCGCCAGGATCACGCCGACGACCGCGAGTGGAATCGAGAACATGATCACGAACGGGTGCTTGAGTGACTCGAACTGGCTGGCCATCACCAGGTAGACCAGGAACACGGCGAGGATCAACGCGAACTGCAGCGAGCCCATCGACTCGGCCATCTCCTGGCGCTGGCCCGCGAGCGTCGCGCGGGCGCCGGGCGGCAGCTTCATGGCGGAGAGCCGCGTCTCGATGTCGCGCGAGACCGAACCCAGGTCACGATTCTGCAGGTTCGCAGACACGACGGCCGCGCGCTGCTGGCCGATGCGGCGGATCTCGCTGGGGCCGCGCTCGACCTTGACGTCGGCGACGGATCCCAGGCGCACGGTCGAGCCGTCGTTGCGGCCCACCTCGAGATCGGCCAGTTGCACGACGCGCGAGCGCTCGGCTTCGGTGGCGCGCACGCGGATGTCGAGTTTGCGGTCGAGGTCGCTGAACTGCGTCGCCGCCTCGCCCTGCACGGCGTTGCGCACGAGGCGGGAGGCCGACGCCGGATCGAGGTTCATTGCGGCAAGCCGGTCGCGGTCGAACTCGATCTGCACCTCCGGGTCGCCGGGACGGAGCGAGCCCTCGACGTCGACCAGCCCGCGGACGTCGCCGATGGCGAGCGCGACCTGCTCGGTGAGCGTGCGCAGCGTGTCGAGATCGTAGGCGAAGACCTCGACCTCGACCGGGCTCTTGAACTTGAGCAACGCCGGGCGCTCGACCGAGTAGGCGACGCCGGGCATCTGCTCGAGCGACGTGCGAAGCTGCTGCGAGATCGCCGCCTCGGCGCGCGAGTCGGTGGGGTTCTCGAGCACGACCGTGAGCTGGCCGCGGTTGGCCTCGAGCGCGGAGCCCGAGAACGCGGTCAGGTCGCGCTGTCCGGCGCTGGTGTACGCGAACTTCACGCGCGGATCGGCCTCCGCCGTCTTCGCGAGGGCGCCGAGGACGCCGTCGGTGACGTGCAGGGCCGAGCCCTCGGGCAAGCGCACGTCGAGGGTGAACTCGCCCTGCGGCGGCGACGGGAAGAGGTCGACCGGCAGCAGGATCGCGGCGCCGATCGAGGCGGCAAAGATGACGCCCGACCAGCCCAGAACGGATGCGGGGTGGCGCAGCGCCCACCGCGCGACGGCCGGGTAGTGGTCGGTCAGCGCGGCGATGGAGCGATCGAACGGCACGAGGAGCCGGTCGATCCACGGCATGAGGAAGCGGCCGAGCGCCATGGCGCCGCGCGTCAGGAGCCGCGGCAGGAAGACGGCGGCGCGTGCGAGGTGACCGCCCCAGCGCCGGCTGCGTGGCGAGCCGCCCGGGACCTCGGGGGCGACCGGCTCCGCGACGTGGGCGCCGACAACGGTCAGCATCGGCACGATGGTGAGCGCCACGACGAGCGCGGCGATGTTCGACAGCGAGATGGTGAGCGCCTGGTCGCGGATCAACTGTCCGGCGAGTCCCTCGACGAACACGAGCGGAAGGAACACGGCCACCGTGGTCAGCGTCGACGCCGTGACGGCCATGGCCACCGATCCCGCGCCCTTCGACGCGGCCTCGAACGGCGAGTCGCCGGCTTCGCGTCGGCGGAAGATCGTCTCCAGCACGACGATGGAGTTGTCGATCAGCGTGCCGATGCCCAGCGCCAGGCCGCCGAGCGACATGAGGTTCAGGGACAGATTGAAGCGGTACATGATGATGAAGGTGACCAGCACGGAGATCGGGATCGAGAGTGCGATGGTAATCGTCGAGCGCACGTCGCGCAGGAAGGCGAAGAGCACGAACACGGCGAGCAGCCCGCCCACCAGGGCGGCGCTGGTGACGTCGTCGATGGCGCCCTGGATGAAGCGCGACTGGTCGGCGACCGTCGTGAGCTTCATGTCCGGCGGAAGTTCGAGGTTCGCGAGCTTGCGCTTCACCGCCTTCGCGACGGCGACGGTGTTCGCGTCCCCCTCCTTGTAGATCGCGATCTCGACCGCCTCCGTCGCGCCCACGCGGGCGATCACGTCGCGGTCCTTCGGACCGCGGAAGACGCGCCCCACATCTGACACGCGGATCACGCCGTCCGGACGCGAGGCCAGGATCACGCCGCCGATCTCCTCGGGGGAGAGGAACTGATTGGTCGCCCGCACCAGGTACTCGGCCTGGCCCTCGGTGAGCGAGCCGCCGGCGACGTTCACATTCTCCTCGGACAGCCGGCGCGTGACGTCGGTCAGGGTCAGGCCGACGGCCGAGAGGCGACCGGCGTCGATCTCGACCTGGATCTCCTCCTCCTCGCCGCCGGCGACGCGCACCGCGGCCACGCCGGGCACGCCTTCGAGGTCGCTCTTCACGGTGCGATCGGCAATGCGGCGTAGCCGCTGCAGGTTTTCGCTGCCCGACAGGCGGACCCGGAGGATGGGATCGAGCGATGGATCGAAGCGCAAGATGGCCGACCGCCTGGCCTCGCGCGGCAGCGTGACCAGGTCGAGCTTTTCGCGCACGGACAGCGCCGCGAGGTCCATGCGCGTGTTCGACGCGAACTCGAGCGTCACCTCCGACTGGCCGGGACGCGACACCGAGTGCATGCGCACCAGACCGGGGACGACGCCGACGCCCTCCTCGACCGGGCGCGTGACGAACTGTTCGACGTCGCCGGGGGCGGCGTCGGGCAGGTCCGTGCGGACGGTGAGCGAGGGATACGAGATGTTGGGCAGGAGCTCGACGCCGAGGCGCGTCAGCGCGACGAGGCCGAACATCACCGCAGCGACGGTCGCCATCGAGACCGTCACGGGCCGCTTGAGGGATCCGTCGATCAGGCGCATGGGTCCTCCGCCGCGCCTAGAACGCGACCGGCTTGATGCGGGCGCCCTGCTTGAGCCCGCCCTGGCCGACCGTCACCACCTTCGTGCCGACCGAGAGGCCGTCGAGGATCTGCGCGGTGTCGCCGGCGATCGCGCCGACCTGCACCGCGACGCGGTTCACGGAATCCCCCTGCGCGACGAAGACGTACGAGTCGCCGTCCTCGGTAACTACGGCCTTGCGCGGGAGCACGACGACGTCGGTGTACGAGGCGGACTCGAGACGCACGCGCGCGAAGCTGCCGGGGCGCAGGAGCGCCGCCGGATCGCTGACCTCGAGCGTGACCTTGAAGGTGCCGTTGCTGCGGTCGACGGTCGGATTGACGATCGTGACCTTCGCGGGGAACGCCACTCCGGGCTGCGCGTCGAGTTCGAGCATGGCGCCCTGTCCCACGCGCACGCGGTTCTGCTCGCGCTCGGGGAAGTACACGCGGGCGAGCAGCGGCGAGAAGTCGTCGACGCGGAAGCACTCCTTGCCCGGGGTCACCGTCTCGCCGAGCTGGATCATGCGCGCCGTCACCTTGCCGGCGAACGGGGCGACGATGCGCGTCTGGGTCAGGTCGTACTCGGCCTGCGCGACGTTCTCCTTCGCGGTGCGGAGCTTGAAGACGAGGTCGTCGAGCGTCGCCTGCGCCTGCACGCCGCGCTCCTGCAGCGCCTTGCCGCGCGTGGCATCGTTCTGCGCCTGCTCCAGCGCGACGCGCGCGCGTTCGAGTGCGATGCGGGCCTCGGTGTCCTCGAGGCGCGCGAGGGTCTGGCCCTTTGCGACGCTCTGGCCCTCCTCGGCCAGCAGTACGACGACCTGACCCTGGCGGCGGGCGACGAGCGTCGCGGTGTTCTCGGGCTCGAGCACGGTGGTCGTCTCGAGGAACGTGGAGATCGATCCCTTGCCCACCGTCGACAACTCGACCGGAGCCGCGGCGACCGCATCCTTCTTGTCCTTCTTCTTGTCGCCGTTGGCCTGGCCGTTGCGGGCGACGAGGAGCCCCGCGGCTGTGGCGGCGAGCACCACGATGCCGACGACGGGCCACACCCAGCGGCGGCGGCGGGGAGCGCGAGCGAGATCCATGGGGCACCTCCGAGAAACGCGGACTACGAAACGGGGACCGGGCACAGCCTTCTACGGTGATCGAGTGCAGGGGGTTGCCATCAATTTGACGAGCGCACGGGATGGTAGGCTTGCCGACGCCGTGGGCAAGAGGATCGTCTCCGTCGAGCGCATGGGCAAGCGAATCGTCTTCTCGTTCGAGGGGGACCTGCATTTCGTGCTTCACCGGATGATCGCGGGGCGGCTGCGCTGGGCCGAGGCGGGCGCGGTTCCGGTCAAAACGGGGAAGATGGATTCGGCGACGTTCGCGTTTTCCGCAGGAACGCTGTCGCTGACCGAGGCGGGTACACAGAAGCGCGCGTCACTCCATGTGCGGGCTGATCGGGCTGCGCTCGAAGCGCTGCATGCCGGCGGCATCGATCCGCTCACGGCGTCGGCGGCGGAGTTCAAGGCGGCGCTCACGGCCAGGAACCACACGCTCAAGCGCGCCCTGACCGACCCGCGCTATCTTTCCGGGATCGGCAATGCGTACTCCGACGAGATCCTGCACCGTGCCCGGTGTGCGATTCGCTGGTGCAGCGCATTGTCGACGCGAGCAACGAAACGAACGACTGCGCGACCTGCCAGACGGTCGAACGATTGCTGGCCGATCGCGGGTTCTCGCGACTGCTGCGAGGCGACTGGCCACGCACGCTCGAGGAACTGGAGGAGCTGAAGCGCGAAGCGCAGGATTCTATCCCGCGGCGTCAGCCGCGGCAGCCGTGACGGCCAGCGGGTCCACTGTCACGGCCCGCGGAACACGATCGGGATGCGGCGCTCGTCGTCCAAGCGGGTCTCGCCCGACGGATTGTCCTTCACGAGCACCAGCGTTCCGGCCGAGCCTGCGGCGGGAGAGACGAACGTCACCGTCGAGGTGAACGGTACGAACTCCCTCGTCATCCAGTCGCTGCCCGCCGTCGCGTAGGTGACCACGAGCTCGCGCCCCTCGGCGTCGAGCACGCGCACCGGGAAGGACGCCTCGAAGAACCACATTCCCCGCGCTTCCCCGCTGACGAGGAGCGGGCTCGTCACGGTGTCTCCGGGCGCCGGTGTGGCAACGCGGACGAGGCTGTCGCGCGGAGTGGCCGCGGGCGTCGGGCTCGCGGGCGCCGGAGGGCTCGGGGTCGCCGGAGGGCGCGGGGAACTATCGCCGCCGCACCCGATCATCGCGAGGGCGAGCCCGAACGCAATCAGTCGCACGATCACGAGCCGCTCCGAGCCCGATCGAGGGCGTAGGTCGCGGTGCGCTCTCCGTCCTCGTGCGTCACGATTCCATCCAGGCGCATGCCGGTCGCCTCGAGCACGCGGACCGATGGCGTGTTCTCCGGATCGACGGTGGCGATGATGCGCTCGAGGCCGAGCGTGTCGAAGCCGTGCGCGAGCAGGGCGCGAACGACCTCGTTGGCGAGCCGCCGCCCCCGGGCGTCGCGGCGGAACGCGTACTTGATCTCCGGCGTGGGCTGGCCGCCGGGATGCACGACGCCGCAGAAGACGATCGCAGCATGGTCTTCCTCGTTTCCGACAATCGTGAACATGCCATCGAGCTTGTCGCCCTCGGCCGGCGCGGGCGTCGGATCGACGGCGGCACGGCCTCCCCACAGCCCCTGGTCCTTCGATCCATTCCTGTCGTCGAGGTAGACGCGAACCGAACCCAGGTCAATGTGATCACCGCGTCTGGAACTCATGTCGGTCTCCGTTCAACGGAAAAGGCCGGGGGGTCGGGAATGTCTCATTCCCGGCCGGATGTGGCAACCGCTTCACGGCCTCGTACCCCGGCAGCCGGGTATCCCGCTGCTGCAGCGCCGCTAGATCACCGCGCCGAAGAGCTTGCCGACCAGGGCAGTGCAGCCCATCGCGACGGCGCCCCAGAAGGTGACGCGGCGTGCTCCGTGCAGCGGAGGCGCACCGCCCAGGCGCGCCGCGGCGCCGCCGAGCAGGAACAATACCACCAGCGTCACGCCGACGACGCCGGGAGTCACGAGGTTGTCGGGCAAGAACATGGCGAGCAGCGCCGGCGGAAGCGCACCGATCGCGAAGGCCGACGCCGATGCGATCGCAGCCTGGATGGGCCGCGCGCGCGTCGCGTCCTGGATGCCTAGCTCGTCGCGCGCGTGGGCGCCGAGCGCATCGTGCGCGGTGAGCTGGTCGGCGACCTGCAGCGCGAGTTCGCGGGTGAGGCCGCGCCCGACGTAGATCTCGGCGAGCTCGATGCGCTCGGCCTCGGGCGCGGTGGCGAGTTCGCGGCGCTCGCGCTCGAGGTCGGCCCGCTCGGTGTCGGACTGCGAGCTCACCGAGACATATTCGCCGGCGGCCATCGACAGCGCTCCGGCGACGAGCCCGGCCACCGCGGCGAGGACGACGGCCGCGCGGTCGGGTGCGGCCGAGGCGACACCGACGATCAGGCTGCCGGTGGAGATGAGGCCGTCATTGGCGCCCAGGACGGCGGCGCGCATCCAGCCGATCCTCGCGCTGCGGTGGGTTTCGCCGTGCATGTTCGGGATCCTCCGTGTCCGCGTGCAGTGTACGCCGATCGAATCACGGAGGCAGACTCGACGTCGGCTATTGTCTCCCGCGCCCGATCGCGATGCCGAGGCTCAGGATGGTTTCGCTTGCCCATAGATCGTGGCTCGCCGACCCCTCGTTGATGTCCAGGTCCTTGTAGCGGCCGAAGAACGCCTTCTGTGCCGCCTCGAGGTAGCCGCCCCGGAAGAAGTGCACGCGCACCGCGGCCTCGACCCCGGTGCCGAGTCCGCCATACTCGAAATGCGACTTGTTGGGCAGGCCAAGCACGGTGTTCTCGGTGTGCGGGTACATGAACCCGAAGCCCGCCTTGCCGAGCAGCGCAACGCTTCCGGTGCGGCCGGTTTCGCCGATCAATGGAAAGCGCTGGACGACATTGAACAGCAGGAAGTTCGCCCCATTGTTCAGCTTGTAACCCTGGACGACGTCGGACACCGGGACAACAGCGTCGACGGGACTGCCGGCGATGGTGCCCGTAACGTGGACCTGCTGCGCGACATCAAGGATGGCCTTCGCATGATCGAAGTTGAGCTCGATGCTGGTGTTCTTCCAGAGGAAGCACCCGACCCGGATGCTGTACTGCGGAATGGTCAGCGAGTGATTCCAGACGTCCGCGCTCACTTCGTCATGCAACTCGACGTCGTGCAGCGTGAAGTCCGTGCCGAGCGAGGGCTGGCGGAACCGCATGTCGTGATCGAGGTAGGTCTCGGTGTTGTAGCCCCACGACACGTACCACGAGGGCCCCGGCGTGCCGGGTTCGGCCTGCACGTCGGTTGTCACCGTGCCGAGTAGAAAGAGAATCGTCCACGGCAGGCGTTTGAGCATGCGGCGCATAGTACAGAAAGCGCACGCTCGTGGGGGAAATCGGGGAGGCGATCGACCATGGCCCTTGCGGACCACGACGGCGGCGATCGCCCCCCGCAACGCCAATCCTACTTCTCGTCGGGCTCGGCCCCGGGCTTTTGGTCCTCCTCGGAGAAGTCGATCTGATGTTCCGCGCTGGAGCGAGAGGCCAGGACTCCCGCGGAGAGTTTCATGAATGCCCGGGATGCGCCCTCACCGTCCTTGTCGAAGAGCATCCGTGCCCTGTCGTGAATCCCGATCTCCCCGCCTTCGTGGAAGGCCGCGAGGTCGGCGCTCAGGAAGACGAACTCCCACACACCCTCGTCCGATTTCGCCTTGATCATCTTCGTGACCTGTTCCTTGCGAAACTCGGTGCTCGCGTTCTCCTGTCCGTCGGTGACGATGGCGAAGATCACCTTTCGGGGTCGCGATTCCTCGGGGAGCATGGCGAGGGCGCCGTCGATGTCGTTGATGCCCCGTCCGACCGCATCGAAGAGCGGGGTGGAGCCCCGCGGCACGTACTTCGTGCGATCGAGCGGCGAGACATCCTGCAGCGGCTTGAAGCGGTGAATGACCTCGTACGGGTCCTCGCCGTCGAATTGGACGACGGTCAGCGTCGCCCGGCCCGGCTGGGCCTTCTGGTCGCTCAGCATCGCATTGAATCCGCCGATGATGTCCTCGCGAATCGGCTCCATGGATCCGGAGCGATCCAGGATCACGGTCATGTGAGTGTAGTCGGTCTGCATGGTGGGACTCCTCGAACGGTGAGGGACTCCACTCCGTCGGCGGTGCGGGCGCGCCGTGCGGGTGGGGATGAGCATCAGTTGTCGGTTTCGAATGGGTTCACCGACTGCGCCGGGATCAGCGTCTCGAGTCCGGCTCGAGGCGATCCTGATCGGTTGTCGGCCTAGCGTGCGTTCGTGGAGTTGTGCAGAGAGGATGCGAGTCGAGGCCGCGAATGTCAATGGGCGTTCTCAGGCGTTCTCAGGCGTTCTCAGGCCGCCGAGGCCGCGTGCTCCGGGCGGTACGGCGGTTTCTAGCCCGCGCTCGACTCCGCGCCCTTGACCACGCGCCGGCCTTCCTCGAGCGACGCCTGCGTGAAGTCCGCGTTCATGCGCGCGATGAAGTTCACCGAGATGCCCTTGGGGCAGGCGGCCATGCACTCGAAGTGGTTGGTGCAGCCGCCGAAGCCCTCGGCGTCCATCTGGCGCACCATGGCCAGCGCCCGCGTATGGCGCTCGGGCTGGCCCTGCGGCAGCAGGCCGAGGTGCGACACCTTCGCCGCCGTGAACAGCATGGCCGAGGCGTTGGGGCAGGCCGCGACACAGGCGCCGCAGCCGATGCAGGTGGCCGCGTCGAAGGCGAGGTCGGCGCTCTCCTTGTTCACGGGCAGCGAGTTGGCGTCGACGGCGCTGCCGGTGGGGGCGCTGATGAACCCACCGGCCGCCATGATCCGATCGAACGCGCCACGGTCGACGACCAGGTCGCGCACCACGGGGAACGCCTTCGCCCGCCACGGCTCGATGGTCAGCGTGTCGCCGTCCTTGAAGCTGCGCATGTGCAACTGGCACGCCGTGACGCGGTCGACCGGGCCATGCGGGCGGCCGTTGATCACGACCCCGCACGAGCCGCAGATGCCTTCGCGGCAGTCATGGTCGAAGGCGACTCCCTCCTTGCCCTCGCCCATGAGCTTCTCGTTCAGGACATCGAGCATCTCGAGGAACGACATGTGCTCGCTCACGCCGTCGAGCGTGTAGGTCTCGAAGCGGCCCGCGTCCTGCGTGGAGGACTGGCGCCACACCTTCAGGGTCAGCTTCATCACTTGTAACTCCGCGTGGCGAGTTGGACGTTCTCGAAGACGAGCGGTTCGACGTGACGGGTCTGCGGCTTGTCGTGCCCGTTCCACGCCCATGCAGCAACGTGGCAGAAGTTCTCGTCGTCGCGGCGGGCCTCGCCGTCGTCGGTCTGGAACTCTTCCCGGAAGTGCCCGCCGCAGGACTCACGGCGCTCCAGTGCATCGCGGCACATGAGCTCGGCCAGCTCGAGGAAGTCGGCGACGCGGCCCGCGTGTTCCAGCGCCTGGTTCAGGCCATCGCCCGCGCCCGGCAGGGCGAGGTTGGTCCAGAACTCCTGCTTGAGGGCGGGAATCCGAGCGAGCGCTTCGCGCAGCCCTGCCTCGTTGCGCGCCATGCCGCACTTGTCCCACATCAGCTTGCCGAGTTCGCGATGGAACGACGCCGGCGTGCGCTTGCCGTTGATCGACAGCAGCTTCGCGACCTGCGACTCGACGGCGGAGACGGTGGCCTTCACCGCAGCGTTGTCGGCGGCCGGAGCGCCGGGCTTCACGCCCGCCAGGTAGTTGCCGATCGTGTAGGGGATCACGAAGTAGCCGTCGGCCAGGCCCTGCATGAG
>JBKJNH010000116.1:0-8294 GCA_046596055.1 Candidatus Eiseniibacteriota bacterium
ACTCCGGATCATCCTTGGGGCTCCCTGGGCATCGGGATAGGGGAGCGCGGGTTCGGCCCGCGCTTCCCCTCCCACACCACCGGACATGCGGGTCCGCATCCGGCGGTTCGATGGTTCAGCGACCGGCAAGGCGAGGAACGCCGAGCCGGTCGAAGTAAGAGGTCGGCAGAGCGGTATGCATGCCCCCGTGGGCGGCCATCGCCCACCAGCGGGTAGCGTGTGCGGCAACCGCCCGAGCGACGCGGTTCGGGACTCCCCGGGCGCGTAGTTCGCGGTAGGCGGTCGTGCCTCGCTTCCACTGCTTGAGCTGTACGGCGCGCAGCCGTCGGCGGAGCCATTCGTCGAGGTCTCGGAAGATGCCTGGCGTCTCGGCCAGCTGGAAGTAGAGCGTCCAGCCGGTGAGGTAGCTCCGCAGTTCCGCGGCCACTTTCGTCATGCTCCGTCCGCCGGTGCGGCTCGTGACGGCACGCACGCGGGCCTTCATCGCCGCAAGGGCTGCTGGTGCAACGCGATATCGGATCACTCGTCCTTTGGCCACCCAGAAGCTGTAGCCGAGGAACGTGCGCTCCCACGCCCGCGCCACCGTGCTCTTGGCCTCGTTGACCTGAAGCCGGAGTCGCCCGAACAGGCACTTGAGCGTGGCCATCGCATCGTTCGCCGCACGCCTCGACCCGGTGTACACGTTCAGGTCGTCGGCGTATCGCGCGAACACGAGGCCCCGCTTCTCCAGTTCCTTGTCCACTTCGTCCAGCAGCACGTTGGCCAGCAGTGGCGACAGCGGGCCGCCCTGCGGCGTGCCCTCGTGTCGCTCCACCACGACACCGTTGGCCAGCATTCCGGCCGTCAGGTAGCGGCGGATCAGTCTCAGCACGCGTCGGTCCGCGATCCGCCGCGACAGTCGCTCCATCAGCACGTCGTGGTTCACCCGGTCGAAGAACTGCGCCAGGTCCACGTCGGCCATCCAGCGCCGGCCCGACTGGATGTAGCGTTGCGCCGCCCGCACCGCTTGGTGCGCGCTGCGCCCCGGTCGGAAGCCGTAGCTGTGTTCGGAGAACGTCGGGTCGAACTGCGGTTGCAGCACCTGCAGCAGGCACTGTTGGAGGAACCGGTCCAGCACCGTCGGGATGCCGAGTGTCCTCGCCCCCCCGCCGGGCTTGGGGATCTCGTGTCGTCTCACCGGCTGCGGCTGGTAGGTCCCCGCCAGCAGTTGCTCGCGGATGTCTGTCCAGTGCGCCACCAGATAGGGCGACAGTTCTCCCACGGTCATCCCGTCCACGCCGGGACTGCCCTTGTTCTGCTTCACGCGCTTCAGCGCCGCGAGCGCGTTCGCACGTTCCACCACCCGCTCCATCAGCCGGGGGTCGTCTCCTGAGCGTTCGTTTCCGTGAGACGTCGTTGAGGCTTCGCCGCTACGCTGGCCATGGGGGGCTTCACCCCGTGCCTCCAGCGCGAGCTCCAGTTGTTCGGACTTCTGGCGCATGGCCCTTCCGTGTCCCACGTTCGTTCCACTCGTCCATCGTTCGGCCCTTCGCGGCGTCGTCGCCGCTACTACGGCCTCGGCTGACTCCTCGCTCCGTGGCTCGCGGCCGCGTCGCCCTTTCAGGCGTAAGGCGAGATCTCCCCAGATAAGAACGCTGACCGTCCCGACACGACCGCCGGATTTACGCCGCCGAGCTTTGGTCACGAGAGCTTCGCGGTCGTTTGCCCGCTCACCCTGCCCGGCAGCGCCTCTTATCCGATTTCTGTTCGTCGGCCCGTCGGTTCGTTCCCCGCTTCCTTTGGACGCTCCCTCGCGGTCACGCCCTTGCGGTTCCCTTGAGTCCCTGTGACCAAGTTCTCGGAGGACTTCCACCTCCAAGCCAGCGCCCATGCTGGGCGTACAAGCAAAGCGGGCCGGCTCTCGCCGACCCGCTGACATCTGACATCATTGGCTGCCCGGCAAGGATTCGAACCTCGACTAACAGGGCCAGAACCTGTCGTGCTACCGTTACACCACCGGGCAGCGTAAGCTGTTGCAGTCACTTCAAATGGACGCGCCGGACCCGCCGGGCCCGGCGCTCAGTACCAGCGCACGATACGGGCCACCCGGGGGCGCTGTCAACCCCGCGGCCGGCGCGGCCGGTGCCGGATCCGCCGCCCTAGGACGTCGGGCGCAGCGCCCCCTGCTCGCGCTGCCACAGTTCGGCGCCCTCGCGCAGGCGCGTGACGGTGCGGTCCTTCCCCAGCAGGCGCATGACCTCGAAGATTCCGGGGGCGACCTTGCGGCCGGTCAACGCGACGCGAGCCGGGAAGAACAGGTCCCCCGCCTTCACGCCAAGCGTCTCGGCCAGCTGGCGCACGGCCTCCTCGAGCGGCGCGAGATCGAAGGGCTCGACTGCCGCGACGCAGTCCGCCAGCGCGTTCAGCCGGCGATCTCCTTCACCCCGCTTCACGAACTCGGCCAGGGCATCGGGTGCGATGACGACCGGATCACGGAACGCGAATCCGGCGTAGCCCTCGACGTCGGCCAGCGTCTTCAGCCGTTCACCCACGGCGTCGACCGCCCGGGCGAGGAACGCGTCGACGTCGCCCACGACGGCCGCCGACGGAAGCCCCCCGATCTCGACGAGGTACGCGCGCACGCGCGCGGTGCGCTCGGCCGGCGACATCGCCTTCAGGTACTGGCCGTTCATCCACTCGAGCTTGTCCTTGTCGAACACGGCGCCGGTCGAACCGACGCGCTCGAGCGAGAACTTCTCGATCAGCTCTGGCAGCGCGAAGATCTCCTGCTCGCCGTCCCACGACCAGCCCAGCAGCACGAGGAAGTTGACCAGCGCCTCGGGGATGAACCCGCGTGCCTTGAACTCGGAGACGAACGTCGCCTCCTCGCCGCTGCGCTTGCTCATTTTCGTGCGGTCGGCATTGAGGATCAGCGGCACGTGCGCGAACTCGGGAGGCACGTGGCCCAGCGCCTCGTAGATCATGAGCTGGCGCGGCGTGTTCGACAGGTGCTCCTCGGCGCGAATCACGTGCGTGATGCCCATTCCCGCGTCGTCGACGGCGCAGGCAAAGTTGTACGTCGGCTGCCCATTACCGCGCAGGACGACGAAGTCGCCGACCTGGTCTCCCGGGAACGTGACCGTGCCCTTGACCCGATCGGCGAATGAAACCGGAGTGCCCGGCACGCGGAAGCGGATCGCCTCGGGTCGGCCCTCGGCGCGCCACTCGGCGCGCTGGGCGTCGGTGACGTTGCGGCAGGTGCCGACGTAGTGCGGGGCCTGCCCGGCCCTCTGCTGGGCCTTCCTGCGCTCGTCGAGTTCGGCGTCGGTGCAGTAGCAATAAAAGGCCTTGCCCGCCGCGAGCAGGCGCTCAGCCTCGCGCTTGTAGAGTTCCGTCCGCTCGCTCTGGCGATACGGCCCGACCGGCCCGCCCAGGTCGGGGCCTTCGTCCCATGCGAGGCCCAGCCAGCGCAGGTCCGCGAGCACGAGGTTCTCCGCCTCGCGCGTCGAACGTGCCAGGTCCGTGTCCTCGGAACGGAGCAGGAACGCGCCGCCGTGATGGCGGGCGAAGAGCCAGTTGAACAGCGCGGTGCGTCCGCCGCCGATGTGCAGCGAGCCGGTCGGGCTGGGCGCGAAGCGCACGCGAACCGGGCGCGGGGAGTCAGCGGTCACGGACGGGTCCTCCCTGGACGAGGGCGGCCCGGAGCGACGTGCGCCGCTCCGGGCCGGGGGTCGAGCGGTCGCCGCTCAGTTCCCGAGCAGCAGCGTCTTGCCGCGCAGGCGGGCGTTGCCGGCCACGAGTTCGTAGAAGTACACGCCGGCCGGTGCGCGCACGCCGCGTTCGTCGTCGCCGTCCCACGTCGCCTGGTAGCGGCCCGGGGGCACGACGCGGTCGACGAGCGTGCGGATCACGCGGCCCTTCACGTCGTACAGCTTGATGGTCGCGCGCAACGTCGCGTCGCCGTCCCCGGGCACACCGAACGCGATCGTCGTCCGATCGCCGGCGCGCACCGGGTTCGGGAAGCTCTTGCCGAGGAACGCCAGCGCCGGCGCCTCGTTCGTGGCCATCGCCGCGAACGGACCGTAGCCGACGAAGCTCATGCCCGGCGCGTCGGAACGGCGGACGAGCAGGTAGCGGTAGGCCACGCCCGGCAGCGCCGAAACGTCGACATAGCCGAGGAGCGCGCCCGGCGTGCCCGCCAGCGCCTCGCCGCTCACGCGGACGAAGTCGGACGGGAGCGCGCTCGCGATCGAGCCCGTCGGGCCCTCGCCCGCCGCGCGGTACACGTCGTACGAGCCGGCCGCATCGACCGCCTGCGGCAGCAGGAACGTGAGCGCGAGCCCGGCGTTCGGCGCATCGGCGGCTGCGAAGGCTGCGGCCTGCGCCGAGACGATGATCGCCGCGCCGGCGCGGCCCTGGTGCGTGTTGTCGTGACGCCACATCGCCCAGTCGGGCGCGCCGTTCGGGTTGAACTCGCCCGGATAGTCCCAGACGTAGACGTTCTTGTCCCAGCCCGCGAGAACGATTTCGGTCAGGCCGTCGTGGTCGATGTCCCAGACCAGCGGCGTACCGCGGATCTCGCCGTTGAGGTGGATCGGGAATCCGGCCATCAGCGTCCCGTCGTTGTCGAACGCGTACAGGTTCCCGTCCTCGCCACCCACGAGCACCTCGTTCTGCCCGTCGCCGTCGATGTCGGCGGCGATCGGCGACGACTCCGAGGCGAGCGAGGTGTACGAGTAGCGCACGTTCGTCCACGCGGGAATCAGCGCCCCGTTGCCCTTGTAGACCCGGACCAGGCCGTTCTGCGTATTGATGATGATGTCGCGCTGCCCGTCACCGTCCATGTCGGCCAGCGCCGGGGTGGACGACTTCGAGTTGCCGCTGGTCGACAATCCCGAGATCGGGAAGCCCGCCTGGTTCGTTCCGTTCGGGTTCACCACCCACAGCTTGCCGCCGGTCGAGACGACCGCGATCTCGACCTGCCCGTCGCCGTCGAGATCGCCGACCGAGGCCGAGCCAGAGCCGCCGGCGAACATGTTCACCGGGAAGCCGGGGAGGTTCGTGCCGTCGCCCTTCCACGCGTTGATCAATCCGTCCGCGGTAACCATGATGATGTCGAGGCGGCCGTCGTTGTCGAGGTCAGCCAGCGCCGGGCTCGCGTAGTTGAACGTCGACGTGCCCAGCGTCTTGAACACGCCGATCGTTCCCGGCGTCGCATCGCCGTCGATCACCTCGGTGCCGTCCCAATCGTAGGCGAAGAACTTCGCGTCGTTGCTCGCGAAGACGATCTCCTGCTGCGGATCGGCGTCGATGTTGCCGACCGCGGCCGTCGACCACGAGCTCGAGCCCACGGTCACCGGGAATCCCGGGAAGTTCGAGCCGTCGGCGCGGAAGACGTACAGCTTCTTGTCGTCCCACGTCGGGGCCACGATCTCCCACGTCCCGTCGTTGTCGAGATCGGAGATCGTCGGGCCCGCCGCGTAGTACGAGCCGAGCGTCGTGAAGTCGCCGCTCGTGCGCGCGGTGCCGTCGGCGTCCCGCACCGCCGTGCCGTCGGAGTGCCACGCCCACAGGACGTTCGAGCCGACGACGATCTCGAAGGACGAGTCGCTCGAGTTGTCGATGTTCCCGATCGCCGGCGACGAGGGCATGCTGCGCTCCGTCACCAGGGGGAAGCCCGCCGCCAGCGGCGGATTCGTCGACGCCGACCCCGCGGCCGAGAGGCCCGATTCGTTGCCCGAGGAATCCACGGCCGAGATCTGGTAGTAGAACCGGCTCAACGAAGGCAGGTTCTCGTCCACGTACAATGCGGTGCGATCGGTCGGGATCGCGTTGAGCTGCGTGTACGGACCGGCCAGCAGGTTCGAGCGGTAGATGTTGTAGCCGTGCAGGTCGGCGCTCGGCGACCTGGCCCACATCAGCGTGATGGTCGTCGCCGCGCCCGTGCCGACCAGCCCGGTGATCCCGCTCGGGACGATCATGTTCAGTTCCTGCACGAAACGCACGCCGTACGCGTCGGTGATCGTGAGCGTGAAGCGCGGATCCGGCGCGGACGCATTGGTGATGCGGAACGCGGTGGACGTCGAAGTCGCATTGGGTGCGATGTCGCCGAACGAAGCGGCGGCCACGCCGATGCTCACGCCCGGGGTGCTGCTCGCCAGCGTCGCGTTGACGCCACGCGCGGTCCCGGTCGTGATGTTCCGCAGGCGGACGCGCAGGTCGATGGTCTCGCCCACGTCGAGTCGACCGTTGCCATTACCCACGGTGCCGCCGGTGCCGTTGTCGACGACCTGGTTCGAGAAGTGGACCAGGTTCGGGCTGCGGATCGGCAGGCGGAAGGTATCGACCCAGTGGGCCGCTCCCGCGAACATGTCGAGCTGGAACAGGGCCTCGGTACCGTCGGGCACATTCTCGGCGATCTGCACGCGGAACGGGGTTCCCGGCACGGTGGCGCCGGAGAAGACGGTGCCGTACGACGCCGCGCCATTGACGACCGTGACATACGGGCTGGCCGACGACAGGCTGGCGGTCACCGTTCCGGCCGTCGCGCCGCCAGCATTGCTGATCGGCAGCGTCCAGTCGACGAGTTCGCCCGCATCGGCCGCGCCGTCACCCGCGCCGATCGTGCCGCCGATCGCGTCGTCATCGACGCTGCGGTTGGCAGCCTTCTGCACCAACACGATGCCACCGGCTGCGGTGAACGTGACGCTTCCTTCGTAGGGACGTGACGAGGGCGCGCTGACGGTGAGGAACGCCGCGCCGGCAGTCTCGGGCCGCACGTGCAGGATCGCGTCCCCGGAGCCGTCGGTCAGCGCGACTTCGTACTCCTCGCCGGCCTTCATCAGGCACACGCGAGCGCCGGCGACCGCATCCCCCGCCTGCTCCACGTGGACCGTGAACGTGGTCTCGGCCAGGGAGACGCTCGCGGGGGCGGTGACGTTCAGCGCAAGCGGCTTGCGCCAATAGACCGGCATCGTCGGGTCGCCGAGCAGCTCGAGCGTGAACTGCGTCCAGCGGTGCGTGTTGTCATAGAACGCCAGGCCGATGAACGGGAACTTCTGGCGGGCGAACGCTTCGCCGACGGTCGACACCTTGTCCTGGAACACGAGCTCGTAGAATTCGTCCTGGTAGCTGCGACCGGTGACCGGGAAGTCCTCGCGGGTCGAGCCAATGTTGGCCGCCGCACCACCGTTCGGGTTGAGGATGAACGCTTCACCCAGCGACGCGAAGTCGATCGCGTTCGACGTGCAGTTGATCGAATAGAGGATCCACAGGCGGTTGCCGTTGGACAGGTTGTCGGCGTCGGGATTGGTGATCGCCGCATCGCCGACCGACATCGAGTTGCGGTAGCCATGGCCGACGTGGTGCATGAAGCCCCAGCCGCGCTCGAGCGTATCGAGCAGCGCGGCACGGGTCAGGCGCACGGCGCCGAGCGAATCGTACGGCAGGTAGTTCTCGTACATGCGGCGGATCTGCATCTCGGGCGACAGGCGGTTGATCGCGGACTCGCAATCCTGGGCACCGTCGAGCGAGATGCTGGCCGGCGGCACCCACTCCTGCGGGAACAGCACCTCGCCCGCAAAAACGATCCGATCCTCGTAATCACCGATCGGCGTCCGGCTGTATTGCAGGACCTTGTCGACGAACGTTTTCGCCTGGAACACGGTGGTGATCGGCGCCCGGCCGACGTAGACCTCGGGCAGCAGGTTCGTGCCGTCGCCAGGCTTGGCGATGTCGATGTAGGCTTCGCCGAACAGCGAGTCGCCGTCGGCGTTCCAGTTGCCATCGAGGTCCGAGTAGTAGAGGTCGGTCGGGATGTACGCGCCGCCGAAGAACGTGGTGCGCCCGTAACGGGGCGGGATCACGTCGGTGTCACCGCCGAGCAAGACGTGCGTGATGCCCCACTGCTCGTAGGCCTCGCGCACGAAGCGCCGCAGGCGATCCTGCAGGTCGAAACCGTACGGATAGTTCGCCTGGATGAACTCGACCGTGCGGACGACCGTCGGCACGCCGGTGCGCGTGCGCCAGTCGGCGAGGCGCTGCATCTCGGCCTGCATGGCGGCGTTGGTGATGATCAGGTACTGGACCGCACTGCCCTCGACGCTCGGGACCACGCTGGGCGCGAAGCCGCCGCCGCCCGAAGCAAGCTTGCGATCGTTCACTGACTCGATGCGCGCGGCGCTGCCCGCGGCCGGACGCAACGCGTCGGCCCCGCGGCCGAAGCGCGCACCGTTGGGTGCAAACTCGGATTCCCACTCGGCGACGACGCGGCGGCGCACCAGCCGGTCCGCCGCGAGATCGGGCGACGTGCGAAC
>JBKJNH010000266.1:0-4971 GCA_046596055.1 Candidatus Eiseniibacteriota bacterium
TCGGGACACCGGGTCCCGCGCACTGTAGCGGGGCGGGCGCCGGCACGCCAAGCCCCATTTGACCGGCCTCGGGGCGGCCGCCATACTCGCGTCGTGATCGCCCGCGCACCACGCCTCTTGCTCCTGACCCTCGTCGCGCTGGGCCCGCTGGCGGTCGTGCCGCCGGGCGACCGCGGGGCTGCCGTCGCCCAGGTCTCCCTGTCGCCGCCGCGGCCTCGCGTCGACGACGTCACGGCGCTGCGCAGCGCCGCCCGCGCCGCCCCGACCGACCCCGCGCCATGGCGGGCCTACGGCCTCGCCCTCATGGCGCGTGACACGGTCGAGGATCGGATCCGGGCCCGCCGGGTGCTGGAGCACGCGGTGTCGCTCTCGCCACAGGACGTCGACCTTCGCATCGCGCTCGCCGACCTGTACACGCGCCAGAACTACCTCACGCTGGCGCGTCGCCAGCTGCGCGCCGCCCTGGCGAACGACACCGGCAGCGGGCCGGCGTACACGCGACTCGGGCGCCTCGCGCTGCGCGACTGGCTCAAGTTCCAGCGCCCTGGTTCGCTCGAGGCGGCGCGTCGCTACTGGCAGGACGCGGCCCGCCGGGGTCCCATGGAACCGGAACCCTGGCTCGGCCTCGGCGTGCTCGCGCTCCTCGACGGCGATGCGGCCGGCGCCGTCGCGGCAGGGCGCGAGGTGCGGACCAGTGCGCGCACTCTCACCCCACTGCAGCGCGGCGAGGCCTACCTGCTCGAGGGAGCGGGGTCCTATGGCCTGGGCTGGCCCGCGGCCGCCGATTCCGCGTTCGACTCCGCCCTCGCGCTGCTCGCCGGACCGATCCGCGATCACCTACTCGACATCACGCCGGCGGCGACGGTCGAGGACACGACCGCGTACGGACTGCTCACGGAATCGGGCGCGCGAAGCCGCTTTCTCGCCACGTTCTGGAAGAGCCGCGACCCGGACCTGACGACGCCGTGGAACGAGCTGCAACTCGAGTTCCTGTCGCGGGGGGCGCTCGCCTACTTCCTGTTCTACGACGCGAAGTTCCGCTCGTGGGACGTGCGTGGCGACTTCTTCGTGCGCTACGGAGCGCCCGACTCGACCGACTACAATCCGCCGAGCACGACGGCCGGACCGCTCCCGTACCAGCCGATGACCATGAACCGCCTGATCTGGCATTACCGAGCGCTCGGCTTCGGGGTGCTCTTCGAGGAGCAGTACCTGAACCATCGCTATGACGTGCCCTGGTCGCAGGAGTCGGAGATCGACTTCTCGCCGCGCGAGGACTCGCTGGCCAATCGCATCGCCGAGGGCAGCACGACGACGGCCGGGCGCGGCACGTTTCGTACCGTCCTGCCCAATCGCATTCGGCTCGACGGCGTGGTGCAGGCCGCGCTGTTCCGCCGCGTCGCGGGTTTCGATCCTCGCACCTCGACGGCGCCGGCGATGCTCACGGGCGGTGGGGCAGGCCCGCAGGGCCGCCTCGAGCTGTACGTCGCCGTGCTCGGCGGCCAGGCGGCGAACGTGCTGTCGCTGGAAGCCGTCGTCCTGCGCGACGAGACCTTCGAAGAGGTCGCGCGCGCCCGGAGCGATCGCTACGCGTGGTGTCGCAGCGACTCGGTGCAGGTGGCGCAGTTCAACTTCGACCTGCCCGCGGGGGAGTACGTCGTCGGTGTGGCGGCCAACGACTCGATCCGGGGCGCCGCGGGCGCCTGGCGCCTGCGGGCGAAGGTGCCGCCGAACGTGCCGGGTCGGATCGAGCTTTCGGACCTCGAGCTCGCCTGCTCGCGTGGCGACGGCCCCGCCGACAGTCCGTTCGCCAAGATCGATGGCACGATCGTGCCGGATCCGCAGCGGCGCGTGACCCGCGACCAGCCCATCGGCGTCTACTTCGAGATCTACAACCTGGTGACCGACGCCGCCGGACGCTCGCGCTTCTCGTTCGAATACGAGGTCCGTTCAACGCGGAAGGATCGACGTCCGTTCTTCGTCAAGGCGGTCAATCCGCGCCGCAACGATCCGGTCGTGAGCGTGGAGCGCAGCGACGCGGTCGAAGGGCGTGCACGCTTCCAGTACGTGACCGCGAACCTGGCCCAGCAGGAGCCGGGGCCGTATCGCATCGAGGTCGCGGTGGTCGACTCGCTCACCGGCTTCCGCACGGTGCGCGGGCTCGACTTCGAGCTGGTGCGCTAGCCCGACTGCGCCGCGTCGGCGAGCACGGCGAGCAGCGCTTCGTGCACGTGGCCGTTCGAGGCGGCGGTCTGCACCGGATCGATGCCGACGGAGCCGCCCGCGAAGTCGGTGACGCGCCCGCCGGCCTCCTCGACGATCAGGATCCCGGCTGCGACGTCCCAGGCGTGCAGCTTCGCCTCCCAGAAGAGATCCAGCCGCCCGCACGCGACGTAGGCGAGGTCGAGTGCGGCCGAGCCCAGCCGGCGCACGCCGCGCAGGCGCGGCAACAGCGGCGCGAACCAGCGCAGCGTCTCCTCGGGCGCGTCCATGACGTCGTAGGGAAAGCCGGTGCCGCCAAGCGCGCTCTCGAGGGTTTGCGCCGCGCTGACCGCGATCGGCGCGCCGTTGAGCGTCGCACCTGCCCCGGCGCGGGCGGCGAAGCACTCGTCGCGCATCGGGTCGTAGATCACGCCGAGCGCGCGGCGGCCCCGGGCCTCGAGCGCGATCGAGACGCAGAAGATGGGCAGGCCGTGCGCGAAGTTCGTGGTTCCATCGAGCGGATCGACGACCCAGCGAAACTCGGCGTCGGCGCCGGCCAGGCTGCCCGACTCCTCGGCCAGCACGGCGTGTCCGGGGAAGCGGCGAGCCAGCGCGGCGAGGATGTGCGCCTCGCTGGCGCGGTCCCAGGCCGTGACGAGGTCGATCGCGCCCTTCAGTTCGATCGCGCCGCGGCGGCCGAAGCCATCGCGCAGCAGTGCGCCCGCGTCGCGCGCGATGGCGACGGTGGCGTCGAGCCACGCCGCCGGAACGTCGGGCGCGGCGCTCAGAACGAGCCCCGGGCGCGCGACGGGCAGATCGCGTTGTAGGCGCAGTGACCGCAGGCGCCGTACGACGACGTGGCGCCGAAGGCGCGGGCGCGGATGCCTCCCGCCGCCTCGGCCACCGCGTCGGCGGCCGCGGCGCGGTCCTCGGCGCCCGACGCGGCGCGGCCGACGATGCCGGTCGCGACGTAGTGCAGTTCGACCCCGATGGGCGGGGTCGCCTCGGTCGTCGCCCACGCCAGCGCGTACAGCTTGAGCTGGAGGCTCTCCGCCGCGCGTTGATCGGCGACCGACTGCTCGCGGACGTCGCTCGACTTGAAGTCGACGATGACCGCGCCGTCGCCGCGCACGTCGACGCGATCGAAGCGGCCCCGCACGACCGTGGATCCGAGGGTGAGCTCGAACGGCGCCTCGACCGCGGCCGGCGACGATGGCTGCGCCAGCTCGCGCCGGTAGAACGCGCGGATCGCAGCCTCGCCCTGGCGACGGCGCTCCTCCTCGTGTTCGCGCGTGATGAAGCCCTCGCCGGTCCACGAGCGCTCGAACAGGCGCACGATTCCGTCCTCGTCCAGCGGCCAGCCTTCGCGCCGGTGCACGTAGAAGTCGCGGATCGCGTTGTGCAGCGCCAGTCCGTACCCGACGGAGTGGTGGGGCAGGAGCGGCACCGCGAGCACGTGCGCGAACTTGTACTTGAGCGGGCAGGTCCGGTAGTCGTCGATCTGGCGATGCGACAGCACGAGCCGCGCGTCCGCGGGCAGCGGCGCCAGTTCGACGGCAAGGGCGGCCGGTCGCGCCGCGTTGCGGCGCACCGCATCGAGCGCGGCCGAGCGCGTGGCCGTCGGATCCGCGAGCGGACGATCGAGCGCCTCGAGCACGAACGGCGAGGTCTTCCAGCGCCGCGGTCCGCCGTGATTGCGTGCGCTCGACAGCCACAACTCCTCGCGCGCTCGCGTCATCGCCACGTAGAACAGCCGACGCTCCTCGGCGCGGTGAACGTCGCCGACGGGGATCCCGGCGGGCAGGAGCGGGTCCGGAAAGGGCAGGGGATCGCGCCGGTTCACGCTCGGAAAGTGATTGGCCTCGAGCCCGACCAGGAACACGACCGGGAACTCGAGCCCCTTGGCCCGGTGCACGGTGAGGATGTGGACCGCGTCGTCGTCGAACTCGGCCTCGGCGGCACGCGGGTTCTCGCCGGCGGCGCGCACCAGCGCCAAATGACGCACGAAGTCGGGAACGCGATCGCGCTCGGCCAGGGAGGCGTAGCCGCGGACGACGTCGAACAGGCGGGCGAGGTTTCGCACCTGTTCGTCGGCCTCGACCGTGCCGGCCGCGGCGAGCCGCGGCAGGAGCCCGGTGACGTGCAGCAGGCGGTAGAGCGTCTCGCCCGTGCCGTGGCTTAGAGCGAACACGCGCAGTTCGTCGAGATGAGCGACGAGGGCGCGTACCGCCGCCTCGGCCGCCGGACTCCACGGCGCCTCGTCATCTCCGGCGTCGTCCTCCCCGCGCGTTCGACCGGCGAGGAGCGCGCGCGCCTCGTCCTCGAGCCCGCGGTGGCGGCGACGGGCGCGACTGGAGAGGCGGGCCAGGTCGAGCGGCGGCGCGCCGTACAACGGGCTCGTCGCCGTGAACCAGAACGCCCGATCATCCACCGGGTCGGCGAGCAGCGCGAGCGCGTCGAGGCAGGCCTCGACCTCGGGGCGCGCGAAGAGTCCGCCGCCGCCGGCGACGCGACAGGGCACGCCGAGCGCGGCAAGCGCCTGCGCCACCGGCAAGGCGGCTGCGTGCCGGCGGACGAGCACGGCGTGATCGCCGAACGCGCGACGCCCGGAGGCGACGGCGGCGACGATGCGCTCGGCCAGGGCGTCGGCCTCGGCCGCGGGCGTGTCGAACGCGAAGTCCTCGACCGGGGGCCCCTCCGCCGTAGCGCTCGCGGCAACCAGTCGCTTGTCGACGCCCGCCTTGACCTCGAGCCGCTCGGGATCGTTGT
>JBKJNH010000312.1:0-4985 GCA_046596055.1 Candidatus Eiseniibacteriota bacterium
CCGTCCGACACCAGCCGATAGTAGTAGACGCCCGGGCGGGCCTTGCGGCCCTGGTCGTCGCGGCCGTCCCATCGCACCGCGTTCGCTCCGACCCGGCCGATCCCGCGGAATGCGATCACCCGCTTCCCGGCCGCGTCGAAGACCGTGACCTCGTACGGAAGCGGAGCCGACAGTTCGAAGCGCAGCTCCGTCATGGCGTGGAACGGGTTGGGCGCGCTCGACATGCGCAGGACACCACGGGGCGCCAGGCCCTCGTCGCCCACGGCAACGGGCGTGCTGGCTTCCCAGTAGATGTCGTCGAGGGCGAATTCGCAGGCGGTGCCGGACTCCTCGAGGATGACGAATTCGTAGCTCAGCATGCGCAAGTCGATGGCCGTGCCGCGCAGTTCACTGATCGGGATCGACGCCTGGCCCCACTGGCCGTTGCGCACGAGACCGTACTTCGTCTGGTTCGCAGGAAGCGTCACGTAGTTCTGGTTGCCCCACGAATCGATGACTCCGATCTTGAACGTGACGTTGGCCGGAATCTTGATCCGGAACTTGAGGAAACCGTCGCCGAGGTTGAACAGGTTCTTCGGCTGGTGCGACAGGATGCCCGCGCCGAACCATCCCCTGCCGTTGGTCGTCCACGTGAGGCCATTGCTTCCCTCGAACGGTGCGATGGTGCCGTTCAGCAGCGTGTTCTCCCAGACGTAAATCTCGGACGAGATGCCGGTGACGAGGCCGGCGTTGGTCGGCGTCAAGTCGGTGAACAGCCCGAACCGGCCGGTCTGCCACGTGGGCGGACCCAGCACGACCTCGCCCTGACCGTTCCACTGGTAGACGCGGACGTAATCCACGTACATCGTGGCCGGCAGTGGCATCGAGACTGGCAGGCCGCTGCCCGGGTCGCCCAGGCGGTAGGCGTCGGTGTACGCCCCCCCGATGGCGAGGTTGGCGAGCAGGTAGAACGGCTGGCGGAACTCGTCGGCATCGCTGCCAAACACGAACGGCTGTGCGTAGAGGTCGCGCTCGACGCCTTCGTCGACGACGGTGAAGCGCATCGAGTTCTGGTCCCAGTAGACTCGGTAGATCAGGAAGCGGCCGTTCAGCGGGTTGGCGTAGTTGTAGTAGGGGCGGTCGCTGACGTCGTTCGGATCGTTGGCGAGGCTGGCGGCGCCCGAGGGATTGCCCGGGTTGACGGCGCCCGCGGAGTAGTAGATCGCGTTTGCGCCCACCATCTGGTTCACGGTCGAGTTGTTCAGGCCGTTGCCGCCGTTGTGCGTGTCGTGCAGGTCGCGGAAGGCCTTGGACGCGCCCATCTCCATAAGATCGATCTCGCCGCTGGCGGGCCACCCAAAGTTGGTCGTGCCCAGCATCCACACGGCCGGCCACCCGCCAAGGTCGAGGTTCGGCACCAGCACGCGCGTCTCGATCATCCCGTACTGGACGCTGACGAACGACTTGGTCACCACCTTGCCCGACGTGTAGCCCAGGGGATTCCCCCACTGATCGACGATACCCGGGCCGCTCTCCTGCTTCGCAATGATGCGCAGCGCGCTGTTGCCCGGTTCGCCGGGAACGCTCGCGATGTCGACGTTCTCGTTCTTGTAGTACTCGAGTTCGCCGTTGCCCCAGCCCCAGCTGCCGTTCCCGGTGACCTTCAGCCAGTGATCCAGGTTGTCGAAGTCATCCGCCCAGATCAGGTTGCCGACCTGGGCCTGGGCGGGTGCGCCAGCGGCAAGCACGAGCGCAACCACGGTGAGGATCTTTCGCATGAGGCGCTCCCTGGTTTCTGGCTTGGACATCGGCTTGCCGAGCAATCGTCGCCGCCTTCCGCGGAGGACAGGGGCGCCAGCGTGTGCGGCTTGATCTTGGACTTTGTTCGGGTGCCGTACAAGCTTGTCAGTAAGACGATGGGATTAGTAATACCCCTCAAGCGCCTCGAATCGGGACCCACGCCTTGACCTAACCCCGCTCTGCCGCTACATTTCGGCCGCGCACCTTCCCTCGCGCGGCGTTCCGCCGGCCGACTCGAACCCGGCCCGCGGCCCGTCCTCCTCCGTCCCGATCCGGAGCCAGGCTTGCAGCTTCTTGACTACGCGCCGATCGCCGTCCTGACCGTACTTGCCCTCGTCGTCGCGGGGGTGATCATCCTCCTGTCGTACATCGCGGGCCGGCCCCGTCACAGCCAGACCGCGGTCACCCCGTACGAGTGCGGCGTGCCCACGTTCGGCAACGCGCGCGAGCGGTTCAGCGTGAAGTTCTACCTCGTCGCCGTGCTGTTCATCCTGTTCGACATCGAAATCGTGTTCCTCTACCCGTGGGCGGTCGCGTTCGACCAGCTCGGGCTGATGGCCATCATCGAGATGTTCCTGTTCATCGCTCTCCTGCTCGTGGGCTACGTCTACGTGTGGAAGAAGGGAGCGCTCGAATGGGATTGAACGCGACCAAGGTCGGGCTGGATCTGGTCAAGCTGGGGAAGGACCTCGAGTTCGCCCCTGCAGACCAGATTCAAGTCAAAGAAATCCTCGCCCGCTACCCCGCGGATCGCCGCATCTCGGCGATCATGCCGGTGCTGTGGCTGGCGCAGGAGCGCTTCAGTTTCCTGTCGCAGGAGGCGATCGAGCTGACCGCACGCTCGATCGACGTCACGGTCGCCGAAGTTGCCGCGGTCGCGTCGTTCTACACGATGTATCACCTCGAGCCGGTCGGGAAGTACGTGGTCCAGGTGTGCTGCACGCTGTCGTGCTCGATCATGGGCGCCGAGCGCGTGTTCGCGCACATGGAACAGAAGCTCGGCATCAAGGCCGGCGAGACCACGCCCGACGGCAAGTTCACGCTCAAGAAGGTCGAGTGCCTGGCCTCGTGCGGCTCGGCGCCGATGCTCCAGATCAACGAGCGGAAGTTCGACGAGAACCTCGACGAGGCTGCCGTCGATCGCCTGCTGGATGGTCTCCAGTGAGCCACAACAAGAAGCTGCTGCTCTTCGCGCACATCGACGAGCCCGGCCTGACCGGCATCGACGTCTACAAGCGCGCCTACGACGGCTACAAGGCGGTCGAGAAGGTCATCGGCGGCAAGGTCGCGCCCAACGAAATCATCGACCTCGTCAAGGCCTCGGGCCTGCGCGGGCGCGGCGGCGCGGGCTTCTCGACCGGGATGAAGTGGTCGTTCGTCCCGAAGGACTCGCCGAAGCCGCGCTATCTCGTGGTCAACGCCGACGAGTCCGAGCCCGGCACGTTCAAGGACCGCGAGCTGATGGCGAAGAACCCGCACTCGCTGATCGAGGGCGTGATCCTCGCGAGCTACGCGATCAAGGCGCACGCGGCGTACATCTACATCCGCGGCGAGTTCGCCTTCCTGCTGCCCGGCCTCGAGAACGCGATCGCCGAGGCGAAGGCCGCCGGCTATCTCGGCGCGAACATCCAGGGCTCGGGTTACGACCTCGAGTGTCACCTGCATCTCGGCGCCGGGGCGTACATCTGCGGCGAAGAGACCGCGCTCTTGAACTCGCTCGAGGGCCTGCGCGGCAACCCGCGTCTCAAGCCGCCGTTCCCCGCCGTCGAGGGCCTGTACGCCTGCCCCACGGTGGTGAACAACGTCGAGACGCTGTGCGCGGTGCCGCCGATCGTCTTGAACGGCGCCGACTGGTACAAGCAGTGGGGGACCGAGAAGAGCGCGGGCACGAAACTCTTCTCCGTGTCCGGCCCGGTGAAGAAGCCGGGCAACTACGAGGTGCCGCTGGGCCTGCCGCTGCGCGCGCTGCTCGAGGACTACGCGGGCGGACTCAAGGACGGCTACACGCTGAAGGCGATCATTCCGGGCGGCTCGTCGGTGCCGGCCCTGCTGCCGTCGCAACTCGACACGCCTCTCGACTACGAGTCGGTCGCCGCGGCGGGCTCGATGGTGGGCTCGGGCGGCTGCGTGTTCGTCGACGACCAGGTGTGCATGGTCGACCTGGCGCTCAACGTGACCAAGTTCTACCGCCACGAGTCGTGCGGCAAGTGCACGCCGTGCCGCGAAGGCACGCACTGGATGGAGAACATCCTCACCCAGCTCGAGCACGGCGAGGGCACGATCGAGCAGATCGACCAGCTCTACGGCATCTGCGACATGATCCTCGGCAAGTCGTTCTGCGCGCTCGGCGATGCGGCGGCGATGCCGGTCATGTCGTACATCAAGCTGTTCCGTGACGAGTTCGAGTTCCATGTCCGCGAGAAGCGCTGCCAGGTCAACCGCCGCAAGGCGGAACTCGCGCCCTACCGCGAGGCCGCAGCAGCGGCCTCGCAGGTTTGACGATGAGCTTCCTGGAAACGCTGCCACCGCTGGCCCAGCACTGGATCTGGACGTCGGTCGAGATGCTCGCCATCGTCGGCGGCATGCTCGGCGTGCTCCCGATCGTGATCTGGGGGGAGCGCAAGGTCGCCGCGCACATCCAGTTCCGCCCGGGTCCCAACCGCGTGGGCCCCTTCGGCCTGATCCAGCCCGCGGCCGACGTGCTGAAGCTGTTCTTCAAGGAAGACATCACGCCGATCGAGGCGCACAAGGTCCTGTACCTCATGGCGCCGTTGATCTCGTTCATCCCGGCGTTCGTCACGTTCGCCGTGGTGCCCGTCGGGCCGAACGTGATCGTCGCCGACCTCAACGTCGGCATTCTCGTCTTCCTCGCCATGTCGTCGCTGGCGGTGTACTCGATCGTCCTCGCCGGCTGGGCGTCGAACAACAAGTTCAGCCTGATGGGCGGGCTGCGCAGCTCGGCGCAGATGATCAGCTACGAGCTGGCGATGGGCCTGACCGTCGTCTCCATCGTCCTGACGACCGGATCGCTGTCGACCGTCAAGATCGTCGAGGCGCAGCAGGTCGGGCCGTGGTTCGCGGTGCTCCAGCCGGTCGCGTTCCTGATCTTCGTCATCGCCATGCTGGCCGAGACCAACCGCGCGCCGTTCGACATGCCCGAGGCCGAGGCCGAGCTCGTCGCCGGCTATCACACCGAGTACTCGTCG
>JBKJNH010000320.1:0-8142 GCA_046596055.1 Candidatus Eiseniibacteriota bacterium
GGTGCGTGCTCCGCCGGCGGAAGGGATCACCGCGCCCCGCGCTCGGGGAGTGTCGCTTCGAGGGGAGGTGGAAACCGATCGGGCGAAAACGGCTGACTCCCCAGCGGAATCGAGCCCTTAATTGGTGTATATGTCCATAATATGCTTTGCGGATGATTCCTGAGAGTCCGCTGGCGGACTGCACCGGCTTCGACTGGGACGCGGGGAACGCCAGCAAGAGCTGGGAGCGGCCCCGCGGCTCGCGGGCCGAGTGCGAGGAGGTCTTCTTCCACCGGCCACTCCTGGTGGTCGAGGACGAGGGGCACTCCCGGATCGAGGTCCGGTACTACGCACTTGGACGGACCGTGGCCGAGCGTCCGCTCTTCCTGGTGTTCACGGTGCGTCGGAATCTCATCCGCGTCATCTCGGCCCGGCCGATGAATCGACGCGAGCGGAGAATCTATGAACGAGCGAAAGAACAAGCCGAAGACTCGCCGGAAGCCTGAGCAAGCGGTGCCGCGCTTCAAGAGCGAGGACGAGGAGCGCGGCTTCTGGGCCGTGCACGACTCGGCAGAGTACGTCGACTGGGCCGCCGCAAAGCCCGTGACCCTCCCGCATCTCAAGCCGTCGACGGAGACGATCTCGCTCCGACTTCCGGCTTCGCTCCTGAACGAGCTGCGGGTGCTCGCGAACCAGCGGGACGTCCCTTACCAGTCCCTCCTCAAGATCTTCCTCGCGGAGCGACTCGAGTACGAGCGGCGGCGCAGGGCGGGGTGAGGACGAGTTCGCGAACGGGCGGGCCACGGGTCCCCGCAGAGCAGCCGCAGTGCTGACGGGTGGCTCCCGATCGGCGGAGCTCCTCGTCCATGCTCAAACCCGGAGGCTGACGAGCGTGATGGCGCAACTGATGGAGCTGAAGACGATCTCGCCCGATGAACTTCACCGGCTGATCGAGGAGCGGTCCGTCGCCGTCGTGGACGTGAACTCGGCGCAGAGCTGGAACGCCACGCACGTCCAGGGGGCGAAGCTCCTGAACCCGCAAACCTACGAGGCCGGCGACCTGCCCATGACTCCCTCGCCAGTTCTCCTCAAATGTCGAACACGTCGGCCTCGTCCTGTCGGAGACCGCAACGGCCGCGCTCGAGGATAGCCGGGTGGTGGGCGACGAGCCGTACGTGTCGCTCCACTTCCTGGGAGCGGAGCACTACGCACGTTAACGAAGGAGCTCTCCGTGGCAGTGTTGATCGTTCTCATCGCCGTCACGATTCTCGCCCGGCTCGTGGGCCAGTGGCGTGTGCGGGCGCTTAGGGACTGGGCCGCCGCGACGCGTGTCGGCCTGGCGGCCATGTTCTGCTTCACGGCTGCCGCGCACTTCAACGGCCTGCGGGCGGACCTGGTCCGGATGGTGCCTCCAGCGATTCCCGATCCCGAGTTCATGGTCACGTTCACGGGAGTCTGCGAGATCCTCGGGGGCATCGGGCTTCTCGTGCCGCGGACCCGTCGTATTGCGGCAATCGCGTTGATTGCGTTGCTCCTCGCGGTGCTCCCCGCGAACATCCACGCCGCGCGCTCGGGCGTCACGATCGGCGGCGCACCCGTCACTGCGCTCGTCCCTCGAATCGCGATCCAGGCACTTTTCATCGCACTCGTCGCGTGGTCGGGACTGCGGCCCTCGAGGGGTGTCCCCGTTCGACTCGGCCGTCCGTCCCGCGCATGAGCGGCCGTTCCTGATCCTGGTGGTCGGCTACCCGGCGGAGGGCGCAATGGTGCCGGCCCTCGACAAGAAGCCGCTGGAGGAGATTGCGACGTTCTTGTAGGGGCGTACACTCCGCCTACGTGCGCGCCGAGGCACTGGTCAACACGGTGAACACCGTGGGCGTCATGGGTCGCGGCATCGCGCTGCAGTTCAAGCGGGCGTGGCCCGACCAAGCGGCACTGGCGAGATGGATCGCGCATGGAGGACATCGAGGCCGGGCTCGATGCCCTGGTTGCGGAGCTCCAAAGCCGCGAGATTCGATCGATCGCGATTCCTCCGCTTGGTGCGGGCCTCGGGGGTCTCCGTTGGGGATCCGTGCGCGAACGTATCGAGCGCAAACTTGGTCCGCTTTCAGATGTTCGCGTCGTTGTCTACGAACCCGCCGAAGAGTCGATCGCCACAACCCACGACGGGGGGTAAGCTTGAGCACTTCGCCCCGCGACTGACCTCCCCGCACATGAGGACCCGTCCCACCATGCCGAAGCCGGTTTCCCCTCCGCCCCCTTCCGTCGATCTCGAGCGCCTGCGTCGCATTGCTCCCGGGAACGACGTGTGGGAACTCGTCGTCGTCCGCGGCCCGCAGTGGATCGTGTCGAAGGATCCGAGCGTGCCGCCCGAGTTGCCGTTCATCGGCATCTGCCGCAGCCGGGCCACCGGGGAGCTGGTCATGAGCACGCCGGCGGTGCCTCTGCCGGGCGACGCGCCGTATGTGTCGCTGGCGCTCGGTGCGCTCGCGGAGCAGGCGCGGAGTCCGGGGAGCAACGGGCATCCGGGGCGACCGAAGGTGGTCGAGGTGGCCGACGCGGCGCTGCATGCCGCGCTCGTCCCGCCGCTCGGCGAGCTGGGCATCGAGGTTGACCTGCTCGAGCGCATCGACGAGCTGGACCTCGTCGTGAGCATGATGCGCAAGGAGCTCGGTGGTCCGCTGTTCTCGCACGAGATCTTCGCCCCCGACGTCGAGCCCGAGCGGATCACGGCGTTCGCCGAGGCGGCGGGGGCATTCCATGCGGCGGCGCCGTGGAACCAGCTGAGCGATCGCGACCTGGTTCGCATCACCTCGCGCGGCGGGCCGGAGGCAATGAAGCACTTCTCGATCCTCGGTTGCGCTGGACGGGAGTTCGGGATCGGGTTCTATCACGATGTCGCCGACTTCGAGGTGGTCGTCGCTTCTGGGGGCAAGCCGCCGGCCCGGTGGCTCAAGCGGGAGCGCTGGTTGCTGACCTTCGAGCGGGCGTATCGCGTGCCGCTCGCGCTGCTCGAGACCTGGGAGCGGCAGGGACTGCCGTTCACGACCGATGATCGACTCCCGTTTCTCCTGGGGCTCGAGTCGAAGGGTGCGTTTCTCCCGGTCGATGCGGCAAGGCTCGACTTCCTCGAGTCGTTGCTGCGCGCGCTCGCGGTGACGACGGAGGACGAGCTCGACTCCGGTCGCTGGTCGCACGCCGTGCGCGTGGCGGGTCGCGCGCGCACGCTGACGTTCGAGTTGCCGGAGATCCTCGCGGCGGAATCCTTGCCCAAGGGTCGACGGCTCGGCGGAGTTGCGGGTGCGCTGCCGGATCGCCGGGTGATGGAGCGCCAGATGGAACAGATCGGGCGCATGCTGACCGACGAGGGCCTCTCCGTCGCCGAGTTGAACGCCAGGCTCGCGGCCTCGGGCGGCGCTCTCCCCGCGGAGCCCGTCGCGACGGACGCGGTCGGGCGCGCGAAGGAGCTCTATTACGCCGCGCTCGAGGCGCACGGTCGCCTGCGCATCAAGCTCGCCCGCGAGGCCGTGCGGCTGTGGCCGGATTGCGCCGACGCGCTCGTGCTGCTCGGTGAAGGCATGCCCGATGCGAAGCGGGCGCGTGCGTTCTTCGAGCAGGCCGTCGCCGCAGCCGAGCGCTTGCTCGGTCCCAAGGCGTTCGACGAGCTGCGCGGCAAGTTCTGGGGCGTGTTCGAGACGCGGCCGTACGTGCGCGCGCGGGCCGCGCTGGCCGAGACCGTGTGGGACACCGGAGATCACGTTTTGGCAATCGATCACTGGCTCGCGCTGCTCGACCTTGACGAGGGCGATCACCGCGGCGTGCGCAGCCTGCTCGTCCCGCGCCTGCTCGAGCTCGGTCGCGCCGCCGAGGCACGCGCAGTCGCGGCGCGCTTTCCCGACGACCGCGACGCGCTCCTGCTTTACGGCGACGCGCTGGCCGCGTACCGCCTGCACGGCCCCGGTTCCGCCGACGCGACAGCGGCGCTTGCGCGTGCGGTTCGCTCCAATCCGCACGTGGTGAAGTACCTCCTCGACCCTTCCCGCCTGCCGGCGGTCACGTCCCGCGGGTACACGCTCGGCAGCGAGAGCGAGGCCGCCCTCGCGGTGCCCATGCTGATCGACGCGTGGGATGCGACGCCTGGCGCGGAGGACTGGCTGCGCGCGCATCGCCGCGAGAAGAAGAAGGTGCGGGAGAAGCGGCGGAAGTAGGGCGGGTGAGGGGTGAGACTCACGGTTGATCCGCGCCACTTCGCTGGATTCCGTCCCCGGGCTGGGACAAGATTGGCTCGCAAAGGGAGGCCCGCGTGAATCCTGAGAACCATGTTCCGCACATCCAGTCGTCGACGCTCGAGGAGCGCCTCGGGCCGCTCAACGAGGTTGAGCGGAAGCATGCCCCGGCGCGGCTCGATTGGGCCGGTGAGCCCGCCATCCTGCGCGTCGGGCGTCGGGTCTCGATCGTCGGATCCCGGCAGGCAACGGACATCGATCTCGAGCATGCACGGACGATCGCTTCCGGACTCGCGAGGCACGGTGTCGTTGTCGTGAGCGGGCTGGCGGAAGGCATCGACACGGCAGCGCATCAGGCTGCGATCGACGCCGGGGGCCGAACGATTGCGGTCCTCGGAACGCCGATCGACGAGTTCTTCCCAGCGAAGAACCGCCGGCTGCAGGAGTACATCATGCGGGAGCACCTCGCGGTGTCTCAGTTCGCGTCTGGCATGCCTTCGCAGCGAGGAAACTTCCCGCGGCGGAATCGGACGATGGCACTCCTATCCGACGCGACCGTGATCATCGCCGCGGGAGAGAAGAGTGGCTCGCTCCACCAGGGGTGGGAAGCACTCCGACTTGGGCGACCGCTCTTTCTTCTGGCGAACCTGTTGCAGGAGGCCAACTCCACGCAGGTTCCTCATGAGGTGGTTCGTCCCGGCCAATCGCTCTCTCTCTTTTCGCTCTTCACGGATTCGCCCGAGGCGCCGAAGGGAACTTGGGCCGCCGAGTTCGAGCGATACGGTGCAATCGGGCTCGAGCCCTCGATTCTCGAGCCGCTCCTCGATGCACTCCCCGAGCGGTCACGTGGCGAAGTCGCCGAACTTACTCTCTGAGGTCCGATTCGGAGCGTTCCTCGTCTACTCACCCAGGGGGACGTCCGAGATCGCCGCGCGGTCACGCCACTGGCGGGATGGCGTCAGGTCCGACCGACCCGGGGCGATTTCGAAAGCGGCACGTGAACTCGGGAGTCACCTCGTAGCGAGCGGGCTCGGGGCTGTCCTCGGCCCAATGTCACTTTGATCCCGGCGCCGCGGAGCAGTCCCCAGGTCTCAGGGGGTCTGTGGCCGGGTGGCCGGGTCGCCGCATCTGCGAGGAGCTCGTATCGCAGGGGCTCGGAGCCCAGATTGACGAGTGCCTCGTGCGGAAGCGCCCGGTTCGCAAGTCTGCATTTGCCGATCCCGGAACCCGCCCCACACCCCAAGAACACCTGGAATCCATGGCTGTTCGTCCAGTGCTCGCGGTTCCTGCTCGCGTTACGGTCGTTGATGACTTCATCACGAAGGGAGCAACTCTGATCGCAGCTTGCTCCCTGGTCAGCGAGCTCTTTCCGGAGGCGGACGTCTCGGCGTTCGCGATGATCCGCACCGTGGGCTATGGGGAAATCGTCAAGATCGTCGAGCCCTGCATTGGAGTCGTCCGAATGAACGCATACGGTGGGGCAGATCGAGTTCCCTGAGGATCTTATCGAGTTTAGCCGTTCACCATAAACCGACTAATCTTCCTCAATGTGCGGCCCTCTGCCGCCCTTGAACTCGATGCCCCCGCGTTGAGTCTCGCCTGTTCGGCTCGCCTGACAGCTGGGCTGTCCAGGCTCGATCCGGAGATCGCCGATCGCGGCCGGATCCTCAAGCGATGGGGGCTGCGCGTGAACGCGGCGCTCCAGGGCGAGCTGCGACGCGTCCCGAACGATTCACTTCGTGAATGAATTTCATTCACGGCAAGTAGACCCTCCCCCGACTGATCGGAAGCGCCCGCAGTCACACCCCGCGACCGCGCGAGTAGATCGAGCATGAAGCCCCGGATCCCATGGCCGAGCTTGATCGTGGCACTGGCGGGAGTCGTCCTCGCCTGGCTGACGATCGCTTCCGCCCGCGCGCAGGAGAAGCAGCCCGTAGCGGCGATGGGCAGCGATGACGCTCCCTTCGCCGTCGTCGAACTGTTCACTTCGGAGGGTTGCTCGAGTTGCCCGCCGGCCGAAGCGTTGCTCAACGAGCTCGTCCGAGATGCGCGCAAGGACGGTCGCCGCGTGTTCTGCCTCGCGTTTCATGTCGACTACTGGAATCGGCTCGGCTGGCGGGACAAGTTCAGTGATGCAGCGTTCTCGCAGCGGCAGTCCGCCTATTCCGCCGCCTGGAAGAAGACCGGCGTCTACACGCCGCAGGCCGTGATCAACGGCAGCGACGAGTTCGTCGGCTCCGACAGGGACCGGGCGCGCCGGAGCATCGACGCGGCACTGAAGAAGGTGCCGGCGGTGCCGCTGAAGTGGCGCGCGGTGAAGGAGGCGAAGTCGTCGGCGAGCGACGCGACGACCCTGACCTTCCGCTACGAGGTCGCGTCCGTGCCGAAGGGTGCCGTGCTCAACGTCGCGCTGGTGGAACGCGGCCTCGAAACCAGGGTCGGTAGCGGCGAGAACTCCGGACGGACGTTGCGTCACGAGAATGTCGTGCGGGCTTTCCGCGCCCTGCGCGTGGATGCATCGGGCAGGGGCGAGGTGGACATCACACCGCCGGCCGACCTGGTCCGCAAGAACGCCTCCGCGATTGCCTACGTCGAGGAAGCGGGGACCAAAGCAGTCCTCGCGGCTGCGGCCGTCGATCTGACCCCCTGATCGAGTTCTCCCGGGAGGGCGAAGGCGAAGGTGTCGGCTTCGACGCGCTTCAGGTTCAGTTCGGTGAAGGCGCAGTCGAGGAGCGCGGACAGGGCCTCGTGCATATCGCGGTGGTTCCAAGCCCCGGGCACCAGCATGTACCCGATCTCCGCGCGGCGACTTTGCGCGTCGCCAGGGCAAGGTCCCGGGCGACCATCGAACGTCCGCGTCCCGCAACGGCCGAAGCTCGAGTCGCGCGGTGCGGATCGGCAGATTGGCGCTGGCCTGCATGGATTCTGCGCTGCCTCTAGACCCGCTGTCCCGGGAGCGTGAACCGGAATGTCGAGCCGACCCCGAGCTCGCTCTCCACGGTCACCACCCCCTCGTGGGCCTCGACCAGGGCCTTGACGATGGCGAGACCGAGTCCCAGCCCGTCTTCCTTGTCGGGGTCCGTCTCGTGCTGATCGAACACGGCCTGAATGCGGTCCTTCGGGATCCCCGCGCCATTGTCGCGCACGAAACACTCGGTGATGGCGTCCACCTCCATCACGCTGGCCCCGATGACGATCTCCCCGCGCGGCGTGTAGGAGATCGCGTTGGCGATCAGGTTCTGGAGAACACGGCGCAGCAAGCTGGCGTCGGCGTAGACGACGAAATCCTCGGGAATCGCGTTCACCAGGCGTACCGAGTCCGTCCCGGCGACCGGATGGACATCCTGCGTGATGGCTTCGACGAACGGCCACAGGTCGAATCGTCGGCGCTCCAGCTTGACCCCGAAGTCGGTCTCCAGGTTCGTGTTCTCCTCGAGCACTTTCCCGATCAGGTCCTGGAGGTGTTGCACGTTCCGGTTGAGCGTCCTGAACTTCTGGACCGTGTCCGGCGTGGCGGAACCCTCCCGCGTGAGGTGCATCTCGAGCACCCGCGCGGTGAGGGAAATGGCGTTCAGCGGCGTGCGAAGGTCGTGGGCCACGAAGGCCAGGTAGTCCTCGCGGCGTTGCTGGACTTCGAGCGCCTTCTGCGCGGCGAAGGACTGCACGGCCAACCCGATCGCTCCATCGAAGACCCGGTTGAGGACGTGGAACGGCTCGCCCTGCAGGCTCAGGTTGTTCCGCTCGGCCAGGTCGTGGATGCAGCCGCGCAGGATGTTGTACTCAGCGACGACCTCCTCGATATCGAAACCGTCCTTGACCCGCTGCAAGCCGTGCGCGGGCGGACTGGCGTCGAGCAGGGCCTCCGCGATCGTTTCATCCGACCCGACCCTCAGGGCGGTGGCAAGCTCTGCCAGCAGATCGGGGATGTGATCGTTGA
>JBKJNH010000337.1:0-5045 GCA_046596055.1 Candidatus Eiseniibacteriota bacterium
GCCCAATTCACCTATCTTAGGCGCGGTGAATTGGGCTGTTTCCATCTCGGTCAGCCGGTCAGCGAGCCTTCGGACCCGGCATCCACCTTTTGTCCGCCCTCGCCCGTCACCAACCCCGCGGTGCATAATCGAAGCTTGTTGAAGGAGGTACCATGCGGACACGACTCAGGAAGTGGGGGAAGTTGCGCGGGAAGCCGGTACAGTCGCGACGGCTCTCGCTTGTCGCGTTGCTGCGCAGGGTGACAGCCGCGAATCGGCACGCAGCGATCGAGACCGGTGCGCCCGCGGGCCGGGAGGTCTGATCCGGTTCGTGGGCGATGGGAGACACGATCCGGCTGCGCGGGCAGGGCCCCAATCCGGGCTGAATGAAACGTACCGCGCTTCCGCCCAGCCATCGGATGCGAGAGATCGGAGCGATCGACCTTCGCTTCGACGTGCGACGCCCGGACGGTACCCAGATCGTCATTCGCTCGGCCGCGTGCCGCTCGATGTTCCCGCGCGCCGAGGAGTTCGTGCCCGTCACGCTGCCGCCCGGCGGGCGAGTTCGAGTTCTCGGGGCGCTGGGACTCGGACTGGATGCTTCTCTCACCGCGCGCGGACTCCGTGGGCCGCAGCATCTGGACCAGCTCCGAGCTTGCGCGCGCGTGCCGTCGTCCTCCCCCACGAGGCCATGACCCGGATCGGAGCGGCGAGGGTGTCGATCGCGTCTCGCCCAAAGCCTCGTCGCTCCGAAGACGTCGTGCTCACGACCATCCCCGCTGGCAAGGCGGTCGAGGGTGAGCTCGTTCTCGACAATCGGATCCCCGCCACGTGGGGAGTGTCCGTTCTCCAGCCGGATTCGACAGCTGCGTGAAGGCTCCCCCCGGGTGTCCTATGGCGGAAAGACGATCTCACCGCCGGACCCTACGTCCTCCGCATTCGCGAACCATGAGCTTGCGCCGGCGCAAGGCGGACGGTCGATGGCGACTGGCGGGACCCTGATTCAACGGCGCCAGCCTGGGTGCCCGATTCACTGCCCCCGGGGGCAGTGAATTCGCACTCCCGACCGCGGCACATGCGCCAGCGCATGTTGATGCGCCCCGGCGGCCGAATTCGGCCCTTCTTGACGCCCCGCGGCCCCTCCGGTATCGTCCCGATCTCGATGCGGGAGTGGCGGAATTGGCAGACGCGCAGGCTTCAGGTGCCTGTGGGAGCAATCTCGTGGGGGTTCAACTCCCCCCTTCCGCACCAGCTTTCAAAAGGCAGCCCGCCGGGCTGCCTTTGCTTTTTTCGGGGGGCGCAACCGGCGGGGGACACGAGGGCGGGCGGGGGCGATGGCTGACGGCAAGGACGACAAGGACGCGGGCGAGTTCCTCGTCGCCTCCAACCGCAAGGCCTACCACGAATACTTCGTCGAGCAGACGTTCGAGGCGGGGCTCGTCCTGTCGGGCACCGAGGTCAAGTCGCTGCGGGCGAAGAACGCGCAGCTCGCCGACGGGTACGCCATGATCGAGGGCGGCCAGATCTACCTCCATCACGTGCACATCGCGCCGTATGCCATGGGCAATCGCGCGAACCACGAGCCCATGCGGACGCGCAAGCTGCTGCTCCACCGTCGCGAGATCGACCGGCTGTGGGGGCTCACGCGCCAGCAGGGCTACACGCTCATCCCACTTCGTCTCTATTTCACTCGCGGCAAGGCCAAGGTCGCCATCGGCGTGTGCAAGGGCAAGAAGGCGCACGACAAGCGCCAGTCCATCGCCGAGCGCGACTCGAAGCGCGAGGTGGCGCGCGCCATCCGCTCGCGCGGGCGGGAGATTTGAGCCGGCTGCGCAGGACTGTCTGCGCTGCCCTTGCCGTCGTCCTGGCATTCCTTGCCGCGCCTGTCGGCGCGGCAATCAAAGTCGAGCGCGTCGGGCGTGGCACCACCGAGACCGTCGACACGATCGACCTCGACGGCCGGCCGGCCATCGGCGCCAACGCTCTCGCGCGCCTCGTCGGCGGCACGAAGTACTGGCGCCCCGACTTGCGCAAGCTCGAGGTGCGCACCGTGCGCCATTCGCTGCGACTCACCGTCGATGCGCCCTACGTGATCGTCGACGAAGTGGCGATCCGGCTGCCGTCCCCGGTGCGCCTGATCGACGGCGAGGTGCACGTCCCTGTCGAGGTGTTCCCTCTGGCGCTGTCCGGTCGCTTCATCCCGCGTGCCGCCTACGACGCGAAGGCGCGGCAGCTGGTGCTGTTCGACCAGGAGCCCAATCTCGGCCCGCCTGTGCTCACTGCCGAGGGCGCGCGCACCCGGCTCTCGCTGCCGCTGACGGCGCCGCTCGAATCCTCGATTCTCTCGGCGCGCAAGAGCCGCTTCCTCATCGAAGTTGCGGGCGCGGTCCTCGCGGCGGTGCCGGGCGATTCGCTGCCCGCGAAGGGACTGCTTTCGAAGGTGCGCTTCCGCCGCGAGCCGGGCGGCGTGGTGTTCGATGTCGCGCTCGCTCCCGAGGCGCGCGGCTACCGCGTGCACGTGCCGAAGGGCCAGTCCCTGCTCGAGCTCGAGTTCGCGCCCGAGGTGCCGGCGGGCTGGGTCGCATTCGCGCCCGAGTACGGGGCGCCGCCCAACCGACCGCTGCGCGTGCTCGTGCTCGATCCCGGACACGGTGGCGCCGACTCGGGCTTCGTCGCCGGCGGCGTGCGCGAGAAGGACCTGACGCTCCGTCTCGCGCGCCTCGTGCGCGAGCGCGTGCGCCAGCGCCTGCCGGGCGTCGAAGTGCTCATGACCCGCGACAGCGACCAGGAGCCTGGGGCGGCCGAGCGCGTCGAGGCGGCGAATCGCTCGCGCGGGGACCTGTACCTTTCCCTCCACTTCGACGGCGTGCCCGGCAGCCTGGCCCGCGGGGTCAGCGCGACCGTGGCCCCGCCGCTGGGGTTCGACGTCGAGACCGCGTTCGCCTCCGACGGCGATCCGCGCCGCCTCGGCACCCGGCCGATCGCGCTCGTGCCGTGGCGCGATGCGGCCGGTCGCTACGCCTCGGACAGTCGCGGCGTCGCGGAGCTTCTGCTCGCCGCGTTCGACGCCGACGGTCGCGCCCCGGCGCGCCTGCGCCAGGCCCGCGTGCTGCCGCTCGAGGGCGCGAACATGCCGGCCGTCCTCCTGGAGTGCGGAATGCTCTCGGACCCGGCCGAACGTGCGAAACTGGCGGCCCCCGAAGGCCTGCCGAAGCTCGCGGACGTGATTGCCCGCGCGCTCGAGCGCTACGCGGGCGGGGGATTCTGGCCATGATCCATTTCGTGCGGCGCGTGCTCGCCTTCATCGGGAAGAGCCTTGCCATCCTCGTGGTCCTCGCGATCGTCGGCGGAGCCGGCGCGATCTGGTGGTTCCGGAGCCGCGCCGCGCTGCCACCGAGCACGGCGCAGGGCGACGTCGTCGTCCCGCGCGGCACGCGTGCGATCGAACTGTGGTTTCCCGACGAGCGCGGCACCGGACTCGTGCTGGAGACGCGCGAGGTCGTCGAGGACGCGGTGGAGGGCGACGAGCTCGTGCGCACGGTCGTGGCCGAGTACCTGCGCGGGCCCGAGAGCGGTGGCGCCCGCGCCGCGTTGCCCGAGGGCACGACGATCGCGCACGCCTATCGGGATCCGGGCGGCGGCTTGCACCTCGACTTTGGCGCCGACCTGAGGCGCAACTTCCGTGGCGGCTCGAGCGCCGAGCAACTGCTCATCGCCTCGCTGCTGCGCACCGTCGCAGCGAATGCACCGGCCGTGTCGCGCGTCACGCTGACTGCGGGCGGCCAGCCGATCATCACCCTGGGCGGGCACGTGCGGCTCGACGGCCCGCTCGTCGTCTCGGAGTGGCGATGAGTCACCAGCCGCGCGCGGACGCGCGACACGACCCGCGCCCGCTCGGCGTCTTCGACTCGGGCATCGGCGGCCTCACGGTTGTGCGGGAACTCCTGCGCCAGGTGCCCGACGAGGAGTTGCTCTACTTCGGCGACGTGGCGCGCCTGCCTTACGGCAACAAGTCGCCGGCGACGGTGACGCGCTTCTCGCGCGAGATCGCCGCGTTCCTGCTGGCCCGCGACGTGAAGGCGCTGGTCGTCGCCTGCAACACCGCGAGCGCCCTGGCGCTTCCCGCCCTCGAGCGGGAACTGGCGGTGCCGGTGATCGGCGTGATCGACTCGGGCGCCCGGGCCGCGGTCGAGCGCACGAAGAGCGGCCGCGTCGGCGTGATCGCCACCGCCAGCACGGTGCGCAGCGGCGCCTACGCCGCGGCCGTGCGCGCGTTGCGCCCCGACGTCGAGGTCGTCGAGCGCGCGTGTCCGCTGTTCGTGCCGCTGGTCGAGGAGGGCTGGATCGATCACGCCGTGACGCGCCAGGTCGCTCACGAGTACCTGGCCCCGCTCGAGGACCATCGCCTCGACACGCTCGTCCTCGGCTGCACGCACTACCCGTTGCTCGAGAGTGTTCTGCACGCGGAGATGGGCGACGGCGTCACGCTCATCGACTCGGGCCGCGAGACCGCGGCCGCCGTCCGCGCCCTGCTCGTCGAACGCGGCATGACCGCCCCCCCGGGACGCGCTCCGCACCACGCACTGTTCTTGTCCGACCTGCCGGCCGCGTTCACCGCGACGGCCGAACGTTTCCTCGGCCGCGCGCTCCCGCCGGTCGAGGTCGTCCCCGTCTAGCAGTCGAAGGAGGCCCTCATGTCCCGTGTCGACGGTCGCGTGCCGCACGAGCTGCGTCCCATGAAGTTCACGCGCAACTACCTGCACCACGCCGAGGGCAGCTGCCTCGTCCAGTTTGGGCAGACGCACGTCCTGTGCGCCGCCACGGTCGAGGAGCGCGTGCCCGGATTCCTCAAGGGCAAGGGCCAGGGCTGGGTCACCGCCGAGTACGCGATGCTGCCGCGCTCGACCACGGAGCGCGTGTCGCGCGAGGCGCACCGCGGCGGCCGCTCGCTCGAGATTTCACGACTGATCGGCCGCTCGCTGCGCGCGGTGACGAACCTGGGCGCGTTCGGCGAGCGCACGATCAGTCGTGAAATCTCGAGCGAGCGGCCGCCGCGGTGCGCCTCG
>JBKJNH010000031.1:0-6957 GCA_046596055.1 Candidatus Eiseniibacteriota bacterium
CCGGCCGTGACGCCCCGCCAGCACGACGAGGGCGCGAATTCCGTACTGACCTCGGCTGGAAATCCTCATCGTGCTTCCGGCGTTTCCGCGCCGGCCTCCCTGGCCTGCGCTTCCTTCTCGCGCAGGACCTTCTCGACCTCCACCATCAGGTCGTCGACGATGGTCGCCTCCTTGACCTTGCGGAGGATCTCGCCCTTCTTGAAGATCAGTCCCTCGTGCAAACCGCCGGCGATGCCGACATCGGCGTCCCGCGCCTCGCCGGGGCCGTTCACCTCGCAACCCATGACCGCGACCTTGAGAGGGATTTTCGTGCCCAGCGCCGCGACGCGCGTCTCGACCTCCGTGGCCAGGTCGATCAGGTCGATGTCGCAACGGCCGCACGACGGACACGAGATGACCTCGGGGCCGCGTTGGCGCAATCCGACCGCCGACAGGATCATGAACGCCGTCTCGATCTCCTCGACCGGATCGGCCGTGAGCGACACGCGCATCGTGTCGCCGATGCCGTCCTCGAGCAACATGCCGAGTCCCACCGCCGACTTGATCGAGCCGCGCCGCGTCGAGCCCGCCTCGGTGATCCCGATGTGCAGCGGGTACGGGATGCGCCTGGACGCCAGGCGGTACGACGCGACCGCGAGGCCCACGTCCGACGCCTTCATCGACACGACGATGTCCTCGAAGCCCGCGTCCTCGAGGATGCGGATCGGGATCAGGGCCGCCTCGACGATCCCCTCGGGATCGTGCACGCCGTACTTCGCGATGATCTCCTTCGGCAGCGACCCGGCGTTGGCGCCGACGCGGATCGGGATGCCACGATCCTTCGCTGCGGCAACGATCTCGCGCACGCGCGACTCGCCGCCGATGTTGCCGGGATTGATGCGCACCTTGTGCACGCCCGCGGCGATGGCCTTGAGACCCAGCTTCCACGTGAAGTGGATGTCGGCGACGACCGGCAGCGGCGAGTCCTTGACGATCGCAGGCAGCGCGTCGGCCGACTTCTCGTCGGGCACCGCCACGCGCACGATCTCGCAGCCCGCCTCGGCGAGCCGGCGGATCTGGGCCAGCGTCGCTGCGACGTCCCACGTCATCGTCGTGGTCATTGACTGCACGGCCACCGGCGCTCCGCCGCCGATCTTCACGCCACCCACGCTCACCTGCCGCGTGCGGTCGCGCGGAGCGCTGCGCACGCCGTCCTTGCCCGCCGGGCCGAGGCCGTGCGTGCGGACGTCGATCGAGTCGCCGAAGGTCTTGTTGCCGTTGGCCTGGTCTGACGAGTCCATCGCGTCTCCTTCGCGTGGGGTCCGGTGCGGGGCCGAAGCCCCGGGCATCAAGTCGCGCTGGCGGTCGCGGGCTCGCCCGCGGCCTGGATCGAGAGACGGGCGGCAAGCTGGCGGGCGGCGGCGCGGAACGCCGCGGCCTCGGCCGAGTTCGGCGCCGAACACACGATCGGCGCGCCGCGATCCCCACCCTCGCGCACGCCGGGGTGGAGCGGAATCTCGCCGAGGAACGGGATCCCCTTCCCTTCGGCGTACGCCCGCGCCCCGCCGTGCGCAAAGATCTCGTGTCGCGCGTCGCAGCCGGGGCAGACGAAGTACGACATGTTCTCGACCAGGCCGAGGATGGGCACGTCGAGCTTCTCGAACATTGCGATCGCCTTCACCGCATCCTCGAGCGCCACCGCCTGTGGCGTGCACACGATGACCGCGCCGGCCAGCGGCACCTGCTGCACGAGCGACAGCTGCACGTCCCCGGTGCCCGGCGGCAGGTCGACGAGCAGGTAATCGAGCTCGCCCCACGCCACGTCGCGGGTGAAGTTCTGGATCACGCCGTTGAGCATGGGGCCACGCCAGATCACCGGCGTGCCGGGCTCGACGAGGAAGCCCATCGACATGAGCGACAGCCCGTGCGCGGTGAGCGGCAGGATCTTGCCGTCGCGCTGCATCGGGGTCTCGCGAATGCCGGTCATCAGTGGAAGGTTGGGGCCGTACACGTCGGCGTCGAGCAGGCCGACGCGCGCGCCGTCGAGCGCGAGCGCGGCGGCCAGGTTGACGGCCACGGTCGACTTGCCCACACCGCCCTTGCCCGAGCCGACGGCGACGACATGCGCCACGCCGGGGATCGGCTTCTTCTCGGCGGACGGATTGGCGCGGCCGCGCACCTTCGAGGTCATGGTCACCTCGACCGCGGTCACGCCGGGCAGCTTCGCGACGACCTCGCGGCACTGCCGCTCGAGGTCCTCCTTCACGGGGCACGCGGGAGTGGTCAGCGCGACGGTGAAGCGCACGATCCCGCCGTCGACGACCACGTCCTCGATCATGCCGAGCGTGACGAGGTCGCGCCGCAGGTCGGGATCCTGCACGGCCTTCAGGGCTTCGAGGACGGCCTCGCGGGTGACGCTCACGAGGCAGACTCGAGCGCGGCGTCGACGGAGGTCACGCCGGGGATCCGCATCTTGAGGAGATTCTCGATCCCCTGCTTGAGCGTGAGCTGCGACATCTCGCAGCCCGTGCACGCGCCGAGCAGGCGGACGAGCACGCGGCCGCCGGGCTCGATGTCGACGAGTTCGACGTCACCGCCGTCCATCTGGATGGCGGGACGGATCTCCTCGAGCACGGCCTCGACTTCGAGGCGCAGGCCCAGCGTGGTGGGTGCGGCGTCGATGGATTCGCTCATGCTTTCCTCCGGGGATCGCGCGTCGCACCGTGCGGGCCGATTCCCCACCGATTCGGTCAAGTTGCCTGCACTCTACGAGGCTCCGGGGGGGTCGTCAAGCCCCCTCCCTGCGGCCACTCGGGTCGGGACAAGACGTTGCCCGATGCAACGTTAACACCGCACTTGCCGAGGAAAAGCGGCGCTGTCTCGGGGCTTCGTGAAAAATTGCACAAGCGTTGCGGGGCCCGGAGCCCTGTTCACGCCAACATGACGGGGCGCCCATGCTCCCGGCGTTTAGAGTTCCTCCGGTGCCCGCATCCGTTCCCTCATTTCACTGGAGATCACGCATGATGTCGTCGACTACACGACGGACGCCGGGAGCGCGAGGGACGCGTCGCCTGGCCCTTGTCGCGACTGCCGTTGCGGTCGCCTTCCTCGTCGGCGCCCCCGAGGCGCAGACGCCCAAGGCGGGTTCCCCCCCCATGATCCAGCTCGACTACGAGAAGTACACCCTGCCGAACGGACTCGACGTCATCCTGCGCAAGGACCCGAGCGTTCCGATCGTCGCCGTGAACCTGTGGTATCACGTCGGCCCCGCAAACGAGACGAAGGGCCTGACCGGCTTCGCCCACCTGTTCGAGCACATGATGTTCCAGGGATCGGCCCAGGTCGGTGACGACCAGCACTTCGCGCTGCTCGAGGCGGCCGGCGCGTCGCTGATGAATGGCACGACCGACTTCGACCGCACGAACTACATGGAGGACCTGCCGTCGAACCAGCTCGAGCTCGCGCTCTGGCTCGAGTCCGACCGGATGGGCTTCCTGCTCGAGACGCTGGACCAGGCAAAGTTGTCGAACCAGCAGGACGTGGTGCGCAACGAGCGCCGCCAGAGCGTCGAGAACGCGCCCTACGGCCTGGTCGAGGAGGAGCTCTGGCATCAGCTCTTCCCCGCCGGCCACCCGTACTACGCGTCGGTGATCGGGTCGCACGACGACATCCAGAACGCGAAGCTCGAGGACGTGCGCGCGTTCTTCAAGCAGTACTACACGCCGAACAATGCCAGCCTCGCCATCGTCGGCGACATCGACGTGGCGAAGACCAAGGCGCTGGTCGAGAAGTACTTCGGCCCGATCGAGCGTGGCGCCCCGGTGCCCAAGATCACCGCGGTCACGCCGCCGATCACCGCCGAGCGGCGCGTCACCGTGACCGACCAGGTCGAGCTGCCGCGCGTGTCCCTGGCGTGGATCACCTCGCCGGTCTTCACCGCCGGCGACGCCGAAGCCGACATGCTGGCGCGCATCCTGGGCGGCGGCAAGGCCAGCCGCCTGTACAAGTCGCTGGTCTACGAGAAGAAGATCGCGCAGTCGGTGAGCGCGGGCCAGCAGTCGCTTCTGCTCGGTTCGGTTTTCCAGATCAATGGCACCGCGAAGCCCGGCCACACGGCCGAGGAGATCGAGGCCGCGATCGTCGCCGAGCTCGACCGCATGGCACAGAGCGGCCCCACCGCCGCCGAGCTCGAAGCCGCCAAGACCGGCATCTACTCCGACATCGTCACCTGCCTCGAGGAAAAGGGCGGCTTCTCCGGCATCGCCGATCGCATGAATCGGTACAACCAGTTCCACGGCGATCCGGGCTGGCTGAACAAGGACCTCGCGCGGTACGCCGCCGTCACCGCCGACGGCGTGAAGGCCGTCGCCGCGAGGCAGCTGACGAAGAACTCCCGCGTCGTGGTCTACGGCATCCCGGGCGAGAAAAGGATTCCGCCCGCCCCGCCGACGCCCGCGGCCGTCGAGAAGAAGCCTTCGACCGTCGAGCCGACGGTCGCGTGGCGCAAGGAAATGCCCAAGCCCGCCGCAGTGTCCACGGCGGCGCTCCCCAAGGCGCAGACGATGAAGCTCGACAACGGGCTGACCGTCTACCTGGTCGAGAGCCATGAACTGCCGGTCGTAGCCGGCCAGCTCGTCGTGCGTTCGGGCAGCGCGGCCGACCCGGTCGACAAGCCCGGACTCGCCGCCTACACGGCGGCCATGCTCGACGAGGGCACATCGAAGCGCGACGCGCTGCAGATCGCGACCGAACTCGAGGCCATGGGGGCGAGCCTCTCCTCGGGATCGACCGTCGACGGCAGCTTCGTCTCGTGGCGCTCGCTCAAGCAGCGGGCGGCCGCCACTGCCGCAATGGCCGCGGAGACGGTGATCGAGCCGTCGTTCCCCACCGCCGACGTCGAGCGCGTGCGCACCGATCGCCGGACGACTCTCCAGCAGCAGAAGGACAATCCGTTCCAGACGGCCTTCCGCGTGCTCTTCCCCGCGATGTACGGCGCGGATCATCCCTATGGGCACGTGCCGCTGGGCACGGACGAGGCGCTGCAGGCGATCACGCGCGACGACCTCGTGGCCTTCTGGCGTTCGTCGTACGCGCCGCAGAACGCCGCGCTGGTGCTCGCCGGCGACCTCACGGCCGCGGAGGCAAGGGAACTGGCGACCCGGTCGTTCGGTTCGTGGCGCGGCACGGCCACGCCGACGCCGCGGCCCGCCCCGGGCAAGCCGATGGCCGAGCGTGTCGCGATCGTCGACAAGTCGGGTGCGCCGCAGACCGCGGTCGCGGTCGCGCAGTTCGGCGTCCCGCGCAACGACCCCGACTACGAGCGCATCAACGTGATGAACCAGATCCTGGGCGGCCTCTTCGCCAGCCGCGTCAACATGAACCTGCGCGAGAAGCACGGCTACACGTACGGTGCCTTCTCCTTCCAGCAGGACAACCGCGGCGCCGGACCCTTCATCATCGGCGCGCAGGTGCGCTCGGACGTGACCGGCCCCGCCATCGCCGAGATGTTCAACGAGGTGAAGGGCATGCAGAACGCCCCCATCACCGAGACCGAGCTGAACCTGGCGAAGGAGTCGGTGTCGCGTTCGCTGCCGGCCCTGTTCGAGACGACCAACAGCACCGTGGGAACGGTGGGCCAGCTCTACCTGTTCGAGCTGTCGCCCGACTACTACTCGGGCCTCCCCGCGCGCATTGCGAACGTCAGCGCCGCCGAGGTGCAGGACGTCGCGAAGAAGTTCCTCAAGCCGGAACAGATGAAGGTGATCGCCGTGGGCGACCGCGCGCAGATCGAGCCGCAGATCAAGGAGCTGAATCTCGGCGAGATCACGCACCGCGGCGCGGATGCGAAGGTGATCGCGGACGCTCCCTGACGCGCGAAGCGCAGAACAGGGCAACGAACCGAGGGGGCGTCCCGTTGCCAGGGACGCCCCTTCCTGCTAGGTGCCCTGCACCTCGGCCCGCGCCGGCCCGCGATCCCCCAGCAGCCCGAGGGCCGCGAGCAGTCCCACCAGGTACAGGATCGCCGCCCACGCGAGCGCCAGCGCCAGGGCCGGCTCCTCGGCCACGCCAACGCGACCCAGGAACCAGACGAACGACGCCTCGCGCACGCCGATCCCGCCGGGCGTGATCGGCACCTGCGCCGCAAGCATGACCAGCGGCACCGCTGCGGCGATCGCCGGCCACGGTGCGTCGATCCCGAGCGCGCGCGCGAGCAGCACCGCCGTCGTGATCAAGAGCATGTGATTGAGCACCGACAGGAGAACCGTGCCGGGCAGCGCGCCCCGCAACCGATCCATCACGTCGGGTGGGAACGCTTCCCGAACCCACGCTGCCAGGCGTGGCGCGGGACCCGGCAGGAGGGCGAGAACCCCGGCGAGCCGTTCCGGCCCCCCGGGATAGGAGATCGCGAAGAGCCCCACCACTCCCGCGATGGCCCCCGCCACCAGCGGCACGCCCCAGCCCCGCGTCCCTGCCTGCGCGAAGACGAAGCCGGTGCCGACGAGCAGCAACGCGAGCAGGCCGACCGCCCGTTCGAGCAGGATCGTCGCCCCGCCCCGCGCGAGGCCCGCCCCGCTGCCGCTGACGCGCGCGAGGCGATACACGTCGCCGCCGACGCCGGTGGGAATGAACAGTCCGAGGAAGATGCCGGCGAAGTACACGGCCGTCGTGCGGGCGAAGCGCCAGGTCGAGCCGGCGGCACGCAGCAGGCGATGCCAGCGCAACGCCGCGCTCGCGTGGCCCGCGACGACCGCGAGTGCGGCCGCGGCGAGGAACCGCGCGTCGGCGGCGGTCAGCGTGCGGCCGAACGCGGCGAAGTCGACGCGTGTCGCGATCCACGCGAGAAGCGCGGCGACGACGAGCAGGCGCAGGAGGAGTGCGACGACGGGTGGAATCGCGAAGCGACGACGAGACGGGGCGGGATCGGGGGCGCTCACGGGCGGCACGGTACCACGGAAAACGAAACCGCAGGAATCACTG
>JBKJNH010000159.1:0-7149 GCA_046596055.1 Candidatus Eiseniibacteriota bacterium
CGGCTTGGACATTGACGCGCTACGCATCGTGGCCGAGGGCGTGAACAAGCTGAAGCGCCCCGACAACGCCGCCATCGTCATCACGCACTACCAGCGGCTGCTCGATCACATCGTGCCGGATCGGGTGCACGTGCTGTCCGACGGTCGAATCGTCGAGTCCGGACCGAAGGAGCTGGCGCACGAGCTCGAGAAGAAGGGCTATGGCTGGGTGCACGACATGCCGGTCGCGACGGACGCGGTGGCCGGGAGCGCGCCCGGAGCCGCGCGATGACGCAGGCGACCGCCATCGCTCGCACTGCTTCGGCGGTGCGCGCCCAGGCCACCGCCCGGCTCGCCGAACTGGGCCTGCCGACGGTGCGGCACGAAGAGTGGCGCTTCACCAATCCGGCGCCGATCACGCGCGTCGATTGGTGTACGCCGGAGGCAGATCCGGCGGAGCCGACGGTTCTACGACCGGCCACCGCGGAGACACCTGCCTGGCCCCGCCACGCAATCGCGACCCTCGACGGCCGCCTCGTCACCTCCAAGGCCACACCGCAGGGCCTCTCGATCGTCGCGCTGCCCACCGACGACGCGACGCCCCTGCCCGACGCCTACGGCACCATCGCGGCCGCCGACGCCGCGACGCATTCGTTCGTCCTGCACAACGCGGCCCGCGCCACCGGAGGCGTACACGTCTGCGTGGCCGACGGCGCGACGATCGCCGTGCCCGTCGTGATCGCCCACGGCCGCGGCCCTCGCACGGGGGATGCGCGCATCGCCGTGACCCCGCGCGTGCTCGTCGAGGTGGGCGCCGGCGCCACGGTCACGGTGGTCGAGGACTTCCGCGGGCTCACGGCCGGCGACGAGTTGACCAATGCCGTCACCGAGATCGTCGTGGCGGCCGGTGCCACCTGCACGCTCGTGCGCCTGGTCGGCGAGCGGGCGCAGGGCTTCCACGTGGGCCTCGCCGCGGTCCACCTCGGCCGCGATGCCCGCTTCACCGCCCGCACGTTTGCGCCCGGCGGGCCGATCGTGCGCGATGACGTGCGGGTCGTCTTCGCCGGCGAAGGTGGCGAGGCGCACCTCGACGGGCTGTTCACCGTGACGGGGAACCAGGTGGTGGACCACCACACGGTGCTCGATCACGCGGCGGCGCGGTGCACCAGCCGCGAGTACTACAAGGGTGTGCTCACCGGCGCGGGCCGCGGCGTGTTCAACGGCGCCGTGCTGATCCGCACCGACGCCCAGAAGAGCGACTCGAACCAGCGCAGCATGAACCTGCTCCTGTCGAACGACGCCACGATCCACACCAAGCCCGAGCTCCAGATCTACGCCGACGACGTCAAGTGCGGCCACGGCGCCACCGTCGGCCGGCTCGACAACGATGCGCTGTTCTACCTGCGCGCGCGAGGCATCGGCGCGAGCGAGGCCCGCGCGATGCTCGTCCGCGCGTTCGCCGACGAACTGGTCGAACGCGTCGAGCACGACGGCCTGCGCGCCGAGATCGCGAACTGGATCGGCGAGCGCATGGACCGCGTCGGTACGGAGGTCGCGTGAGCGCCGCCCTGCACTCGCCGTCGCGCGCCACCGTCCCGTTCGACCCCGCGGCCGTCCGCGCGCAGTTCCCCATCCTGGCCACGACCGTCCACGGCAAGCCGCTGGTCTATCTCGACAACGCCGCGACGTCGCAGAAGCCGCTGGCCGTGCTCGATACCGAGCGCGACTACTACACGACCGCGAACGCCAACGTGCATCGCGGCGTCCACTTCCTCTCCGGGGAGGCGACGCGCCGGTACGAGGCCGCGCGCGGCGCCGTGCGCCGCTTCGTCCACGCGGCCGACGACGACGAGATCGTGTTCGTGCGCGGCACGACCGAGGCGGTGAACCTGGTTGCCCACTCGTTCGTCGGCCCGCGCCTGTCGCCGGGTGACGAGATCGTGATCACGCACCTCGAGCACCACTCGAACATCGTCCCGTGGCAGCTGCTGTGCGAGCGGACCGGGGCGGTGCTCAAGGTCGCGCCGATCGACGACCGCGGCGACGTCGATGGCGAGGCTCTGGAGCGCCTGCTGGCCTCGCCGCGGGCGCGCTTCCTCGCCATGGCGCATGTCTCGAACGCGCTCGGCACCATCCTGCCCGTCGCGGCGTTCACCGCCGCGGCGCACGCCCGCGGCATCCCGGTGCTGATCGACGGAGCGCAGGCTGTGCCGCACGTGCCGGTCGACGTGCAGGCGCTGGGCTGCGATTTCTACGCATTCTCGTCCCACAAGGTGTTCGGCCCGACCGGGATCGGCGCGCTGTACGCGCGGCGCGAGCACCTGGAGGCGATGATCCCGTGGCAGGGCGGCGGCGACATGATCGCCTCGGTCACGTTCGAGAAGACGACGTTCAATCGCGTGCCCTTCAAGTTCGAGGCGGGGACGCCCAACATCGCCGGGGCGGTTGGCCTTGGCGCTGCGCTCGACTGGCTCACCGCGCAGGACCTGACGCAGGTCGCCGCGTACGAGCACGACCTGCTGGCCTACGGCACTTCGGCGCTGTCCACCGTTCCCGGCCTCAGCCTGGTCGGCACCGCCGCCCGGAAGGCCAGCGTCCTGTCGTTCACGCTCTCGGGCGTGCACCCGCACGACATCGGAACCATCCTCGATGGCGAGGGCATTGCCATTCGCACCGGGCATCACTGCGCACAGCCGGTCATGGATCGCTTCGGGATCCCGGCCACCGCGCGCGCCTCGCTGGCGCTGTACAACGTGCGGGCCGACATCGACGCGCTCGTCGCCGGGCTCGCCCGCGTGCGCACGCTGTTCCCGGCCTGAGGCGCATGAGCGACCTGCGCGACCTGTACCAGGAACTGATCCTTGATCACGGCCGCCAGCCGCGAAACTTCCGCGCCATCGAGGGCGCCTCGGGCGATGCCGACGGGTACAACCCGCTGTGCGGCGACAAGGTCCACGTCTGGGTGAAGACCGAGGGCGACGTTGTCACCGACGTGTCGTTCACGGGCGACGGGTGCGCCATCAGCAAGGCCTCGGCCTCGCTCATGACGCAGGCGGTCAAGGGCCGCACCACGGCCGAGACCGAACGCCTGTTCCAGGGTTTCCACGCCCTCGTCACCGGCCAGGGCGACGCGACCGAAGCGACGGGCGGCAAGCTCGACGTCTTCGCCGGCGTCGCCGAGTTCCCGGCGCGCGTCAAGTGCGCCAGCCTCGCCTGGCACACGTTGCGTGCGGCTCTAGCCGGCCGCGGCGCCGCCATCACCACGGAGTAGCGACATCATGCGCGAGAGCGAACCGATCGCCCTGATCCGCGACGTCGAAGTCGTCGAGATCCCTGCCGGAACCCGGTCCTTGTTGCCGGCCGGCACCCACGTCCTGCTGACGCAGACGCTGGGCGGCAACTACACCGTCATGACCGTCGATGGGTACCTGTTCCGCATCGACGGCCGCGATGCCGACGCGCTGGGCAAGGACGTCAAGGCAGTCGATCCGCGGCTGGAGGCACCCGCCGCCCTGGCCGAAGGCCCCGTCGACGAAACCCTGGTGAAGGACCAGCTGCGCACGGTCTATGACCCCGAGATTCCGGTGAACATTGTCGACCTGGGGCTCGTCTATCGCTGCGAGGCGGTGCCGTTGCCCGAGGGTGGAAATCGGATCGAGGTCGACATGACGATGACGGCGCCCGGGTGCGGGATGGGCGAGTTCCTGAAGCAGGACGTGGAGGAGAAGCTGCACGCCGTGCCCGGCGTGCGCGAGGTGCAGGTGAACATCGTGTGGGAACCGCTGTGGGAGCGCGAGATGATGTCCGAGGCCGCCCGCCTGCAGCTAGGGATGCTGTGAGCCCGCGGGAGGCCGCCCGCTAAGGCAGCCAGACCAGCTTCGTCCGCGCCTCGTCCGCACCTTGCCGGACCCGGGCGAAGTAGATCCCCGCCGCCGCGCGCCGGCCCGCCGAGTCCTGTCCGTCCCACGACAACGCGTGCCGCCCGGCCGCGTACCATCCCGCGGCCACGGTCCGCACGGCCCGTCCCCGCGCGTCGACCAGCTCGACCGTGATCGGCCCCGCCGTCGGCAGCGAGCACTCGAAGCGCGCCGCGCCGCGCGCCGGGTTCGCGCCGGCCAGGGCGAGGGCGAGTCGCCCCGCGCCCCCCGTCGTCCCCGCCGGATCCTCCACGCCGACGACCGCCGTGAAGTCCATCGCCCACGTATCGTGCAGCACGCCGTTGAGGTTGAATCCGCCGAAGGAGACCAGCCGATCGGCCTCCACGTCGTAGACCGCCTTGTGATCGGAGCGCGACGTCGGCCCCTGGCCGGGACCGGACAGGCGCTCCCAGCTCGCAGTCGGGCCGAAGCCCGAGAACTGCAGCGCCCACGTCTCGTCGTAGAAGTTGACGAAGTCGGTCCCACTGGCGATCAGCATCCGATCGCGGGTCGTGTCGTACGAGGTCGCGCCCGCGAAGCGCGGGAGTGGGGGCGTTCCCGACGGCGTGAGCGCCGTCCATGCGGCGCCGTTCTTGAACGACAGCTCCCACGCGTCCCCCAACGGCGCGAAGTTCTGCGTGTACCCGCCGACAATCACGATCCGGTCGCGCACGGTGTCGAAGATCGCCTGCGCGCCACCGCGGGCCGTCGGTCGAGTGCCGCTCGGTGCGAGCAGGCTCCACGTCGGCGTGCCACCGAGCGACAACGCCCAGACGTCGCTGAACGCGCCGCCGGTATCCATCCCGCCGAAGACGAGAATGCGGTAGCGCGACGCGTCGAGCACCGCGACGTGGTCGAAGCGCGGCGGCGGCGGCGTGCCCACCGTTGTCACCAGGCGCCATTCGAGCGAGCCCGACAGCGTCAGTTCCCACAGGTCGTTCGTCGCCGGGCCGCCGCGGCCGCCGAACACCATCAGGCGGTCGCGCCGATCGTCGTAGATCGCCGAGTGCAAAGCGCGCGCCGAGGGCGGCGTTCCGGCCGGGTTGAGTCGTGCCCAGGTCGAGCCCGCGCCCAGCCCCAGCTCCCACACGTCGTTGAGCTGCGTCGAGTTCTCGCCACCGAAGACCAGCATGCGGCGGCGTGCCGTATCGAGCACCGCCGAGTGGCCCTTGCGTCGCGTGCCCGACAGCGGAATCCACGCCGAACCTGGCGACGAGAGCGGCAGCGCCCAGGTGTCGGAGAGCACGGGTCCGGACGATCCGCCGTAGACGAGGAGGCGATCGCCAAACGGGTCGTAGGCGGCCGTGTGGAACTGGCGGGCCTGCGGCGCGTTCGGTGAGGGCAGGAGCGTCCACGCGGGCGCGCCGTCGAGCGCGAGCGCCCACGTCTCGTTCGTGTTGGGGGCGCCGACGCCGCCGCCGAAGAAGATCGCGCGCCGACGCAGGCGATCGTACGTTCCGCTCGCCCCATATCGCGCGCTCGGCGGGGTGCCGGTCGCCGTGAGCGCAGACCAGGTGGGAGTCGCCCCGAGCGACAGGGCCCACGCCGTCGCCGTGGCCTGCCCGGCCGCGTCGATGCCGGCGAACACGACCAGGCGATCGCCGATCGCATCGAGGGCGAGCGCGTGCGCCGCGCGCGCGCCCGGACCCGTGCCGCCCGTCGTGAGCTGCGTCCAGGCGGGCGTGGCGCCCAGCGACAGCGCCCACGTGTCGGCCAGCCCCGTCCCGTTCGTTTGACCGCCGTGCACGATCATGCGATTGCGCGCGCGATCCACCACTGCCGCGTGCCACACGCGCGGAGACGGCGGGGTCCCCGTCGGCGCGAGTTGCGACCACGTCGGGCTGCCGGCGAACGTCAGCGCCCAGACGTCGTTGCGCGGAGAACCGTCGTTGCCCCCGAAGACGATCATGCGATCGAGCAGCGAGTCGTAGGTGGCGCAGTGAAAGGCGCGCGCCGAGGGGGAGGTTCCCGAGGTCAGGAGTTGCGTCCAGCGGGGGATGCCCGAAAGGCTGAGCGCCCACACCTCGTTCGTCGAGCCCGAGTAGCCCTGCCCGCCAAACACGATCAGGCGATCGCGCACCGGATCGTAGACCGTCGAGTGCACCCAGCGAGCCGGGGGCGGGAGCGGGCTCCACGGACCGCCTGCGGCGAGCCCGGCGTAGGGCGCCGCGGCGAAGTCGAAGGCCGGAGCGACCGCGCCCTGGGGCGCGATGGCGCCAGGTTGGCGGAACCCGTCGACGAAGGCGTCGAGGTGGAGGCCCGTCAGGCGCGATTCGATGAGGAGCGTGCGACGGGCGGAGTCGCCGTCCTCGGCGGTGGCGCGGAGGGCTGCCGGATCGTCCGCGGGCTGGGCCTGCGCGCCCCCGACGAGTCCGACGAGCGCGATCAGGGCGAGCGCGAGCGTGAACGCGCATGCGGGCGCGGGCGCACGCAGCGTGCGGGGGGGATGGATTCGGGCCATGGGCGGGCGATCCTGCAAGAAATGGGACACGAGTCAGGCGCGGCAAGGGGCCACGGGCGTCGAACAATTGTACGCGCCGGCCCGACCCCCGTCAATCGCTCCCGGAGCCGCTCCCGGAGCCGCTCCCCACGGCTTTGCCCGCGGCCTCGCCCGCGGCGATGCAATCGGGGAGCCCCACGCCGGTGTACGAGTTGCCTGCCAGCTGCAATCCCGGCCAGACGGCGAGCCGGGCGCCCAGTGCGGCAACGCGATCGAGGTGGCCCACGTGGTAGTGCGGCATGGCGTTTTCCCAGCGCACCACCCGGGCGAACGCCGTCGCCCCGGGCGTCACGCCGAGCAGTCCGGCGAGTTCGCCGCGCGCGCGTGCGACCAGCGCGTCGTCGGCGAAGCTGAACGCGCGCTCGTCGAAGAAGACGCGGACGATGGCCCGGTCCGTCGGCGCACGACCGGCGAACTTGCGGTGCGCGAACGAGGCGCCGAGCAGCAGCAATCCCTCGCGGCGCGGGGAGACGAAGCCGGCGCCGTCGAGCGGGTGCCCGACGTCGGCGACGTCGAAGGCGAACGTGACGCAGGCCGAAGAGCCGCGCGGGAAGGCTCCGAGGGCGTGGCCCAGGTCGTGGTCGAACGCGGCGACCAGGCGACCGGCGGCGGGGGCCGCGAGCGTCAGGATCACGGCGTCGAAGCGCTCGTTGCCGCTCGGCGTGGCGACGAGCCAGCGATCGTCCTCGCGCGCCAGGCCCGTCACCGGCGTTCGGAGGCGCAACGCGCCGGCCGGAAGCCGCGCGACGAGCG
>JBKJNH010000181.1:0-15022 GCA_046596055.1 Candidatus Eiseniibacteriota bacterium
GCAGCGATTGGCGCAATCGAACACCGACAGATGCGCCGCGAGCAGGTCGGGCGCGCCCTCGACCGTCATCGTGCCGCAGACGTACTCGTTGGCGGCCTCGATCTCGTCGGGCGAGAACCCGACCTCCTTGAGGAGGTTGAAGTTCCAGGCGCCCATCTTCGCCTCGGACAGGCCCAGCGCCTGGACGCAGAACTCACGACCGAGCACGAACGGGTTGAATGCCATCTTGAGGTCGAATGCGGCGCCGAGACCCGCCTCGATCTTCGCGATCGCCGCCGGCGTGAAGCCGCGCGCCGCGAGCGTTTGGTGATTGACTCCCGGTGCCCCGACCAGCGTGCCGTGGCCGACGCAGTACTTGACGATGCGGTCGATCGCCGCCGCGTCGTAACCCAGGTGGGTGAGCGCGATGGTGAGACTCTGATTCGCGATCTTGAAGTAGCCGCCGCCTGCGAGCTTCTTGAACTTCACGAGCGCGAAGTCGGGCTCGACGCCCGTCGTGTCGCAGTCCATGACGAGCCCGATCGTGCCCGTGGGCGCAATGACCGTGACCTGTGCGTTGCGATAGCCATGCAGCTCGCCGAGGCGCAGCGCGCGATCCCACGCGACCCGCGCGGCGGCGAGCATGTCCTCGGGGCAGTAGGCTGCGTCGATCGACTGGGGCACCACCGACAGCGCCTCGTACTCGGTCGCAGGCGTCGCGTACGTCGCGCGGCGGTGATTGCGGATCACGCGCAGCATGTCGTTCTTGTTGCGCGCGTAGCCCGAGAACGCGCCGAGTTCCGACGCCATCTCGGCGGAGACGGCGTACGCCTCGCCCGTGAGGATCGCCGTCAGCGCGCCCGCGATCGCCAATGCCTGCGGCGAGTCGTAGGCGAGTCCCTGGCGCATGAGCAGCGTCCCCAGGTTCGCGTAGCCGAGACCCAGGGTGCGGTACTCGAACGAACGACGGGCGATCGGCTCGGACGGGAACGACGCCATCAGCACCGAGATCTCGAGCGTGATCGTCCACAGTCGAATGGCGTGGCGGTACCCTTCGAGATCGAGCGTGCCGTCCTCGCGCTGGAACTTGACCAGGTTGATCGACGCCAGGTTGCAGGCGGTGTCATCCAAAAAAACATACTCGCTGCACGGATTACTGGCGTTGATCCGCCCATCCTTCGGGCAGGTGTGCCACTCGTTGATCGTCGTGTCGTACTGCAGGCCCGGATCGGCGCAGGCCCACGCGGCGTAGGAGATCTTGTCCCACAGCTTGCGCGCCGGGACTGTGCGCGCGACCTTGCCGTCGGTGCGGCGGATCAGCTTCCAGTCGCCGTCGGCGTCGAGCGCGTCGAAGAAGTCGTTGGGGATGCGCACCGAGTTGTTCGAGTTCTGGCCCGACACGGTGCCGTACGCGGCGCCGTCCCAGTCGGTGTCGTACTCGCGGAAGTCGACCTCGGTCACGCCCTGCGCCGCCATCTGCAGCACGCGCTGGATGTACGCCTCGGGCACGTAGGCCGCCCGCGCGGCGCGCACCGCGTTCTTGAGCCCGACGTTCTTCACCGGGTCGATGACGATCTCGACGTCGGCGTCGTCGAGCGCGAATCGGGGCGCGCCGGCGGGGCCGGCCGTCGTCTTCACCTGCGTCGCGTCGACGATGGCCTGCAGCCGGCGCTGGCAGGCGCGCGAGCCGGCGACCAGTGCGGCGACCTTCTGCTCCTCGATCACCTTCCAGTCGACGAACGTCTCGATGTCCGGGTGGTCGGCCTTGAGCACGACCATCTTGGCCGCGCGGCGCGTGGTGCCGCCCGACTTGATCGCGCCCGCCGCCCGATCGCCGATCCTGAGGAACGACATGAGCCCCGACGAGCGTCCGCCGCCCGACAGCGGCTCGTTCTCGCCGCGCAGGTGCGAGAAGTCGCTGCCCGTGCCCGAGCCGTACTTGAAGAGCCGCGCCTCGCGCACCCACAGGTCCATGATGCCGCCGGGGTTGACGAGGTCGTCCGAGACCGACTGGATGAAGCAGGCCGACGGCTGCGGGCGCTCGTAGGCGCTCGACGCGGTGGTGAGCTGCGCGGTCTGCGGATCGACGTAGAAGTGCCCCTGCGCCGGCCCCGAGATCCCGTAGGCATAGTGCAGCCCGGTGTTGAACCACTGCGGCGAGTTCGGCGCCGCCACCTGGGTGGCGAGCATCCAGCTCATCTCGTCGTAGTAGGCCTGGGCGTCGGCGTCGGTGTCGAAGTACCCGTGCTGACGGCCCCAGTGGGCCCAGCAACCGGCGAGGCGATGGAAGACCTGGCGGGCGCTCGTCTCGCCCGGCGGCAGCGCGCGGCCGTCGGCGTCGACGGCTCCCGGCGGGTTCACGCCGGCCTTGCGGAAGTACTTCTGGGCGAGGATGTCGGTGGCGACCTGCGACCACTCGGCGGGAACTTCGACGTTCTCGAGTCGGAAGACGATCGAACCGTCCGGATTCTTGATCTCGGAAACGCGCTGATCGAAGGCCATTCCGGCGTAGGGACCGGAACCCTCCTGGGTGAAACGACGGCGGATCTTCACAACGGCCTCCCCGCACGAGCCCACGGGCTCGGCAAGTGAGTTGGGACCTCGGGGACGGTACGGGAAAACCCGACGCCATCCCCCGCACGACGTGACCGCCCCGGGACCCGGATCGCTCCTCCGCGCAAATTCACGAAAGAGAAAACGATTCCAATCCGCCATGAGCCCGGACGACGCACGAGCCGAAGCGGAGGGCCATCCCGACCCCGAGGTTGCGCTGCTGTTCCATGGGTCTCTGCCCGCACCCAGTCGCGGCCGTACTTGGGCCTGTCCGATGGATGAAAGCCGTCGTTGTTCGCGGGGGCCGGATCGAACGGGAGTTCGGTCCGTCCTGAGGTCCGTACTGACGAGGAAGGAAGGAGGAGAGCCAAGGGTCTGCTCTTCTCTTTCCCTCCGTAAAGGAACCTCCAGACCGGCGACGTCGGTTCGGAAAGGCGCAGACGCTCGTTGGGACCGTGTGCGACGCCGAGCTGAGGGAAGACGATTACCGCCGCGCCCTGCGCGGTGTCAAAGAGTTTCGCCCGCGTCGCGGAAGTTTTCACCCCGACCGTCGAAAGCGCACGCCAACCGCGCATGGCGTGCGTCGTAGATCGCGGTGGATGAGGGTGGAAAGCCGGTGGAAAAGCTTTCCTCGGGACTTGACTCCCCGCCGCCGGCATTCGGGCGCACTCCGCGCGGCCGCGCGCAGGCACGGGCGACGCCGACCGCGTCAGCGGCGGTGAATCGTCACTTTCTCGATCCGGTCGCCACGCCGCAGCCGGTCGACGACGTCCTGCCCACGGACGACGTGGGCGAAGATCGTGTAGCGCCCGTCGAGGTGCGGCTGCGGCCCGTGCGTGACGAACCACTGCGAGCCGCCCGTGTCCTTGCCCGACAGCGCCATGCCGACCGCGCCCGTGTCGTAGCGCAGTCGGTTGTACTCGCAGGGGATGGCGTAACCCGGACCGCCCGAGCCGGTGCCCGAGGGATCGCCGTCCTGCGCCACGAAGTACGGCACCACGCGGTGGAACAGGAGGCCGTCGAAGTAACCGCGATCGGCGAGCGTGGCGAAGTTCCTCACCGTCTCGGGCGCCTCCCGCGTGTCGAACGCCCACTCGATCGACCCACGCGCCGTCACCAGCGTCGCACCCGTGATCCGGCCGACCGCGCCCGTCGAATCGGCGGCGGCCAGGCGCTCGCGAAACGTCGCCAGCGCCGCAGGCTTCCACGCCGGCGCCGGATGCGCCTGCCGGGCCGCCGCCGCGACCGAGTCACCGAAGATCGCCGCGTACGCCTCGCCCGCCCCCGCCCGGATGCGGGGATCCGGATCCGACAGCACCGAGTCGAGCACGGCTCGCAGGGCAGGAACACCCGGCCCGTGCGCCGCAGAGCGCCCCATGGTCGCGAGCCCACCGAGGGCGGCCAGCGGCACGTCGACCTCCGCGGGCGCCGGATTGCGCGTCAGAAGCGTGGTCAGGGCCGGGACGAGCGTCGAGTCCTTGCTCACCCCCGCCGGCTCGCACGCGGCCGCCGCCGTCAGCCACGCCGCATCGGTGAGGCCCGACACGATCTCGGCCCGCGCCGCCCGCGCCGCCGCCGGGTCGGCCGCCAGCGCCGAGAACGCACCGGCGCGCTCCTCGGGCGTCGCGGTGCCCCCGATCGGCCGCAGGCCGGCGGCCACCTTCCGCACGGTCTGCCGCGCCGCCTCGCCCTCGACCCGGCCCAGCGCGTCGAACACGCCCGACCGCACCCACCGCTCGCGATCGGCCGCGATCGGCCCCAGGTCCGCCCACGCGGTGCCAGGCGCCAGGCCGGCGATCGCGCGTGCCGCGGCCAGGCGCACGCCACCGTCGGCATCGCCCAGCGCCGTCCGCAGCCCCGGGAGCGCATCGCGCGAGCCCAGCGCCTGAAGCGCGGACGCCGCCGTTTCGCGCACGTGGGGATCGGCGTCGCCGAGCGCGGCCAGCGCCTGCGGCAACGCCGCCGAGTCGGCCAGCGCCCCAAGCGCCCGCACCGCCGAGATCCGCACCGGGACGGCCACGTCGCCGCACAGCTTCACCAACGGGCCCAGCGCGTCCTTCGTTCGCTGCCGCCCGAGCGCCCGCGCGGTGTAGGCCCGCACGACCATCTCCGGATCGTCCGCCAGCTTCGTCAGCGGCTTGAGCCCGAACTGCGGCATGGGTGCTCGCTCGAGTGCAAAGGCGACGAACGCCCGCGTCCACGCATCGGGCCCCTTGGCCGCCTCGGCGAGCGCGATCACCGCCGTCGAGTCATTGAGCCGCCAGCAGGCGATCGCCGCCTCGCGCGAGAGCTCGGCCGCCGCGCTGGTCAGGTGACCGGCCACCGGGCCCACCGCCTCGTGCCCGCCGATCTTCCCCAGCGCCTCGATCGCCCGCGCCCGCGTCGACAGGTCGGGGTCCTCGCGGGTCGCCTGCACCAGGGCCAGCCGCGCGGCCCGGGCCGGCGGGCCGATCTGGCCCAGCGCGAACGCCGCCTCGCGCCGCACGCGTGCATCGGGCTCGCGGCCGAGCGCATCGAGGAGGCTGTTCACCACGGTCGAGTCCTGGAGCCGGGCATAGGCCCGACACACCCGCCAGCGCACCAGCGGATCCGGGCTCGACTGGAGAAGACCCGCCAACCGACTCAGATCCGGCGCGCGGGTGTGCTCGAGCATCGCGATCTCGGCCCACGCCTCCCGCGCCGCGGGATCGGCGGGTGGCCAGGGGGCGGACTCCGGCGGCAGAGCCGGAGTCGCGAGGCCGGGAGGGTTCCAGGTGGTGAGCGGCTCGGCAAGTGCCGGGGCGGCAAAGAGAAGGAGCACCGCCACGACTGCCTGGACTCGTTGCATCATCGTCACTTCCATCCCTCCGGTTGTGGCCGGATAATTGTGTGGGCGGTTCCGCGATCCCCGGAGGGGCTTCAGGTCGGCCTCGAACAACGGGTTCCGCCCGATGCCACCGTGCTCAGGCTGTGCAGCGCATGCGCCGCGATCAGGGTCTGGACGACTCCTGGCCCGGATTTCCATCCTCCGACGGGCGCAACCGTCGGGAGTTAGAATCCTAAATGATTGCAGTGCAATACGTTGAAGACCGGTGGCGCATACACAATCTTCCGACCACAAAGAACGACTTCAGCTACCTCACACGAGCCAGCCGGCCGCGCTCCACGGACGTGAGCCCGCGGTCATCCGTGGCGATCACCTGGTAGGTGTAGGCCCCGTTCGCCAGTTCATCCCCCGACGTATCCAGCCCGTCCCATAGCAGCTGGTGATAGCCCGGGTTCAGGCTGCGTTCGATCCGCTGGTACACGAGCGAGCCGCGCACCGAATAGACCTTCACCATGACGTCGGCCGGCCCGTCGCTGTCGAGCGTGAAGTTGAACGTCACCGGCGCCTTGACATACGGGCTCGGGTAGACGAAGACCTGCTTCAGGGCGACCCGCGGTTCGCTCGAGGTCGAGAACGCCACGGCTCTTGTCGCCCCACCGAGAAACGTGAGCACGGCCTGGTGGCTCCCGGTCGAGTAGGCCCCGTCCCAGGTGACCGTCCACAGGCGGCGCGACGAATCCGTCGACGCCGGAACGATGATCGCCTCGGGAATGGGCACCCCGTCCACGGTGAGCGCGATGTCCTCGGGAAGGAGCTGCGCCGGGCTCGAGATCACGAACTGGTACGTGCCCGCCGCCGGGCCGGTGTCGCCGTCGGCGATCGGGCCCCCGCCGGCGAACAGCCGCGCCTCGAGCACGAGCGGCAGAGTGAACGTCGAAGCCAGCCCGCCGCGATCGCGGGTCGAGACGACGAGGTTCGCGTCCTTCGCCTCGGGTGCGACCGTCCAGTTGAGCAGGTAACGCCGACCGCCGCCGCCGTTCGCGGTGTCGGGGTAGCTCGGCGAGAACGAGTACTCGGACGGATCGACGGTCCGCGCGCCCTCGCCGGTGATGCTGAGCGTGATGTCGTCGAGGCGGCTGTCGTCGACCAGGTCGACGACGAACACGACCGAATCACCTGCCGCGCCAGGCTGGTAGCGCACGCCGGTCGCGACCGGCTGGTCGTTCGCGGTGGCATAGAGGCGCGGCGCGCCCGGGTCGAGCGGCGTGGCCGGATCGCCCAGCAGCAGGTACGTCTGGACCGCGCGACGCTCGAGGCCGAACAGCGAGCCGAGCGCGCGCGTCGACCCCAGGGCCAGCGCTTCGCCGAGCAGGACCCGTGCCCCGCGCTCGCCGTTGAGCGCATCGGCCGGCGGATCGACGAACATCGAGCGGAACAACCACACGTTCAGGTGGTTGCGGCCGGTGGCATCGCTGGGCAGCAACTCGTAATTCGACGACGCATACGAGCCGATCGCTCCGGCGGTCGGCCGCGCCGGGTTCTGCGGGCCAAGCACCATGTTCTCGCCGAGGCAGTCGTTGAAACGCTTCTCGTAGACCTGGCTGAACTGGTTCACGTGGCAGGAGAACGAGAGGAAGAAGAACGGCTTGCCCTCGTTGAAGACCAGCTCGATGTCCTGGTTGCTGCCGTTCGAGTTGAACAACCGCTCGTGGGCGAGCACGATCGAGCTACCGTGCCCCTGGAAGTTGACGACGAGTGCGCCCTCGCTGAGCTCGGTCCGGAACTGGGGAGCGGTCGTGACGGCGACGTAGTCGACGACGTTCCCGAAGCCACCGGCGCCCAGCGACATGCAAAGCGTAGGGTCGCCGGGTTCCGGCCGATTGAGGACGAGGAGCCGCTCCTTGAGGTTGAACGGATCGAAGTTGAAGTCGCGGAAGCCGCCCTCGTTGACCATGACGTCCGTGAGCTTGTCGGTGATGTTCTCGAACACCTCTTCCTCGAACTTGTAGCAGTACTGCGAGCCGATATCGCCGCCGAAGCTGCCAAACGAGTACGGGTCGTCCGGCACCATCATGATTCGCCGCCGCCAGGCGCCTTCGCGATCCTCCGTGTCGTACGCGATCAGGCGGTTCACGACGGCGTCGGACTGCGCGAGCGATCCCACGGGCAGGCGCCCGAGCGCCATGTCGCTGAACAGGTCCGGCGCCAGGTTGACGCAAGGCGGCTGCTGGACGCTTGAGCGGTCGAGATCGCTCACGAACCACGAGTCCGAAGCCGACAGCTCCTGGCCGAGGCTCGTGCCGACCGGCCCGCCGATGATGCGCGTGGGAACCCAGTCGCGATCCGACGTGGCGAGGAAGTTCTGCGCGTCCTCGGTGGCATCGCCGAACAGGAGGGCGAAGCGCGTGCCCCAGCGGGCGAATGCATCCTCGAAGAAGCGCCGGACCGCCCAGTCGGTGCGCCGTCCGCCGTCGTAGGTGTCCGCCACTTCCTGCATCGGCGCGACGAGCACGTCGAATCCCTGGCTGCGTCGGTGCGCGGCCAACCGGCGCGCGGGCACGAGGAACTCGGCGGGCACGACCATCAGGTAGTCCGGGCTGCCGGGCGCATCCCAGATCGCGAACCCGCTTTCCGGGGTCACGGCGCTCACGGCCGCATCGGGCACGCGCGGAACATCCACGGCCGCGAAGTAGCGGCGACGCGTTCCGGCTGCGACCGGATCCTGGAATCGGGCAGCCCAGATCCCGGTGCCCGTCGAGCGAACGAAGGCGGGCGGGAGGATCAGCGCGCGGGGCGCCGTCGAATCGGTCACGTCGTAGACCTGCACGACGGGGGCGCCTCCGCCGGTGAATCCGTCGATCTCGACCTGCACGTCGCCCTCGGCGGGTCCGCTGTTGGAGTCGAGGACGTTGCCGCGGGCGCGGTAGAGCCGGTCGTACGTCACCTCGTAGTACTGCAACGAGGCCCCGGACGGGCCGCCGTCGGGCGAGAACGTACTGAAACTGTAGCCGCGCCACTCGATCCGGTTCGTGCCGTTGGCGATCCGATCGTTCGTGAACACGGTATCAGCGGTCAACACGTCCTTGCTGAACAGGGTCTTCGTGTAGACGGGGGTGAGAAGTCCGTCCGACGGACGCTTCCAGCGCATCCAGATCGTGTGCGACGACGGCGACTGGGTGACGCCCTGGAACGAGGTCCGCATGCGCACCAGGCCGGCCCCGTCGGGATCCGGCGTGAAGGCCGTCAGCGTATCGCTCCACTCGGCGTCGCCGCCGTAGTCGGTCCACAGCAGGGACGTGGCGCAGGTGTCGCGCGGGAAGCGGTCCTGGTAGAACCGGCGCTCGTAACGTCGCCACGACGGAAACGACACGGGCTGGACCGGCGCTGCGAAGCCGAGGTCCGCGGAGACCTCGGCCATGCGCGGCGCTCCGCCGCTCACGACGCCGAGGAAGTACGTCTCGAACTCGCCGAAGCGGGCCCGGTTCTGCGTCGGCCGAGCGCGCGCCATCCAGCTCTGGCCGAAGAAGACGATCGCGTCGTCGGCGTCGAAGGTGCCCGGCGTGCCGGTCGCGCCCTCGAGGACGCGGAGCGGCACGTTCACGCGCACGAAGGGCGGCGTGACGTCGCCGGCCCACTCGCGGAAGGACAGCACCAGGTCGGCGGTCCGCGTGCCCGCGGGGAACCCCTTGGCCTGGAGCTGCGCCCAGGTGACGCGCCAGACGCCCGTCGTGTCGACGCGCACGCGCCACTCGGCCGACGGCGCCGCGGGACCGCCGAAGGCCGAGACGCGCACGGGCTTCGCCGGCGCGGTGCGGAAGTCGCGGGCGGCGGAGTAGTTGAGGAGACCGCGCTCGTAGGCACTCTCGAACCCGGAATCGGTGCGCGGCCCAGCGATGCGGCCGGGCGAACGCATCGCGTCGAGCCCAAGCCCGAGACCTGGAGCGCCCGGGCCCGCGGCAGCGCTGCCGACCCGTGCCCGCGCCACGAAGTCGACGCGCACGGTGGCCGTCGTGACCGCACGCAACATCCGTGCGGCCGGATCCCAGCGGAACGGGAGGACGCGCACCGGGACGACCCGCTGGTAGCGCCAGCCGCCGACGTCGCCCAGCTCGGCGGTCAGGGCCGGCCACGGGGCGGTTCCGTCGTAGAACGTCTCGTCGCGGAAGAAATCGCGGGTCGGCGCCAGGCTCGTGCCGTCGGGCCGGAAGGCGGCGCGCCCCACGGGCTCGGGCTCGCGGGAGTCCGGGACCGGGACGGGGACCAGCGACTCCTCGAGCACGCGGACGACGGCCTCGGTCCCGTCGGGAATGCCGATCAAGCCGCCGGCGGCCGGGAGCGCCGGGCGCCCCTCGCGCTCGGTGCTGCCGGTCAGGGCGGGCGCATCGACCCGGAAGAAGCGGCCCTCGGCCCGGTCGATCGGCTTGAGGGTGTAGGTCGGGAGGACGAAGCGCAGGGTCACGCCCGAGGCATCCGAGGCGACGACGGTCAGTCCGGACCCGGCGGAGGAGGCCGGGGCCGCGGCCGCGACGACCGGGCGGGCGCCCGCCAGGGCGGCCAGCGTGACCAGGGTGGACGCGACGAGGGCGAGACGCGACGGGGTCATGCGGCGGAATCTCCCGAGGAGGTGCGAACCGGTCGGACGGACGAGGTCATCGGCCCGTAATACCCTTGTGAAGCCGGTCGGGTTCGCGGGATCGGATTGTCGGCGTCCGCCGGGGGCGGTATCATGGAGGTCACACCCGCCCCCGGAGGATCCTTGGCATTTAAGCACAATCCAGATGGCCACTTAGGAGAAAACCTCCGCGGGCGGCCCGGCTTCAGCATGACCGTCGCGTCCCCCGTCGTGCGCCCCCGCGCGCACGCGATCCCCTCGACTCTCGTCGTCATTCTCGCGTCCTTCGCGGTGGCGCTCGCCGTGTCGTCCGCGGTGACCTCCGCGGCCCAGTCCGCTCCGGCTGCACGGGCCGGGGGCGCGCTTCCGGACTCGGTCCTTGCGCGCACCCCGCTGCGCGACCTGACCGAGACCGGCGTCCGCTCCTCGTGGCTCCGGTTGAGCCCGGGCTATCGCCCCGCCGGCACGGGCGAGGCGCTCAACCGCGCCTTCGTCGAGCAGCTCCTCGAGAAGGAGGCCATGGCCCAGGCCGCGCTGGCCGAGCCCTTCGTCATGACCGCCGCGGAGTCCGCGCGCTTCGTCGCCTATCGCAACCAGCTCGAGTTCCAGGAGCTGTACAACCTGCTCGTGGTCGACAGCGCGGTCGTGATTCCGGTCGACCGCGACAGTGCCCGGGCTCGCATGGTCACGCCGCCCGACGGCAGCCCGATCCCGCCCGAGTCGATCGAGAGCGTGGCGAAGGACTTCGCCCAGCGCCGCCGCTCCGACGTGCTCGCGGCCAACATCAAGGCGAGCCTGGCGCCCGCCTTCGACGACGCGGTTGCCGAGCGCCTGGCAAAGGCCTATGCGGCGGCCGACTCCGGGTTGCCCAACCTGAACGACCCGATGCGCGCGGCGATCCGCGGCCGGAAACCCGACCTCAGCGCGGCCGACTCGCTACGCGTCCTTGTCGTCTCGACGGCCGGCAACCTGAGCGTCGGCGAGTTCGTCCGCCGTTTCTCGATGCTCAACCCGTTCCAGTCGCCGCTCCCGATGACGGCCGGGACGGTCAAGGCGCGCAGCGAGCAGTTCCTGGGACAGATGTGGTTCGAGGCCGAGCTCCCCCGCCGTAACGTCCGCGCCCGCCCCGGCGTCGTGGCGGCGCTGGCCGAGCGCCGCGAGGGGATCGCGCTCGACCACTGGTACGAGCGTCACGTCCGCGCGGCGATCGACACCAGCGAGGCCGCCTTGCGCGCCCACTATGCGAAGGACCCGGCGCGCTTCGGCGTGGCGGCGCACTCGATGGTGCGCAACTTCACCGCGCCGACGCAGACGGCGGCCGATTCGGTCGTCGCCGCCCTCGCCGCGGGTACGCCGTGGGACACGCTGTGCGCACGCTTCACCGGCGCCGGACCAGGCCGCGAGCAGTGCGTGAAGTCCATCCCCGTGGCCGACGACGCTCCGGACTCGGCGCTGGTGGCGCGACTCGCATCGCTCGTCCCCGGCGGCGCCTACGTGCGGGACGAGACCCCGCAGGGCACCTACCGGGTCATCCAGCTGGCGATTCGCAACCCGGCCCGCATCCGCCCGTTCGAGGAGGCGCGGACGTACGTCGCGCGCGACCTCGCAGGCCAGCAGGCCGAGTCGCTCCTGACCAGCAAGATGGCCGCCGCGCGCAAGGCGCTGCCCGTCACGCTCAACGACCGCGCGATCGCGCGCTTCAAGCTCGAACCCTGACGCCCCGCGTCGCCCCGCTCCCCGACCGAAAGGCCGCCGCATGATTCGCTGGTTCGTGATCCTTGCCTTCTTCGTCTCCGGGGCCTCGAGCCTCATGCTCGAGGTCGTCTGGAGCAAGGCCCTGGGCCACGTCCTCGGGAACACGCTCGAGGCGATCACGACCGTCGTTGCCGCCTACATGGGAGGGCTCGCCCTCGGCGCGTCGCTCGCGGGCCGCCGCGGCGTGGGCGACCGTCGCCCGGTGCGGGCCTACGGCCTGCTCGAGATCGGGATCGGCATCTTCGGCATCGCCTCGCCGTTCCTGATCAAGGCGCTCGAGGGTCCGCTCGGCGCCGCCTACGAGACATTCGGCGCCCAGAGCCCGGTGTACGCTGCGATCCGCTTCGCGGCGACGTTCGCGCTCCTGCTGGTGCCGACGACCCTCATGGGCGCGACGCTGCCCATCCTCGTCTCCTGGGGATCGCGTCGTGCGGAACTCGCGCGCGTGCTCGGCACGCTCTACGCGGTCAACACCGCGGGCGCGGTGGCCGGAACGCTGGCCGCTGGCTTCGTGCTGCTGCCCGCGATCGGGCTCAGCCGCACGGCGTTCGTCGCCGGCGGCATCAGCCTGGCGCTGGGCGTGATCATGGTGCTGGTGTCGCGCTCGCTCCACGAGGACGCGGCGGTCGCTCCCGCGACACCCGTCGCGCCCAGGCCCGCGTCCACGAAGCCCGGCGCCCCCGCGGCTGCCGTCGCCGTCGCCGCCGCCGTCGCGAACCACCGGCCGCAGCTCATGCTGCTGCTCTTCGCGCTCTCCGGGGCGGTGTCGCTGTCGGTGCAGATCGCGTGGTCGCGCGTGGGGGCGATCCTGCTCGGCTCGTCGGTCTACTCGTTCACGCTGGTGCTCGCCACCTTCCTGGTGGGGATCGCTGCCGGTGCGGCCCTGATCGTGCCGTGGCTCACGCGCAAGGGCCCCTCGTGGCGCCTGTACGCCGTGCTGCAGTGGATCGCGGCGGCCGGCATCCTGTACGCCTCGCTCCGCATCGCCGACGCACCGTGGTCGCTGCTCACCCATGTCATCGCGGCGCAGGGTCGCGTGCAGTGGCTGTGGATCCAGGAGAGCCTGCTGCTGGCCGGCTTCATGCTGCCCGCCTGCCTCGCGTTCGGCGCCATGTTCCCGGTGGCGACACGCTTGTCCGCGTTCCCCGACGACACCCCCGGCCGCACCACGGGCCGCGCCTACGGCTGGAACACGCTGGGCACGATCACGGGCTCCCTGCTCGCCGGCTTCGTGCTGGTCGGCGCGATCGGGATGCGCGGCACGTTGCTCGCCGTCGCCGCGGTCGCGCTCCTGATCGGCTGCGTGGCGTGGTTCGCCGCGCCCACGCGCGTGCGCAGGAAGTCGTCGATCCCCGAGGGCGCCCCGGTCGAGAAGCTCGCGGTGCCGGCGCTCGTGCTCGCCTCCTTCGTCGTCGCCGCGTTCTTCGCGCCGGCGTGGAACCGCGGGCTGCTTGCGATCGGCGTGTTCCGCCCGCTGGTCGCCAGCTCCTTCGAACGCAGCCTCACGCCCGCCGCTGCGCGCCAGTCGCTGCGCGATCAGATGGCGATGGAAGAGTTGCTCATGTTCAAGGAGGGCCGCCAGGCGACGGTCACGGTGCATCGCACCAAGACCGATCCGCCGATCATCGCCCTGCGCGTCAACGGCAAGACCGACGCCAGCACCAGCCTCGACATGAAGACGCAGATTCTCGCGGGACAGATTCCCATGATGTGGGCGCCCGACTCGGCACGGGTGGCGATCGTCGGTTACGGCTCGGGTGTGACCGTGGGCAGCGCGCTCACCCACCCGCTCTCGACGCTGGACGTGGTCGAGATCGAGCCCGCGGTGCTGGCCGCGGACGAGTTCTTCAAACCGTACAACAACGACCCGACCGCGGACCCGCGCCTGCGCCTCCACGTCGACGACGGGCGCACGTTCATCGCCCATGCCGATGTCCCGTACGACGTGATCATCTCCGAGCCGTCCAACCCGTGGCTCGCGGGCGTGAACAACCTGTTCACCGTCGACTTCTATCGCCTGGTGAATCGCCGCCTCGCCCCGGGCGGCGTGTTCTGCCAGTGGATGCAGTTCTACGAGATGTCGGGCGTCACGCTCGCGTCGCTCGTGCGCAGCCTGAACGAGGTGTTCCCCAATGCGCAGGTCTTCCTCGCGGGGCGCGACCTCCTGTTCGTCGCCACCCGCGACGGTCGCCCACTCGACGTGCAGGCGGTCGCCGGGCGGCTGCGCCTTCCGAAGCTCGCGACCGACATCGCCCGCGCCGACGTTCGCGTCCCGGCCGACCTCGTGGCGATGCACCAGGGCGCGTTGTCGGTGCTGGTCAGCCGGCTGCCCGCCGCGCCGTTGAACGTCGATGACCGGCCGTTCGTCGAATACCGGGCGCCCATCGACTTCTACTCGGTGCTGCCGTCCCAACTGCCGTTCACCGAGCAGTCCGTGCGCGACGTCGACCCGGTCGACGCGCTGGGTCGCTGGACGACCGGGGCGCCGCCCGTCGAACTCGCCATGGAAGTGACCAACAGCCTGATGGCGAAAGGCGACCTGGCCGGCGCGAACCGCTGGCTCGAGGCGCTGATGTCCCGGGATCCGGCGCGCGGCGGCCCGCTCATGACCTCGCTGCAGGCCAGCGCCCGCCAGCGCGACCTCGACAACCGCCTGATGCAGGCCCGCCAGGCGCTCGCGGGCAACGACGTCGACGGTGCGCGGCGCATGCTCGACACGATCCTCGCCGAGCAGCCGCGCTCTGCCCCGGCGCTCATCGAGCGGGCCCGCGTCTCGATGCGCGTCGACAGCACGGCCGCGGCGACGGCGATGCTCGACCGCGCACTCGCCCTCGGCAACGACGACGACCGCTACCAGGCGCACACCAACCTGGCGATCCTCGCGCTGCGGAACGGCGATCCCGCCGACGGCATCGCCGCGTTCGAACGCGCCAACCAGGTTCGCCCCCGCGAGGCGGGCGCCTGGGTCTTCCGCGCCCGCGCGCTCGCCTTGACCGGGCGAACCAACGAAGCCCGCCTTGTTCTCGACCAGGCCCTGGCCCAGGTCTCCGATCGCGCCGCCGTGCAGACGGCCATCACCCAACTCGCCACGACGGGGACCATCCCATGATCCGTCTCTCCCGATCGACCCTCGTCCTCACGCTGGTGATCGTCCTCGCGCTCGTCGCCCGCCCGGGCAGCACCGCTCGCGCCGCCGCCGACGGCCTGCCACCGGGTGCGGCCGATTCCGCGCTCGCGCTGTTAACGGGCGGCGGCGCTTTCCCCCGCGAGCTCCAGATCGCGTGGCTGCGCCTCACGCCGCAGGAGCGCCCCCCGGG
>JBKJNH010000215.1:0-14658 GCA_046596055.1 Candidatus Eiseniibacteriota bacterium
CTTGGCCTCAAGGGTGGGAATGCGCTCGAACTCGCGCATCGCGTGATCACTCGTGGATCACTCGATGTCGACTTCTCGATTGCCGAAGAGTTCGAGGATGTCGTCGACATTGAAGCGCGCCTTTTCGCCGCCCTCCGCGGCGAGTTCGAGTCGACCGGTGTTCTGCTGTTCGATGAGAGCTTTCGTGTCCTCCCGCCGGGATTGGTCGAGGACTCCACGCCCTGGTGGGGCGGATACAAGGTCGAGTTCAAGCTGATCGATCAGGCGCGAGCGGGTGAGCTGTCGGAGGATCTCGAGCGGATGCGCAGGGAGTCCGCAACGATCGACCTGCGACAGGGCCGCCGCTTCTTCATCGACATCAGCAAGCACGAGTACTGCGACGGAAAAGTCGAGGTCGAACTCGATGGCCGGTCGATCTTCGTCTATTCGCAGGAGATGTGTGTCATCGAGAAGCTCCGGGCGATCTGTCAGCAGATGCCCGAGTATCGACTGACGAACCGCCGGCCGCGATCCCGGGACTTCTACGACATTTACTCCACCGTGACGCGACGGGCCCTCGATCTGACCCTTCCAGAAAACCGCGAGACCTTTCACAGGGTGTTCGCGGCGAAGCGGGTCCCGCTTCAGCTCCTGGCGCGAGTTGCTGGGACACGTGATTTCCATGAGCCGGACTGGGATGCGGTGCGCGAAGCGGTCGTCGGCGAAGTATTCGATTTCAGCGTCTACTTCGACTTCGTCGTCGAGGAGGTCGCGAAGCTAGACTCCCTCTGGAACGAATAGGCGCCAGCGGGAGTTGAGCTTCGGATTGCGCATTCCGTGAATGAGATAGAAGTCGAACTTCATGCCGATCTGCTCAAGGGGTTGCAGCTCCCGCCCCTCGAATCCGGCTCGTTCCATCAGGAAACCAATCGCCTGGTGGTACGGATAGACGTAGTCGAGGTGTTCAAGCGCGCGGAGGATCTCTGTGCTCCCGACTCGACCGAGTGCCCCGCGGTACGCTTCGAGGACTTGCTGTATGCCGCCGGCGTATGCGGGCCGGACGGCAATGTCCACCAGCGTGCGAGCGATGCCGGTGACCGGGAGGGCTTCCCCTCGCAAGTCGTCGAGCGGAGCCACGCCCCAGGCCGCAGTCTGCTTTCCGCTGAGGATGACCGCCCGGTGATTTCCGAACGCATAGACGTAGTTCGACGTGCGTTGCCGACGCGAGAACGCGAGCGTGAGGCGTTGCTGGGTGAGCCCGCCCCCGCGGGGCTTCGCGGACTGTTCCTGATTGACGTAGATGGTCTTGGGGAGCTGATCGTTCAGCCCGTGCATGAGTACGGCTGTGCCATGCGACAGGTAGCCGCGGACGCGCAGCGATAGAGCCATGCGAAATGGCGAGTACTCCCCCCATCCGTAGCGGGTAACTCGGCCGTAGTCCTCAGACTTGAGTTGGACAACCTGCAGCCCGAGGGACTCTACGAGGAATTCGATGAATGCTCGCCCGGTCACTCGCTTCGCGAGCTGCCACTCCTCACCGTGTTTCGAACGGAGGCTGAACAGATCGCTCTCAGTGAAGACTCCGCCAGGCTGCCGCTGGAGGGCCTCCCGAACTTTCGCGCTCGCCCGATCGAGGCTGCTTTCCACGCTCATTCCTCCTCGTGTCGTCCTAGGTATATATACCTAGGACGACATCTGGACTCTGACAGGCTTGGGTACCGTCGTCAAGAAACTCGAGGAGGGGGCGCAAGGCTCCGTTCGCACTAGGTATATATACCTAGTGCAAATGAGCCTTGGGAAACGGGCCTTCGATCTTGCTAAAGCATTGTGCAATATGGAATTACGAGATCAACCACTCCAGGTCCTCACGCGTCAGCGAGCGGGCGAAGCCGTCCTCGCCCAGCACTTCCTTCGCCAGCGTGGCCTTCTTCTGCTGCAGCTCCCAGATCTTCTCCTCGATGCTGTCCCGCGTGAGCAGGCGATAGGCGGTGACCTTGCGCGTCTGCCCGATGCGGTGCGTGCGGTCGATCGCCTGGGCCTCGACCGCGGGGTTCCACCCCGGATCGAACAGCACGACGTAGCTCGCGGCCGTCAGGTTGAGGCCGGTGCCGCCCGCCTTCAGCGAGACGAGGAACACGCTAGCGGCTTCGTCGTCGGTGAAGCGCTGGACGACGGCCTCGCGGTCCTTCTCGTTGGTCTTGCCCGTCATCATGTGGTGCGGGATCTCGCGCTCCGTCATGTCGCGCGCGACCAGCGTCAGGCACTCGACGAACTGCGAGAACAGCAGCACCTTGTGCCCCTCGGCCAGCAGCGGCTCCAGCAGTTCCCACAGCGCGTCGAACTTGCCCGACGGTGAGCGCGTGGGCGCGCCGACCAGCGCCGGGTGATCGCAGATCTGGCGCATGCGCGTGAGGATGGCGAGGATCTGGAAGCGGTCCTCGTTCAGTTTCTTTGCATCCCCCTTGCCGCTGGCGAGAATGGCGCGCGCGCGCTCCACCTGCTCCAGGTACAGCTTCTTCTGCACCGGCGCGAGCTCGCAGTCGCGGCGCTCCTCGCTGCGGGGCGGCAGCTCCTTCGCCACGACGCTCTTCATGCGGCGCAGCAGCACCGGGCGCAGCCGCGCGGCCAGCAGGCGGCGCACCGCCGGCGGCGCGTCGACCGGATCGTAGCGGGCCGTGAACTGGCGGCGACTGCCCAGGAAGTTGGGGCTCGAAAACGAGAGGATGCTCCACAGGTCGAGCGCGCGATTCTCCAGCGGCGTTCCGGTGAGCGCGAGGCGATGCTTCGCCTTCAGTTCCCGCGCGGCGCGCGTGACGTCGGCCGCCGGATTCTTGATGTTCTGCGCCTCGTCGAGGATCACCGCGCCGAAGTCGACCGTCTTCAGTTCCTCGATGTCGCGGCGCATGAGCGCGTAGTTGGTCACCCACAGGTGCGCGCGCGTGGCTTCGCGCTTGAGCGTGGTGCGGCGCTCGGCGCCGGTCAGCCGCACGACCGCCAGCTTCGGCGTGAAGCGCGCCGCCTCGCGCTGCCAGTTGTGGACCACCGACGCCGGGCACACGACCAGGACCGGCCCCAGGTCGGGATCCTGCTCGCGCAGCCACGCGATCCACGCCAGCGCCTGGATCGTCTTCCCCAGCCCCATGTCGTCGGCGAGGATCGGGCCCAGCCCCAGCGACGAGGCGAAGGCGAGGAAGTCGACGCCGGTCTGCTGATATGCGCGGAGCGTGCCTTTGAACGCAGGGGGCACCTTGACCGCGGGCAGGCCTTCGAATGCGTCCACCCTGGACCGCATTTCCTCGATCGCCTTGAGCGACTCGGCGCCGCCGATCTCGGCGAGCATGGCAAGCGACTCGGGACGCGCCTGCGCCAGTTGCCACACGCTCACGCGCTGCTCGCCGCCGCCGGTCTCGAGACCCAGGTCGGCCAGGGCGTCGGCGGCGCGATCGAGGTCCGCGTTCGACTCCCGGCGCACCCAACCCGAGGGCAGGCGCACGAACTTGCCCGTCGCGCGGCGCAGCAACGCAAGGTCCTCCTCGGTGAGCGCGAGGTCTTCGCTCTCCCACTGCGCCGTGACGCCGAACCAGTCGACGCCCGACGGGCGGACCGAGACCTTCGCGCGCACGGAGCGCGTGCCTTCGAGCAGGCGTTGCGCGCGCGAGGTCGCGAACCAGCGCACGTCGTCGGGCTTCGTTTCCCACGCCTCGTCGAACGTGGCCAGGCGCCTGGCAGTCAGCCGGATCTCCCAACCGCGATCGCCATTGCGTGCGCCGGTGCGCGCAAGCCAGTCGACCGTGGGCGCGAGCGGCGTCGTGTCGAGCAAATGCAGGTGCGCGGGATCGACGGCCTTGCGCCGTCCCGTCGTGGCGTCGACGATCGGCTCCCAGCGCCTCGCAGGGCCGTACTCATGGGCGCAGGCCTCGGGGACCGGGTCGTCGCCCGGGGCCCAGGTGGATCCCTCCGCGGCTCCGTAGAGCTGCATCACCAGCAGGTCGTCGTCGTCGGCCGCGAGATCGAGCGCGACGATCGGGCGTCCTGGAACGACGCGCAGGTGGGGCTCGAGCGCCTCGCGCATCGTCGGGAAGCGCTGGGCGAGCGCGCCGAGCAACGGCGTGTGTCGCACCGGGTCGACTGGCAAGCCTCCCAGCGTGGCCATTTCGTCGACCAGGTCGCTCGGCGGCGACGCGCCGACCAGGGACGCTTCGTCATTGCAGAAGAGGAAGTCCGGGTGCGCGCGCCCGCCGTGGCGCCCGCCGCGCGCCAGGTACGCCTGGCTCAGCGGACGCGAAGTCCCGTCGGGCCAGCGGGCCTCGAGATCGAGCGCGAGTCCGCCGGCAACGTCGGTGCGCACGGTCGGCACGATGCGCGCGGCGCGCGAGCCGAGGCTCACGATCCCGCCGGGGGTGAGTCCGCAGCGCGCGGCGATCCCGGGATCGAGCGTGGTGCTCCACGTGACCGCGGCCGTGCCGCCGGCAACTTCCAGCACGCGGCGGATCGCGGACGTCGTGGGGAACCGCGCGGTGCCGTAGTTCCACCCCGAGGCCAGCCCGGTGAGGAACGCCTCGAGCATCTCGATCTGGTCTTCGGGCAGTAGCCCTGGCTTGCGACCCGCCTCGGTGCGCAGGTGCTCGAGCTGCCCGATCGTGCGCGGTTCGTCGACGGTGCGCGGCGTGGTGATGCGACCTTCGACCTCGACCGTGGGCAGCCCGTCGGGCGCGCTCGCCAGGCTGAGGACGAAGCGCAGGCTGCGTGGATTGACCGCGGTCTCCGCGTCGGCCTCGGCGCTCCAGCGCGCGAGACGCTGCGCGACGGCCTCGCGTCGGCGTTTCACCATGTGAGCGTCGAGATCGGAGCGCTGCCGGTACGGCTCGAGCGCGCTCGGCAACCAGCCCTGCGCCTCCTCGGGCAGCGCCTGCGCCAGCCGCCAGCAGAGGAGGTCGGGATCGTTCTCCTCGAGGATCTCGCGGAACGGCGGCAGGTGCGTGTGCACGAGCACGCCCGGCCGTGCGCGCTGCAGTGGCCGCAGCAGCTCGCGCAGGAAGCCCATGCGCTCCCACGACGTCGGCGCCTTGCGCAGACCCTCGAGCGCGCGGAGGTCGGGTGGTGCCTGGGGCGCGGCGACGACGCCGTCGGCCGTGCGGAGGAACACCAGGCCCAGCGCATGCGCGTGCTTGCACTCGCCCTGCATCGGGCACGTGCAGTCGGTGCGCCAGCCGTGCGGCGTCCACGTCCACGTGGTCGTGTAGGCGCGGGTGCCGCGCACGCGTGCCTCGAAGCCGTGCGCGCTCCGGCTGATCGTTCCGACCTGCCCCTGTGATGCATACGCGCGACCGCGGCCCTGGACTTGCTCGGGGAAACGCTCGAGCGAAGTGCGGACGGCGGCGACTCGTTCGGCGCTGAGGCCGTCGGGCGGCGGAGCGGAGGAGGGCATCCGCGCATTGTCTCACATCGCGATGAGCTTTCCTTGGCGGATGTCAGGCCGCCGGGATGTCAAGCCGGCGAGGCGAGGCGTTCTCCGGGGGAGTGCGTACGGTTCGTACGGTTCGTACGGACCGTACGCCGCTGTAAAAGACCCCCGCAAACTCTTCGGCTTTGCAATTCCTGGCTCCGCCCCCCGGACCACGGGGCCTCGCGGCGAGCCCTCACTGCTTTGCGAACTCCACCCGGCGGTTCATCGCCCGTCCCTCGGCTGTCTTGTTGCTCGCCATCGCCTCCGTGTCCCCCTTGCCGTCGGAGACCAGGCGATCGGCGGCCACCGCGAACTCCGCGCCCAGGAGCTTCACGACCGAAGCGGCGCGCCGCTTCGACAGGTCGAGGTTCGAAGCGGCCGAGCCCACGTCGTCGGTGTGGCCCGTGACACCGAGCTTCGCCGTCGGGTGCGCCTCCATCCATGCGGCAACCTGGCGCAGGATCGGCGCGGACTCCGGCTGGACGACGTCCGAGCCCGTGGCGAACTTGATGCCGTGCGTGACCAGCTTGCCGTCGGCCAGCAGGTCCTTCGCGGGCTTCGGGCCCTCGGCGAAACGCACATTCGTGATCATCGGGTGGGTCGAGGCCGTCAGGCGGATGTCGAGTTCCTCGGGCATGCCGGCGTCGGCGCTCACATCCGGCACGTTGACCAGGCGCTGGCGGTCGATGTACGCCTTCAGCGCCGGACCCCGCGCCAGGAACATCACGTGGTGGCGGCCGGGCACCGTTCCGCCCTCGAGGGGTGTCGAGGAGAACAGCTCGCCACTGCGCAGCCGCATGTTCGAGCCCTCGGGAAACGCCACCGACCACGCCGTACGGCCCGCGCCGTTGAGGCCGCTCACCTGGAGGGCCGAGCCCATCGGCTCCTCGGCGTAGAAGTCGAACTCGAGCGTCCACAACTCGGGCAATGGGCCGGCCGGCCGCTTGAAGCGAATCGTCCCGTCGTTGCTCACGCAGCGCAGCCAGCGCTCGCCGGCCATCTCGGCGACTTCGAATGTCCCCAGCTTCAGCGTCCAGCGGGCGGGGAACTCGCCGAACTCGTCCTGCGTGAAGTCGTCCGCGAACAGCACCTTGTCGCCGGGGATGAAGTCGAACTTGGTGGAGACGGCGGAGACCTTCGTGCTGCCGGTATCGGCCTTGCCGCCGACCGTGCTGCCCGCCGGCTTCTCGGTCGTCGTCGCTGCAGGAGCCGTGCCCGTCGCCTTGTCGACCTGCTCAGTCGTCGTCTTCTCGACTTTCTTCTTGAGCTTGTCGGCGAGGCCAGCGTGCGCCGGCGTCACGACGACGACGACGACGACGACGACGACGGCAACGAGCAAGAGGCACGCGATCGAGCTACACAAATGGGCAAGCGGAAGCTGCACCGGTCGTGTCATCGGATGACCTCGGGTCTAGGGAAGGGTGACGGGGTTCGTGGTCGAGCGGGCGATCTCGTCGGGACCGGCGTAAGCGGTGACGCGCCACAGCACGTCGTCACCGTTGGCATCGGCCGACAGGCCGGGGGGAAGGGCGGTGGACCTCAGCACGAGCTCGGTCTCCGTGAGGCTGTCGACCCGCGCGATCTCGTTCAGGTCGCCGGCGAGGAACACCACGGTGTAGCGTGTCGCACCCGGCGCCTGCGCCCAGGTCAGCCGCGTCTGTCCGTCCCCCAGCACGGTCGTTGCGGCGTGCGCCTTCCAGCCCGGGCTGGTCGCGGCCGGCCCGCGCAGCAGCGGCGCGCTCTCGTTCACGGGCCGGAACTGCGTCCACACGCCGCCGATCACGATCACCGCGGCGGCGACGGCGAGCGCCGGGCGCGCCGGCGCCGGGACCAGTCGCGCGAAGAATGCGCCCAGTCCACCCGGGGATCGATCGGTCACCGCACGCGCCGGAACGCGCGTGGGTGGCCCGATCGTCACCCCGAGCTCGCGTTCGAGTTCGGCGAGGAGATGCGCCTCGGCCTCGTTCATCCGCGCCGCTTCGGGCAGCGGCCCCGGTGCCAGGAACTCGGCGAGTTCGCGCGCGCGCGCGTCCTCGAGCGGGTCGGGCGTGCCGGGCGTGGACGGCGGCGTCACGCGGCTCCCCCTCGCGCGGCGAGAGCGCGGCGCAGCTTCTCGCGTGCGCTCTGCAGGACGGAGCGCGCGCCCGAGACGTTCGATAGCCCCAGGATGCGCGTGACGTCGCCGACCGAGAGGCGTTCGAAACATCGCAGGAAGATGGCCTGCTGCTCGACCGGATTCAGTGTCTCGCGGAGCAAGGCTTCCATCGCGTGTTCCTCCTCTGCGCTCTCGAGCAATCGGCCGGGATCGTCGTCGTCGACCAGGAACCACTCCGGATCCGCGGCGGGGTCGCGCTTGAGAGCTCTCGGGCGCAGCGCCGTCAGGCATTCGTTGCGCGTCATCGCGAACAGCCACGAGGCGAATCCGCTCCGCCCGTCGAACTTCGCCAGCCCGCGCCACGCCTTGAGCATGACGACCTGCGCGATGTCCAGCGCGTCGTCGTGCTCGCGCATGAGGCGCAGCGCCCAGGCGTAGACGCGACCGCGGTAACGCGCCAGCAAGAGCCCCGCCGCCTTCCGGCCGGTCTCCCCCTCGGGATCGGCGCGGAAGCGGCCCAGCAGTTCGTCGTCGGGCGGTCCGTCGGCAGCGTTCCAATTCATGAGACGAGCGGGCTCTCCATTCGTCAGCCGGAAGGCATCACGAGGGGCGCCTCGGCGTCAGGGGCAGCCGGGTCCCGGGTTCGCCGACCAGCACGAACGCGGCCCAGGCGCGAGGATGCGCCGTCTCGGGTCGGGCGCGCAAGGCCGCCCGGGCCGCCCGGGAGGCGGCGGCGACATCCTGCCCCGTGGCGAGCGAGGAATAGAACGCGCTCATGTAGAGCTCGGCGGTGCGGTCCTCGACCGGCCACAGCGTGGCCACGACCGAGGTCGTGCCCGCGCAGAGAAATCCGGCCGTCAGGCCGAGCGCTCCTTCACCGGCCATCGCGACCGCCCCCGCCGACTGGCATCCGGAGAGCACGGCCAGCCGCGCCTTGAGCTTCATGCGCGCCACGGTCGATGCCCGCAGGTACGCGTCGTCGCCCGTGCCGCGGCCCAGCAGGAAGCCCGAGCGCCACGGCGAGCCCTCCACCGCGTCGGCGTGCGCCGCGAAGTGCAGCGCGTCGAACTTCGGCAGGTCGGACGTCAGTTCGGTCACGGTGCGCTCGCCCCGATTGCTGCGTACGACGACGCGCGCATACGCGTTGCCGAGGAGCGCCAGCTCGCGCTCGGCGCCAGGCAGGTTGCGACCGCGTGCATCGGTCGTGCGGCTGACCGCGAGCATCTCCCCCGGCCCGCTCGTGCGCCGAGAGCGGGCGCGCAGCAACGTGAACAAAGTGGGGGACGGAGCGACGACGATCTCGCGATTCACGTCGAGCGCCGCCGTTTCGCCCGGCAGGGTGAGCGCCGTGTATGGCCACAGCGCAAGCGGTCCGCCGCCGGTGACGATGATGCGCCGCGCCGGCTTGAGCGCCGCGGCGACCGGCGCCAGGACCTCCGTCGACAGGCGCTTGAGCCCGGCGTCGGTCACGGCCAGGCTGCTGCCGCCGAGCATGCCGTCGCGCCAGTCCCTGAACAGCGGGTCGAGGCGCCGGGTTCCCGGCAGGAGACGAACGACGACGGCGCCGCGCGTGACGACGAACGCGAACGTCGTCTCGGGAGTGGCGACGAGGTCGAGCAGCGCCTCGTCGGTGCGCAACACGTCGCGGGCAAGCGAATCGGCGGTGACGCGACGCACCATCGCGCGGGCGGCCAGTCCCTGCCCCTGCATGCGCTCCTCGAGCGTGCGCGCCTGGAAGGTCTGCAGCGCGTCGAACGCCTGGCGCGCGCGGCGCTCCTCGGTGAGGCCACGGCGCGGATCGAGATACGCGAGCCCCAGTTCCGAGAACATGCCCGCCAGGCCCGAGCCCGCGCGCTCGCGCCACTCGAGATCGGAGATCTCAGCCCGCCAGCGCTCCCACGATCGCGCCGCGCGGGTGAGCGTGACGATTGCGCTGTCGGGCTGGCCCACGGCGCGTTGCACACGGCCCAGCTCGACCGCCGCATCGAGCGCGTAGATCGACGTCTTTTTCTTCGACGGGCCCTGCGTCAGGCGCACCGCTTCACGCGCCGGATCGAGCGCCTCGGACTGCTTGCCGAGCGCGCGTCGCGCCGCGCTGCGCTCCATCAGGGCTGCGCCGACGTTGTCCGGCGTCATGCGCGCCCGTCGCGCGGGCACGAGCAGCGAGTCGATCAGCGCTTCGGCGGCGGCGGGGCGCCCGGTGGAGCGCAGGATCCCGGACAGTTCGATTGTCGCGACTTCCTCCGCCTGGGCATCGTAGGAACCCGTTGCGGCGCGGATGGCGCGGAGCGTGCGCTCGGCCTCGGCGACGCGGCCCGCGCGCGCCTGTAGCACGCCGATCTGGGCGAGCACGCCGTGCCGGATTGCCGGATTCGGAAGCTGATCGCTGAGATTCTCGAGGCGCCGGAGCATCGCCTCGGCCTCGTCGAGGCGTCCGAGCTCGATCAGCGCGTGGGCACGGTTGATCCGCGTGTTGATCGAGCTCCCCGCGTCTGCGTTCCGCAGCGCGAGCGTGTCGAAGTGGGCCGCGGCAATCTCCCAGTTGCGGTCGGCGGCTGCCATGTCGCCTTGCTCGAAGGCGACGATTCCGAGGTCGTTGAGGGCCGCTGCGGTGAGCCATCGGTTCTTGCGCTTCCGCGCCTCGGCGAGGACGGCATCGAACTCGACGCGCGCGTCGTCGCGGCGGCCGAGACGGTTGAGCACTTCGCCGTAGAGGAACCGCGTGTGGAGCCACTCGAACGACTCGGGTCGGAGCAGGCGCATGGCAGCCGTCAGTTCCCGTTGCGCCGCGGGGTATCGGCCGTCGTCCTTCGCGATCGCGCCGAGTCCGCGGTGGGCGAAGCCCTCCAGCTCGACGAGACGGGCGCGGCGCGCCAGGCGGACGGTTTCCGTGTAATCCCGTTTCGCCTCCGGGATCTTTCCGGCGATGGCGGCCCCATAACCGCGTCGCGCGATGATCGTGACGATCGCGAAGGTGTCGCGCATCGCGCGCGCCGTGACCAGTGCCGAGTCGAGGATCGCGGCACCGCGAGCGAACTCGTCGTTGTAGGTCGCGAGGTGATCCCCCCGCCAGATCCGGGTCGCGGCGATGAGCGCGCGATCCCTGCGTGCGGTGGCGATCCGGGCGACGGAATCGACGTACGCGAGCCCGCGCGGGCTCGCGCCGCGGCCGAGCGAGTCGGCGGTCGGATCGAAGGACTGGTAGGCGCGCTGGATCGGGCGCGGAGGCGCAGCGGCGCTCTCCTCGTTGCCGCCGATCAGCAGCGCGGCGGCGACGAACAGCGCGACGGATCGCATGTGTTTCGGCGCGAACGGCGTGCGCCACGGCACGGACATGGCGGGCTCTCCGGGCAGGTGGGGGGAGCACGAACCGGCGAGGGAGAATAGCACGCGCGCGCGGTGGCGTCTCGGGGCCATCCCCGGTTCGGCGAATCGACAGGCCAATCAGGGCTTCTGGATGGCGATTCCCATGCGCTGCATCTTGGCGATGAGCGTCGTCCGGCTCGTGCCCAGGGCGTTGGCCGCGCGCTGCTTGTTCCAATTGTGGGAATGGAGCGCGTCGAGCACGCGCCGACGCTCCTCGGCTTCGAGCGCCTCGGGCAGCGAACGCGGCCGCGGTGCCCCCTCGAGCGCGAACGGCAGGCGGCGAAGTTCGGCGCCATCGGCGGTCAGGGCGACCAGCCGCTCCATGACGAGGCGGATCTCGCGCACGTTCCCCGGCCATGAGTGACCGGCCATTTCTTCGCGAAGCTCGGCGGTGAGCGTGATCGACTTGTCCTGCTCTTTCGCGAACTTCGCGAGGAAGTGTTCGACCAGGAGCTTCGCATCCTCGGGCCGCTCGCGCAGCGGCGAGAGTTGGACGACATGACCCGCGAGACGGTGATAGAGGTCGAGCCGGAACTCACCCGCACCGACCATCGCCTGAAGTCCCCGATGCGTGGCGGCAACGACCCGCACGTCGACCACGCGAGCGGTGTTCTCGCCCAGCCGACGCACCTCGCCCCCCTCGAGCGCGCGCAGGAGTCGAGCCTGCGCCTTGAACGGCATGTCGCCGATCTCGTCGAGGAACAGCGTTCCCTGATGCGCGAACTCGAACAGCCCCACACGCTCGCGATCCGCGCCGGTGTACGCGCCGCGCGCATGCCCGAACAGCTCCCCCTCGATCAAGTCCCCCGGAAACGCGCTGCAGTTGACCGGCACGAATGGTCCGGTTCGCCCGCTCTGCGTATGCACGGCCTGCGCGATGAGCTCCTTGCCGGTGCCGCTCTCGCCGAGCACGAGGATGTTCAACTTGCGCGGCGCCAGCGTGCGCACGATGCCGAGGGTCTGCTTGAGCGCGGAGTCGGTAGTGAGAAAGCCGGGGATGATGGGCTCCGAGGGCTCGGTGATGCTGGTGGCGGCGCGCTTGGCGCGAGGTCGGGAGCCTGTGAGCTGCGTCGAAGAGCTCGTGCCGCCAGACATGTGGTCCAGCACCTCGGCTGCTTCAGCGATCAGATGCTCGGCGCCGATGCGCTGAAACAACCGGTGCGATTCGGCCGCGAGGGTCATCGCATCGACACGACGGTTGTTCGCCAGGGCACGGCGCGCCAGCGCGAGAGAGGCCCGCGCGAGACCGTGGTCGTCGCCGATGGTGCCGCCGATCTGGCGTGCTTCTTCGAAAGCCGCCGTTGCTAGCGTGGACTCGTCCAAGCCGTTCAGCACGTTGCCAAGCACGTAGAGCGAAGTCCCGAGCTCGAAGGTGTCCCCCTGCTCGCGCGCGATCGCGATCGACTCGTCGATGAGCGTGCGCGCGGTCTTCGCCTCGCCACATGCAAGTTCGGCGGCCGCCAGCCCGCGGAGGCACTCGAGGACGAGATCGGTCGCCTTGCCCTGGCCGCGGGCAAGCAGCAGCGCTTCGCGGTAGCGTTCGCGCGAGGCTTCGGCGTGTCCGAGGTCGAGGTCGCAGTCGCCGAGGAATTCGAGGGCTAGGATTACGTTGCGGGGTTTGTCGAGGCGACGCGCACCGTCGAGCGCAGTTCTCAGCTGAAGCGCTGCCTCTCTCGGTCCCCCCATGAGCCTGCGTACTCGCGCTTCGACGAGAGATGCGGTGTTGGCAAACCCGTGAAGGCCAAGCTGCTGAAGTTGAACGGCTGAGCTTGACGCAAGCTCGAGCGCTTCATTCCAAGCGCCATTCCGAACAAGCACAGTCGTCAAATTGTATGCACATCGGGCACGACTTGACTCGTTGCTCGTACTCGTGACGATCTGAAGAGCGCGCCGAAGAGAGCGCTCCGCTTCCCGAAGTTCTCCAGTGTTCTTCTGAACCAATCCTAGGTTCATGAGCGCGCGGCCCTCAAGCGAGAGTGACTCCACACGTCTCGCTGCCACGATCGCTTCCTCAAGCTGCCTTCGCGCCAACTCATACTTTCCAAGCTTGTGCTGAATACTTCCGAGCGCCAGACAGAACGAAGCGGCTTCTGCCTCCCAGAAGTGCCTCAGGCATAGCGCCCGCCCCTGGTTGGCGTGAAGAAAGGCGCGTCCGTACTCCTCTCTTCGCATCGCGAGGTAGCTTGAGACGAAGTCACGAGCGAGCAATGCCCCAGAGCTTGAGGCGCTCAAAATCGTGAGCTGCGCGATCAAGCGTTCGGATGCTTCCCCACTCGCGGAGCCCGCGAAGTCGACAAGATCTCCAAGAAGGGCCAACTTCTCTTCGAGGACGTCCTTCGAGGAGTTCCCGAGCAATGCCAATCGTTCTAAAATGCCATAGACGAAGATCTTGTTGATCTGGAGGTCGGCCAATGCGTCCTTCTCCCGGTCCAAGTGGCCTACCTCCTTCCCTTTGCGAGGTAGGAATTCAGCCAGAGGTCCCGAAGACGAGCTAGCCAACCTCGTGCTCGCCCGGAGGGCTCAGCGATCGGTACGCGGGCCTGCAACTCTGGTGCGCTGCTGACCTGCGAATCCACAATCCAGTCATCGAACGGGAGTTTCCTCGAAAATCCAGGATCCTCAGGATCCCCCATCCGCGGATCCACACGCAGCACCGGCATCGACTCCGCCCCACACGAGCGCACCAGGGGCGCAAACGAACTCGACGCGACCGCAAACACGAACGCGCATGCGGCGAGAGCGATGAAGAATCGGGGTGTCTTCATCTCGGGGTTCCTCCTTGTCGGACGGAAATTGGTGCAACCAGACGTGCACCGGGTTTCACGTCCGTCGATGAGCTCCCCGCATCCATGCGGCGGCGCGTGAGCTTGAACTGCGATTGCTGAACGGTCAGATCGACGTCCCCACAGCCAGAAGGCGACGAGGGGAGAGCGCGGCCAAATGTACTCCTTCATTGCGGACTGTCAAACACCTTTAGAGAGGGCTCCTGAACGAAAGTTGACGAAGTCCCGGCCCGGCGGAGAGGCCACGCGGGGACGATGCGAGCGGTTGGGTATCGGATAATGTATTGTGGAACAACAAGATAGGCGTCGATTTGGTTGAGTTGCCTGGTTTGAAGCTGTCCCGCCGCCATTCGATCCATGTCCTGCACCCCTTTCGCGTCTCGCTCGGGCTCACGACCGAGCAGGAGCGGATCGTCCGCATGCTGCACGACGTCGTCGAGGACAATCGCGATCGCCTGGATGGCTGGAGGTTTGCCGGGCTGCTCGCAGCGGGATTCGACGGCGGAGTCGTTGGGGCCACCGAGTCCGTGACCGGCAGGTCGCGGATGGCGACGGGGAGGACGACTTTGCCTTCGTCCGTCGAGCGGGGGAGAACCCGATGGGACGCATGGGGAAGGTCATGGATCTCCGCAACAACGGGGACGTATCACGGATTCAGAACCCCACGGATGCAGACCTCGCCAGACTCGAGAGGAGCCGTCGCGCGCTCGAGCTGCTCGGCGACCTCAAGTGAGCCGGTCCCCTCGCGGCCATTTGCCTGATGGCTCTGCCCGCGAGCGACCACATGGTGACCAATTCACCTATCCTGAGATAGGTGAATTGGTCACTCCGGGGGTTCAGGATGGGAGTCGTCTTCGTCAGCTGGCGGGCAGAACGGCGTACACTTCTTACGAACCGTACGAACCGTACGAAACGTACGAACCGTACGCACCTCCGGAAGAGACCACCGAGACCCGTGCCATGACATCTTCGACCCCAGCACCCCGCGC
>JBKJNH010000233.1:0-3514 GCA_046596055.1 Candidatus Eiseniibacteriota bacterium
GTCGCGCGGCTTGCCGAGAGCGCCTTCGGGCAGCTCGACGAGGGTCAGCAGCAGATCGCCCGCGGCGTGCTGATGCGGCTCGTCGGATCGGGCGACGGCGACGGCGACGGGGGCGCCGTCGAGCGCCGCCGCGTCGCGCTCGCCGAGCTCGAGATCGGGCGCGACGAGGACGTCGCCCGCGTCGTCGCACTGCTCACCGACCGCCGCCTGCTGACCGTCAGCGCGGGCTCGGTCGAGCTGGCGCACGAGGCGCTGCTGCGCGAGTGGCCGCGCCTGCGTGGCTGGATCGACGACGACCGCGAGGGCCTGCGCATCCAGCGTGGGCTCGGCAGCGCCGCCGCGGAATGGGAGCGCCTCGGCCGCGACGAGGGTGCGCTGTACCGCGGCACGCGCCTGGGCGAGGCCGTCGAGTGGCGCGACTCGCGCCGCCCGGTGCTCAACAGGCTCGAACGCGAGTTTCTCGCGGCGGGCGAGGCCGGACGCGAGCACGAGCGCGTGACGCGCAGGCGGCGGACGAGCCTCGCGGCCGCCGCGCTGCTGACGGCGCTGCTGGCGGTGACGGCGGTCGCCGTCGCCGTGATCTTCACTCAGCGCGAACATTCCATCGGGGGCTCGCGCGAGCTGGCGAGCAGGGCGGATGCGGTCGTGTCGAGCGATCCTTCGCGGGCGCTCACGCTCGCGCTCGCCGCCTTCGATCGCCGCGACACCGAGCAGGCGAGGAGCGCCGTACGCCAGGCGACGCTCGCCGATCGGACTACCGGCGTGGCGCAGATACCGCGACTGGACCCGGCGAAGCCCGCGTACGCGTACACGGTTGCGTTCAGCCCCGACGCAGGGCGGATGGTGACCGCCAGCGAGGGCGGCGTCGTACATGCGTGGGACGTCGCGAGCGGGAAGGTCGAGACGACGATCAAGGGGCACGCGCCGGCAGCCATCGCCGCGGCGTTCGCTCCCGACGGCAAGCGCATCGCGAGCGTCGGTGCCGACGGCGCCGTCGCGATGACGAGCGCGGACGGCGGACAGCGGCGCGTTCTGCTGACGATCGCGAAGGACTCGGTCCGCAGCGTGCAGTTCAGTCCGGATGGGCGCCGACTGCTGATCGCGACGGCGTCCGGGATGGTCGGACAGATCGTGATCGCCGCTGAGCCCGCGCGCTTGCAAGCACTGGGCACCGAGGGCGAGCGGGCGAAGGCGAGCTTCAACCGCAGCGGCACGAGGGTCGTCGGCGTCAGCGACACCGGCGCGCGGATCTGGAATGCCGACGGTGGGCCGCCGGTGACCCTGGGAGGAGGGGACATTCCCATCTCCGCGGGGGCGTTCAGCCCGAACGAGCGGCTCGTCGCGACCGCGGGCGCCGACGGGGCCGTGCGGATCTTCGATGCCGGCGATGGCGCGCTCGTGCGTCAGATCCCGGTCGACGAGGTGGAGGTCGGCTCCGTGCGTTTCAGCCCCGACGGCCGGCGGATCGTCACGGGCTCGCGCAACGGCCTGGTACGCGTGTTCGCGGTCGGCGGCGGTCCTCCGCTGAGCGTCATGCGCGGCTCGGGTGGGGCGATCAACGACGCGGCGTTCGTTCCCGGCTCCGGTCGCATCGTGAGCGTCAGCGAGGATGGGACGCTGCGCACCTGGCTGGCGCCGCCGAAGGTCGAGCAGATCGCGACCGGCGCCGACGGCACGTACTACAGGGAGCCGAGCCTCAGCCCGAACGGTCGCGATGTCGTCGTCGGCTACGACGACGGCGAGGTGCGCGTGTGGAACGCGCAGACCGGCAAGGGCACGGCGCTGCCGAAGCCCGAGATACCGGCGCCCACGGAGGCGATGTTCTCGGCCGACGGCAGGTTCATCGTGACCGCGTCCCTGGCGGGTCCCGTCGGCCTGTGGGACGTGGAGCGGCGCATGTTGCGCAACGTCCCGGCACTCGAGGGTGAGAAGCACGCCGTGGCGATCGATGCGACCGGCCGGCGCGTCGCGATCGCCACCCTCGACGCGGACACGGTCGTGCAGGACGTCGACGGTGGCAGGCGGGTGGTGCTGAAGGGGCACCGGGGCCAGGTGAACGGGCTTGACATCAGCGTCGACGCCAAGCACGTCGCCAGCGGCTCGGACGACGGCACGGTGCGCGTCTGGAACGCCGCCGACGGCAGGCGCGAGCACCGCCTCGACGCCGGCGGCAAGATCATCGACGTGGCATTCAGTCGCGATGGCTCACACGTCGCGGCGGCGGCAGCCGACGGGACGGTGCGGACCTGGGCACTGGACGGTGGCGACGCCGTGGTGCTTCACGGCCATGCCGGCGGCGTCAACAGCGTCGCGTTCGACGATGCCGGCGACCGTCTGGTCAGCGCGGGAAAGGACGGGACCGTGCGGATCTGGAACCCGGCCGGCGGCGTGGGCCTGATCGTGCTCGAGGACTATCTCGGGGATGCGACGGGAGCGCAGTTCAGCTCCGACGGCACACGGGTGGTGAGCTCGAACGCGCGCGACCACGCTCTGCAGATCTCGCCGTGTGACCTCTGCGGGTCGTTCGCCGGCGTCCTGAAGGTGGCGCGCTCGCGCCCCGGCCTGACGCTCGACGCAGCCGAGCGCGAGCGGCTGCTGTCGAGCGACGGCGGCTGACCGGCCGCGTCAGCGGTTCGGGTAATAGCCGGCGGCGGGATCGGTCGGGTCGACCTCTGCGGTCGCCAGCTCGATCGCCGACGTCGTGGCGCCCCGCGCGATCGTGGCGTCGCGGCGAACCCAGACCAGGCTCTCGCCCCCCGTCTGGTTGCTGCCCGGGACCTGGGCGACGATGTCGTTCGCCGGGAGCTCCACCCACGCGTCGAACGAGGGGCGGATGTACAACCGGTGGATGCCCGCCGCCGATGGCTCGCTGAGGTATCCGCGAAAGGTCACCATTGCGTTGGGCCCTGGTGCGCCTCCGGCGGCTTCGACGTCGATGGCGACCTGATCGGCCACTGGTACGAATGCCACGATGCTCACTCTCCTGTCGTTGTAGGTCAATGCTGGAAACTCGTTCTCCAACCCAGCGCGTCAGAGCGCTGTCGTCTCTCCGCCTCGCTCTTCGTCGAGGGCTCGACGGAGGACGGGTGCCGGCTGGCGGCGCGGGACGAGCCCCGCGCGGGCGGTCGCCATCTCCGCGAGCCTCGAGCCCGCGAACGCGGAGACCAGCGACGATGTCCCCGGCCTCAGCCCGATCCGTGCCAGCGCGCCGGTGAACGCCTGCTGCTGTGCGGCGTCCCCCTGGACGTTCTCGGCAGCGCGCAGCGCCGCGCGGATGTCGAGGACCGGACGGATCAGCATGAACGCCTCCTCGGGTTGCGCCGGCGCCGTCGTGACCTCCCCATCGGGAGAGATCGTCTTGAACGGGCGCGCGAGGCTGATGGCCTGCGATACGCGTGCGACCGCCGCGATCGGATGGCTCGGGTGACGCCGGATGATCTGCGTCAGCTTGGCGTTCGCGCGATCGAGCTCGGGAGCGCGCGACCCCGCGAGCGACAGGAGCGTCGCGACCTGC
>JBKJNH010000279.1:0-3715 GCA_046596055.1 Candidatus Eiseniibacteriota bacterium
ATGGCCTTGCGGCGATCACCGAAGCCCGGCGCCTTGACGGCGCAGACCTGCAGCGTGCCACGCAGCTTGTTGACCACGAGCGTCGCGAGCGCCTCGCCCTCGATGTCCTCGGCGACGATCAGGAACGGCTTGCCACGCTGCGCGATCTTCTCGAGCAGTGGGAGCAGGTCCTTCATGTTCGACAGCTTCTTGTCGTAGAGGAGGATGAACGCGTCCTCGAGGGAGACCTCCATGCCTTCCTTGTCCGTCACGAAGTACGGCGACACGTAGCCCTTGTCGAACTGCATGCCCTCGACGATGTCGAGCGTCGTCTCGATCGACTTGGCTTCCTCGACCGTGATCGTGCCGTCCTTGCCGACCTTCTCCATCGCCTCGGCGATGATGCGGCCGATCGACGTGTCCGAGTTGGCCGAGATCGTCGCGATCTGCTCGATCTCCTTGTTGTCCTTGACCGTCTTCGAGATCTTCTTCAGCTCGGCGACGACCGTCTCGACCGCCTTGTCGATGCCGCGCTTGATCGCGATCGGCGTCGAACCGGAGGTGACGTTCTTCAGGCCTTCGCGATAGATCGCCTCGGCGAGAACGGTCGCCGTGGTCGTGCCGTCGCCCGCGATATCCGAGGTCTTCGAAGCGACCTCACGGACCATCTGCGCGCCCATGTTCTGGTAGGCGCCCTCGAGCTCGATCTCCTTGGCGACGGTGACGCCGTCCTTGGTGACCGTCGGCGAGCCCCACTTCTTGTCGATGACCACGTTGCGACCACGCGGTCCGAGCGTGACCTTCACGGCCTTGGCGAGGGTTTCGACACCCTCGAGGATGGCCTTGCGGGCCTCGTCACTGAACAGCAACTGCTTTGCAGCCATGGAAAACCTCCGTGAGTCGGGTGAATGAAATCCGGGGTCCTTCGGGAGTCGTTGCGAACCGAACGATCTAGCCGATCACGGCCAGGACGTCGTCCTCGCGCAGGATCACGAACTCGTCGCCCTCGATCTTGACCTCGGTGCCCGAGTACTTGCCGATGAGGATCTTGTCGCCCTTCTTGACGTCCATGGTCAGGCGCTTGCCCTCGTCGGTGATGCGGCCCGGCCCAACGGCGACGACCTCGGCGTGGAGCGGCTTCTCCTTGGCGGTGTCGGGAATGATGATCCCGCCCTTCTTCGACTCGGCCTCATCCACGCGCTTGACGAGCAGACGGTCAGCCAGCGGCTTCACGGTCATGGGGTACTCCTCCTCAGTGTTTCTGGTGATCGGGGTGCTTCGGGGTCACGGGACCAGCGGTGTCGTCTCGATGCGCCGCGGTGGGACCAGGCACGGCGCGATGCGATGCGTCATCGTGTAGCAGTCGGGCGGCGCGAGCGCCATGCCCGAAACGATGCCGCTGGTGTAGACCTAAGATGCCATATTGCAGCGGATTGTGCTTGTGAAACTTCTCACAAGTGTTGCGCTTATTCGCTAGGAGTGTTGCAGATCGGAACAAATCAACTGCCCCTGGGGGCAGTTGATTGACAGATCCGGCATCCCGGGGCGTCTTTCCGGCCTGGTGACTGGAACAATGGGTCGTCCCACCGTCGAGAAACTCCGTCCTGTCTCGTGCCGGGGGCCCCTACCATGTTCCGTCGCCTGCTCGTTCCCGCCTGCCTGCTCCTTGTCGGGGTGGCCGGTTCTCCTGCCGCCCCCAGACGACGTTCCCCATGAGCGTCCAGACGGTGACCCTGATCGCCACGACCGGAGTCGACGACGTCGCCCCGGGCGCCACCCGCGTCGAGCTCGCCGCCGTGCCGAATCCGTTCACTGCGGAGACGGCGATCGCGTTCCGGCTGGCCGCGGCCGGAACGGTCCGGCTGACCCTCCATGACACGGGCCGACGCCTTGTGCAGACGCTCCTCGCGGGCGCCCTCAAGCGAGCTGCCGCTTCGGGGGCAGCACGTAGGTGCGGAACACGTACCCCCAGGGCACCGCGAGGAACGCGAGCGGGAGTCCGAGGAAGTCGACGGTCATGTCCCCGGTGGGCGTGCCCCACAGCGCGCCGGCGCTCCACAGCGGATACGCGACCGCGGCGAGCCAGATCGTCTTGTAAGCCAGCATGAACAGGAACAGCGGCAGCATGCGGACCGGGTGCAGGATGCCGAGGATCGAGAGCGTCGGGTACGCGGCCCACACGCACACCGCCACGGCGCGGACCGGATCCCACGGTCCCTGGTGCCTGAGGATCGAGCCCCACGCCCACGTTCCAACGAACAACGGCATGAGGACGTAGAACACGCGCAGCAGATAAACGTGAATCGGCCGGACGCCGTCGTAGCGCGCCGGGTCGGACGCGAACACGGAAGCAAACACGGAAGCGAACTTCATCGGGCTATCCTCTCTCCGCCGGCTCGGCGCCGGTGGGATCGAAGGCGAGCAGGTCGCCGGGCTGGCAATCCAGGGCCGCGCAGATGGCCTCGAGGGTCGAGAAGCGCACCGCGCGCGCCTTGCCGGTCTTCAGGATCGAGAGGTTGGCCAGGGTGATGTCCACCCTCTCGGAGAGCTCCGTCAGCGTCATGCGGCGCGCGTGGAGCATGTCGTCGAGCTTGACGATGATGGCCATGGTCAGACGGTCCCCTCGAGTTCCGCGCGCATGCGCGCGCCGTGGTCGAACACGCGCGCGAGGACGAAGAGCAGGAGCATCGCGATCCATGGGGCGAGCGAGAAACTCCAGTCGATGTCGAGGGGCTGCACCGAGGACGCCGACACGCCGGCGATCGCACCGATCCCCAGATGCAGGAGCTCCAGCCCGAGCACGGACCACGCGATCGCCTGCAGCCGGACCGCGTTCTCGCGCACGAACGGGTCGCCCGCTCGCACCGTGTCCACGATCGCGAGGAGGCGGACGAGAACGAGGTGCTGGATCGGCACCCCGGCGATGCCGGCGACCATGATGAGGCGCATCCCAAGGATGATCCGGTCGGCGCCCTCGGCCGGCTCCACGCCGAGTGCCGAGAAGAGCGTCTCGGCGGCGACGAAGCTCGCGACGAGCAGCGCGAGGATGCCGAGTCCGTAGAGGACGTTGGCGACGATCAGCGTGCGGAGCACGCCGTGGGAGAGGGACAGCGCTCGGGGGTGCAGGGCGGGCATGGAACGGCCTCCTTTCGCCGGTTTCAGCCGGCTTGGTTATTGATTAACAATGCTATAGTTATTGTTCATCAGCAATCACTACGTCGAATAGCGATAAGAAGTTTCCGGGCTGGGTTCCCGGAAGGCCGTGGCGGGGGCGATCCCGGCCCGATGTGCAAATTCACTGCCCCCGGGGGCAGTGAATCTTCACCCCGGCCCCCTCTTCACCGCGCTGATGGGGCCTCATTCGGGGCACCCTTCCTGGCCTGCCCGTCCAGTGCCGCGGTGATCTCGACGACGGACACGACCGCGATCGCAGCCTTCAAGTCCGGGCCGTGCTTCATCCCGCTCAACCCGAGTCAGCGTGCGGCCATGGGGATCATCATCACCGCCAACGCCAGCGGGTCCACGCAGACCAACCAGGCGCAGCTGCCGGGGTGCGGAGACTTCGGGACGACGCTGTCACCGCCCAACATCATCGGCGCCAACTCCGACTGGACCGGCTCCAACACCACGCTGACCGCGTACAACCCGGTGGGCGGCGTGATCGCGAGCGTCGCGGGCGACAGGGGGAACTTCATGGTCATCGCCGAGCCGGGGAAACACGCGACTCGCCGTGTAC
>JBKJNH010000292.1:0-9512 GCA_046596055.1 Candidatus Eiseniibacteriota bacterium
CGGGGTGACGATGCTGCGGCACAACTTTGCGCGCGAGTCGGGCGTCCGTGCGCCGCGCGCGGGTCGAGTGGCCGCGTTCATTGGCGGTGCGCTGTTCACGTGGGCGGCGCTCGACTGGCCGATCGGCACGCTGGGCGGCGGCTACCTGCTGGCGGCGCACACGGTGCAGTACGTCCTGCTCACGTTCGTCGCCGCGCCGCTGCTCCTGGTCGGCCTGCGGCGCACGCCGGGCGACGGCGCGGGACTGCCCGGCGGGCACGCACTTGGGGCGCTCGCGCTGTACAGCGGGATCGTCGCGGTGACGCACGTGCCGGCGCTGACCGATGCGCTGATGCGGACGCAATGGGGCGCCGCGGCGATCGACCTCGCGTGGCTCTTCGGTGGGCTCGTCCTGTGGTGGCCGGCGCTTCATCCGGATCCGGCGCGTAGACTCTCGCCGCCGTTGCGAATGGGATACCTGTTCGCGTCGACGCTGCTGCCGACGCTGCCCGCCGCGCTTCTGATGTTCAGCGACTATCCGTACTACGGCGTGTACGAACTGGCGCCGCGCGCGTTCGGCCTCTCCGCGCACCAGGACCAGCAGCTCGCGGGCCTCATCATGAAGGTGATCGGCGACCCGATCGTGTGGCTTTCGACCGCGTTCATCTTCTTCCGTTGGCAGGCGGAGAGCGAGCGTGAGAGTGATGCCGAATAGTCTTTAAGCCTCGGGCGTCCCGGTGTCCTCGGTCCCGCCGAGCGCGCCGGCGCGGGCATCCGCCGCGAGCTTCGCATAGCGATTGCGAAAGCTTTCCAGCTGGTCCTGCTCCAGTTCCTCAATGTCGAGCAACGCATTGTGCGCACCCTGCGTGGCCCGGATCAGCTCGTCGAGCTTGATCTGGATCGCCTCGGTGTCGCGGTTCTGCGTGTTCTGGATCAGGAAGACCATGAGGAAGGTGACGATCGTGGTCGCGGTGTTGATCACGAGCTGCCAGGTGTCGCTGAAGTGGAACAGCGGGCCGGTGACGAGCCAGGCGACGATGACGAGCGCGGACAAGGCGAACACGACGGGTCGGCCGCAGAAACGGGCGGCGGCCTTGGCAAACTGGGAGTACCAGGCGACGTTCTTCATGGGCAGCCTCGCGCGTGGTGGGTGGGGGGGCGAGCGATCGCCCCCGGGTCCGGCGCGGACAGTCTAGCCGAGCAGGCGGCCGAGGTCCTGGAAGGGGGTCGAGCACGGACGCCCCGCCGCGTGCTGATACTGCGTCGTCCCGGCGGACCAGTCGAGGTGCACAAGCGACGATGACACGGTGCCGTGCGGATCGGCGTGCAGGCACACGGCGCGCGCACCTTCGTGCGCCGAGAGCGTGGGCACGAGTTCCTCGAGTCGCTTGGGCGGGGCGACGCGCAGGTTCGTTTGCACCGACTCCGAGCGCGGGTCGAACGGGTCGTCGACGTCGCCGTGCGTGAAGACGTGCCAGCCGGGGAACAGTTGCTCGACGCGGATGCGACCATCCCAGTAGGCAGCGAACGCGCCGTGCGCATCGGCCACGAACAGCGTGAAGGGGGCGTAGCGGCAGGTGAGGACCTCGTCCTTCACCCAGTCGACGATCTGCGCGGCGCTGTCGAGGCGCAGTGCGTCGAGGCACAGGAGTCCGCGCGAGCGATCGGGCTCGGTTCGGGTCGCCCACCCCCGGGCCTCGGGCCCGACCGTCGGCGTGTTCCGATTGAGGATCGCGGCGACGAGCCGACCGGGTTGCACGCCGAGCCAGGTGCCGCCGGCGACCGAGTCGCGGCCCGCCACGATCAGGGGCTCACGCACCAGGACATGGGGCGAGACGGTGGGGCGGGCGAGGGCCTCGTCGCGGTTCGCGCCGAGCAGGATCTGCCCGGCGCGCGGTCGTTCGATGCCGACGATCAGGGTGCACATGGCTCGCAAGGTGGCGGGCCCGGCTCGCGTGGTCAAGCGACAAGACGCAGTGACGTACAAAGGTTGCGAAAGTGAACATGCGAGACTAGAGTGCACACATGGCACCGAACGAACCACTCGATCCCGACGAAGATGAAATCGACGCGCTGCTGACCGCGGCCGAAGAGGCGCTCGACGCCGGCGATGTCGACAAGGCGCTCGACCTGCTCGAGGAACCCGCGCAGGCCGACGATGCCGATCCCGACGTGCGCGCGATGTTCGGACTCGCGCTCTACTACGCGGGCGAGTACGAGGATGCCTTCGAGTGGCTCGAGGAGGCCGTCGCGACCGATCCCGAGGATGTGGAATCGCGCGGCGCGCTGGGCGTGTGCCACTTCTTCCGGCTCGAGTCGCTGACCGCGGAGAAGGAATTGCGTCGCGCGCTGCTCACCGAGCCCGAGTGGGCCGAGGCCCATCACTGGCTCGGCCGCGTGCTCGAGTGGCGGGGGCGCTATCCCGAGGCGATGATCGAGTTCCAGAAGGCGTGGCAGCACGACAAGGAGCACTATCGCGTGCCCGAGCGCCTTGACGACGACGAGCTCGACGGCGTGGTGCAGGAGGCGATCGAGCCCTTGCCGCCGCGCATCAAGCGCGCGCTCGACGACGTCGCAATCCTCGTCGAGGAGTATCCGTCCGAGGAGTTGCTGAAGGAGAGCGACCCGCCGCTGCCACCCGACCTGCTCGGGCTCTTCACCGGGGCGTCGTTCGCCGAACGCACGTCCACCTCGTCGGGCGTGCAGCCGGGAACGATCCACGTCTTCCGGCGGAACATCGAGCACTTCGGCGGCGCCCGCGCCGAAGTCGTCGACGAGCTGCGCGTCACCCTGCTGCACGAGATCGGTCACGCCCTCGGCATGAGCGAGGACGAGCTGCACGCGCTGGGGCTCGAGTAGCGGTCGACCGCTTCAGCGCGAGATGAGCTCCAGCAACCGTGCGTGCAGCGCCGGATGCGCCGCCATGCCGGTGCGCGTCGGCCAGCCCGACGCACCTTTCCAATCGGTGAACGTCGCGCCCGCTTCCTCGAACAGCACGGGGAACGGCGCGATGTCCCATGCCGCCACGTCGTGCTCGAACCACGCGTCGACCACCCCCGAGAGCACCAGCGCCGGACCCCACGCATCGCCGTACCCGCGCGCCAGCGCCACCGTGTCGACCAGCCGCTCGAAGGCGACCGGCCCGAGGCCGCGCACGGCGTTGTCGAGCTGGCCGAGTGTGATGAACGCCTCGGCCGGCGTCGTCGCCGCGGTTCGCACGGCGAGGCGCTCGCCGTCCTTCCACGTGCCCAGGCCGCGCGCGGCGCCGTAGAGCTCGCCGAGCGCGGGAAGGTTCATGACGCCGACGACGATGCGACCGTCGGCCTCGAGCGCGATCAGGTTCGACCAGTGGGGGAGGCCGCGGAGGAACGGACGCGTGCCGTCGATCGGATCGACGATCCAGCGCCGCCCGCTCGCGCCCATCGTCTCGCCCGACTCCTCGGTGAGGATCGCGTCGTCGGGGAATGCGGCGCGCAGTGCGGCGACGATCACCGCATCGGCGGCGTGGTCGGCCTCGCTGACGGGAGAGCGGTCGGCCTTGATCGTCACGCGGGGATCGCGGCGATAGAAGGAGAGCGCAACCTCGCCGGCGCGGCGCGCCGCGTCGAGCGCGACGTCGAGTTCGTGTTGCCAGGCGGGCATGGTGGCTCCGGGTTGCAAGCCTAGCAGGGTGCTAGGGCTTGAAACGTCGCGCGGGGCGCGGCGCTCGGGTCGCACAGTAGGGGAAAACTGTTGACGGTGTCCGCTGCCGTCGCTACTGTGCCGCAGGCTTGAGAAATAATTCACGACCTCCACGGAGAACCCTCTTCACCGTGGACGCGTGACCGATCCCTGCGTTCCCCGAGGACTCATCGCCGCCCGATGACACGCACACGGTTCGTCCTGCTCCTTGCCTTTGCCCTGACCGTCGGCGGATTCTTCTTTGCCGCCAGTTCCTTGCAGGCGGCAAAGCCGACGGACACGCTCAACCCCGGGATCCCGACGAAGCCGACGGGCCCTGCGCTCGAGCAACCCATCGCCTACAGCCACGAATTGCATGCCGGCAAGCTCGGCATGGACTGCGGCTACTGCCATACCAACGTGGCCAAGTCGGGGATCGCCAACATCCCGAATGTGTCGACCTGCATGGGCTGCCACACCTACATCAAGAAGGCATCGGGGCAGAAGGAGCCCAGCGCCGAGATCGCAAAGCTCACCAAGTACTATGAAGACGGCGTGTCGATCCCCTGGGTGAACATTCACCAGCTGCCGGATCACGCGAACTTCAATCACAAGCGCCATGTCAAGGCGGGCGTCGCCTGTCAGACCTGTCACGGCCCGGTGGAGACCATGCCCGTCGTCTATCCGGTGGTGCAGCTGAATATGGGTTTCTGCGTCGACTGTCACAAGGCCAACCGCGAGAACGTCAAGGCACCGGCGAGTCTCGACTGCGTCACCTGTCACAAGTAGGACCGGGAACTTCATGAGCGACGACATCCACGAGCAGCCACTGCCCCTGAAGCGGCGCGAGTTCCTGAAGCTGGTCGGCGTGGCCACCGCGGCCGGCGCCGGTGCCGGCTGTCTGGAGTTTCCGCCGCCCAACGAGCTGATCCAGCCCTATGTCACCGCGCCCGAGAACGTCATCCCGGGCGTGGCCACGTACTACGCGTCGACCTGTCGCGAGTGCCCGGCCGCCTGCGGCCTGCACGTCAAGACGCGCGAGGGCCGGGCGATCAAGCTCGAGGGCAATCCGTCGCATCCGGTCAACCTGGGCTCGCTGTGCGCGCGCGGTCAGTCGGCGCTGCAGGGCCTGTACAACCCCGATCGTCATGCCCACCCGAAGCAGCGCCAGGCCGACGGATCGTTCAAGGAGATCACGTGGGAGGAGGCCGAGAAGCTCCTTGCGGAGAAACTCGCCGCTCCCGCCGGCGCGATCCAGTTCTGGACCGGGCAGGAGACGGGCACGCGCGCCGCTCTGTACGACACGTTCGTCAGCGCGCTGCCGCAGGCTGAGCGGATCGTGCACGAGCCCTTTGCGTGGGAGGCGCTGCGCGAGGGCAATCGCCTCTCGTTCGGGCGCGGCGAGATTCCGACCTACGATTTCGCCGCCGCCGGCAGCGTGTTCACGCTCGGCGCCGACTTCCTCGAGACCTGGATCTCCCCCGTCGAGTACGCGCGCACGTTCGCGTCGCGTCACGGCGGAAGCACGACCGACGCGGGCCGCCTGGTGGCCTTCGAATCGCGCCTGTCGCTGACGGGATCGAATGCCGACGAGTGGGTGGCGATCAAGCCCGGCACCGAGTCGCTGGCCGCGCTGGCCATGGCGCAGGTCATCGTCGCCGAGGGCCTGGCGAAGGGTGGAACGGGCGGGCTCGACCTGACGCCGTATGCGCCCGCGAACGTGGCCGATCAGGTGGGCGTTCCCGCGGACGTGCTCGTCCGCCTCGCACGCGAGTTCGTCGCCCACGGCCCCGGCCTGGCGATCGCCGGTGGTGTCCCGTCGCAGAGCGCGCGGGCGACGCACGCGGTCGTGGCCGCCAACGTGCTGACGTCGGTCGGCGGCGGAATCGGCTCGGCGCTGCACTTCGGCCGCACCCTCGACCTCGGGACGACGCACGCGCCGCGCGAGCTCGTGCCGGCCATCGAGCGGATGGCCGGCGGCGGTGTCGGCGTCCTCCTCGTCCATGGCACGAACCCGGCGTACTCGCTGCCCGGAGCGCTCGGCTTTTCCGCCGCCGCGGGCAAGGTGCCGTTCAAGGTGTCGTTCTCCGTCGATCCCGACGAGACGTCGCAGTTGTGCGACCTGATCCTGCCCGATCATCACCCGCTCGAGTCGTGGGGTGACGTCCAGGCGTGGACCGGCGTCCGCTCGCTGCTGCAGCCGGCGATGCGCCCGGTGTTCAAGACGAAGAGCACGCCCGACGTGCTCATGGCCGCGGCAAAGACGCTGGGGAAGGCACCGGGTGCGCTCTCTGCCCCGACCTGGCGCGACGCGCTGACCGCGGCGTGGGGCGGGCCGGGCGCAGCGTGGGATGCGGCGCTGGCGGCGGGCGGCACGTTCGCCGGGTTGCCTGTGGCTTCCGCGCCGGCCCTGTCGGGCGGTCTCGCAGGCGTGGGTTTCACGGCGGCCGAGCTCGGCGGCGATGCCGCGGGCACGCCGCTGGTCGTCTACGCATCGCCGAACATGTACGACGGTCGCGGCGCCAACAAGCCGTGGCTGCAGGAACTGCCCGATCCGGTGACCAAGATCGTGTGGGATCACTGGGTCGAGATGCACCCCGACACGATGACGAAGCTCGGCCTCAAGCGCGGCGATCACGTCGCCCTCAAGACGCCGACGGGGACGCTCGAGACCGCCGCCTACGACTACATCGGCATTCGTCCCGACGTCTTCGCCGTGGGCACGGGCCAGGGTCACACTGCCGACGGCGGCCGCTACTGGAAGCGCGGCGGCAACGTCGCCGGGTTCCTGCCGGCCACGTACGACGACGCCTCGGGCGGGCTCGCCTATGTCGCCGTCAAGGTGACGCTCGCGAAGACCGGCAAGAAGTACAAGCTCGCCTACCTCGGTGGCGATCCCCACACGGGCGGCCAGTCACGGCAGATGGGGCGCGGCATCGCCCAGGCCATCCCGTTGACGGCGGTCACCGCCAAGGCCGACGGGCACGGCGGCACGGATCACGGCGCCGGCGGCCACGTCGTGGGCGGACACGGGGACCCGATGATGCACAAGCCGGGCTTCGTCGGCTCGCCCGTCCCGGCCGACCCGATCGCCCACGCCGCGAAGGAAGCCCCAAACTCGGCGTACGCCCTGCACGCCAAGCACCGGTGGGGGATGGTCGTCGACCTCAACTCGTGCAACGGTTGCCAGGCATGCGTCGTCGCCTGCAGCGCCGAGAACAACGTCGCGTTCGTCGGCAAGGAGCAGGTCGACAAGGGCCGCGAGATGATGTGGCTGCGTATCGAGCGCTTCTACGAGGATCACGACGGGAAGCTCGAAGTCCGTCACGTGCCGGTCATGTGCCAGCACTGCGGTGCGGCCCCGTGCGAGAGCGTGTGCCCGGTGTACGCGACCTATCACAATCCCGAAGGCCTCAACGCGATGATCTACAACCGTTGCGTGGGGACGCGATACTGCAGCAACAACTGCCCTTACAAGGTGCGCGCCTTCAACTGGTTCCACTATGACTTCCCGGCGCCGCTCAACTGGCAGCTCAATCCCGACGTCACGGTCCGCGACAAGGGCGTCATGGAGAAGTGCACGTTCTGCGTGCAGCGCATCCGCGACGCCAAGGACCACGCGAAGGACGAGGCGCGAAACGTTCGCGACGGCGAGGTCGTCACCGCTTGCCAGCAGACCTGTCCGGCGCAGGCTATCGTGTTTGGCGACCTGATGGACCCGGCCAGCCGGGTGAAGCAGCTGGTCGACCACGATCGTGGCTACAAGATCTTCGAGGAGATCAACACCTACCCCGCGGTCACCTACCTGAAGAAGGTGACCCGCGACGTGCCGGTCTGAGAGGGCGATCGTGTCGACTTTGACTTACAGGAAGGTCAACGAGGACTTTCTCTCGCTCCTTAGGAACCCGACGAAGGCGTGGTATCTCCTGTTTGCGCTGGACCTGCTGGTCCTCGCCTTCGGGGCCGCCTGCTGGATCTACCAGATCCAGACCGGGATGGGCGCCGCCGGCAAGATGCGTCCCGTCATGTGGGCGCTCTACATCACGGACTTCGTGTTCTGGGTCGGCATCGGTCACGCCGGGACGCTGATCTCGGCCGTGCTGTTCCTCTTCCGCTCGCGGTTCCGGAACGCGATCTACCGCACCGCCGAGGGCATGACCGTGTTCGCCGTCATGACGGCCGGGCTGTTCCCGCTCATCCACCTGGGCCGCGTGTGGTTCTTCTACTGGCTGCTGCCCTACCCCAACCAGCGGCAGATCTGGCCGAACTTCCGCTCGCCGCTCGAGTGGGACGTGTTCGCCGTCTCGACCTACCTGACGATCTCGTCGGTGTTCTTCTTCGTCGGCCTGATCCCCGATCTTGCCGTGGCGCGCGAGAGCGCGACCGGCCTGCGGAAGAAGATCTACACGCTGGCCTCGCTCGGCTGGCGCGGCACCGACCGGCAGTGGAAACACTACAACAGCGCCTACATCTATTTCGCCGCTCTCGCCACGCCGCTGGTGTTCTCGGTGCACTCGGTCGTTTCGTGGGACTTCGCGATGTCGGTGAACCCGGGCTGGCACGGCACGATCTTCGCGCCGTACTTCGTCGCCGGCGCCATCTTCTCGGGAATCGGCATGGTCATCACGCTGATGGTCCCCATGCGCAAGATCTTCGGGCTACAGTAGTACCTGACCGACTGGCACTTCGACTCGATGGGCAAGATCCTGCTCTTCACCTCGCTGATCGTCACCTACGCCTACGCGACCGAGATGTTCATGGCGTGGTACTCGGGCAACATCTTCGAGAAGAGCGTGTTCTGGGATCGCGCCTTCGGTCCCGTCGGCTGGGCCTACTGGATCATGGTGCTGTGCAACTGCCTGATCCCCCTGCTGTGCATCAAGAAGTCGATGCGCACGAACGTCTGGGGCATGTTCATCATCTCGATCTTCGTCAACATCGGCATGTGGTTCGAGCGCTTCGTCATCATCGTCCAGTCGCTGTCGCACAACTTCGACCCGTGGGTGTGGCGCATGTACCAGCCGACCCTGGTGGACGTGGGGATCTCGATCGGGTCGTTCGCCTGGTTCGGGATGTTCTTCCTCCTGTTCATCAAGTTCCTGCCGGCCATGGCGATCGTGGAGATCAAGGAAATCCTCCCGGCGCCGCGCAAGAAGGCGAGTGCGGCATGAGCAAGAAGCTGTCCGGAGTCCTGGCGGTGTTCGAGCACGTCGACTCGACGATCGACGCGATCCGCGCGCTCAAGAAGGACAAGCGCAAGCTGACCGTGATGACCCCGGTCCCGAATCACGAGATCGCCGACGAGATCGACGACACGCAGTCGCCCGTCCGCCTGTGCACCTTCGTGGGCGGCGTGGTGGGAGGCATCCTCGGCTTCGCGCTGTGCGCTTGGACCTCGCTCGACTGGCCGCTGATCACCAACGGCAAGGAGATCCTGTCGATCCCGCCGTTCATGATCATCATGTTCGAGTGCACCGTGCTGGTCGGCGGGCTCACGAACCTGGTGGCCATGCTGTTCTTCTCGGGACTGCCCAGCCTCGACGTGTCCGAGGGCTTCGATCCGCGCTTCACCGTGGATCGCTTCGGCATCTGGGTGCCGTGCGGCAAGGACGAGGCCGAGCAGGTGGCCGGTGTGCTCCGGGCAAACGGGGCGGAGGAGGTGCGCTATGACGCGGCGTAGGATCCTCTCGGTCACGGCGGCCGCGGTCGGCGTGCTCTCTCTGGGCTGGGCGACCGGGCTCGTCTCCCTGCCCTGGACGCACGATCTCGACCGGCAGCCCTCGATCAAGCCACAGGAGATGCCCCTGCTTCCGCCCGATGGCGTCGTCCCCGTTTCCGGGCACGTCGACGTCCTCGCGCGCGCCGTCGTCGAC
>JBKJNH010000366.1:0-22369 GCA_046596055.1 Candidatus Eiseniibacteriota bacterium
GGAGACCATGATGCGCACGCCGCGAGCCGGCACGTCGACGGTCCAGTCTCCTGCGCCGTTGAGCGTGGCGGTGGCCTCCGGTTCGAGCGTGTCGACCAGCGGCGTGCCCGACAGCCACGGCCCGGAGACGACGCGCGTGCGCGGCTCCTCGGCGGTGTTCACGCACACGACCGCCGTGTCGACGCCAGCGAGGATGCGGCGCGTGACGTAGAGTCCGGGCCCGCCGGCCTCGGCGTACAGGTCCGCGGTGACGCCACGGCGCAGCGCCACGTGCCGCGTGCGCGCGGCGATCAGGTCCCGGGTGAAGAGGAACATGGGTTGCGCGAGGTCGAAGTTGTCCCCCTCGGAGGGGCCGAAGTCCCACTGCCCGTCCCACATGTCCTCGCGATCATACGGATCGTTCCCGCCGTCGAATTCCTGCTCCGTGCCGTAGTACAGGCAGGGCACGCCGCGCGCCGCCATCTGCCAGCCGAGCGCGGTCTCGAGGCGGCTCGCGTCCTGGTCGGCGACGCCGAACGAGAGAAAGCGCGGTTGGTCATGGTTGTCGAGAAAGCTCACGAGGCGCTCGCGCACGGTCGTGTCGTACTGGTTGAGCGCCGCGAAACGCGCCGAGATCTCCGCTGGGGCCGCGTCGAATGCGAATACGCCGGTCGTGGTGTAGAACATCGGGTAGTAGAGCATCGAGTCGAACTTGTACGGTCCGCCGCCGACCGTACCGGTATAGGAGCCGACCTTCGCGTCGTTGCCGTCGAACGCCTCGCCGAACTGGAGGAAGTCGAACTTGCCCTGGGTCACCGCGAAGGCCCGCACAGCCGGCGTCCACGTCTGCCACAGGCCGAGCTCGGTGTGCTTCACGGTGTCGACGCGGAAGCCGTCGCAGTCGGTTTGGGCGATCAGCCACTCCCCGGCCTCGATCAGTTTCGCGCGCACCGCGGCGTTCTCGGTCCGCAGGTCGTCGAGGCCCGAGAGCTCGCCCAGGATCTGCTCCGGGTCGCTGAAGTTCCCGATGTGCCCGTTGCGGTGATACCACGACAGCGAGTCGAAGGGTGCGGCGTGGCGGCGCCCGGCGTTCCGCCAGCGCAGCGTGTAGGAGCCCGCGGCGTTGTACCCGGGGTATCCCGGCGTTCCGCTGTCGATCAGGTCGCCCATGTGGTTGACGACCACGTCGATGATCACCCGGATGTCGCGCGCATGGCACTCGACGACGAGCTGCTGCAGCTCGGCGAGCGTGCCCATGTGCGGGGCGATCGTGAAGAAGTCGCGGGCCGCGTAGCCGTGGTACTCGCCGTACGCGTTGAGGACCACCGGCGAGATCCAGATCGCGCCGACTCCAAGGTGGTCGAGGTAGTCGAGCTTGTCTCGGATGCCGTCGAAGTCGCCGCCGTGGACGCCGGTGGGCGCGGCCGGGTCGTAGTTGCCCTCGACGTTGTCATTGAAGGGATCGCCGTTGGCAAAGCGGTCGGTGAACACCTGGTAGATGACGTGGTCGCGCCAGTCGGCAGGCGAGGGGTGCCCGGCGGCGGCGGGGCCGGCCCACGCGGCGACAGTGAGGCCCGCGAGCACGAGCAGGGCGACGAGCTTCGGATATTGACCCTTTGCCGCCGGTCCCGTAGCATGTCGCCGCCACAGGCCATCGACGCACTTTCGCCGAAGCGCGAGCCGGATTTCATCTTCGAGCATCGGCGAGGGACTCCCTTGCGTGGGTGCATGTGCGCGATTGGTGCGGTTCATTCTACCATGCAGCTCGCCCCCGGAGGCTTCATGATGCGACGGGCTTCCGCACCCGTCCGGCGCTTCCTTCGTGGAATCGCCGTGTTCGCCATCCCGTTCCTCGCGCTCGCCGGATGCACCCCCAGGAAGGGCGGCGATCCCGCGGCGGCAATCGTCGTCTGGGTGCAGATGGATCCCGACGAGAAGACGCGCTTCGAGAAGAACCTTGAGGCGTACCGGGCCTTGCACCCTGACGAGATGGTCGACGTGCTCACGTTCGACCCCGAGAACCTGCGCCAGCAGTTCCAGACCCAGACCGCCGCGGGGGCCGGGCCGGACCTCCTCTTCGGCGCCTCCGACAACGTCGGCCCGCTGTCCCTGGTGAAGCTGCTGCGTCCGCTCGAGACGACGCTGCCCGCGGGGGCATTCGACCGCTTCCTGCCGACGTCCCTCGACACGCTCGACGGCCACCTGTGGATGGTGCCCGACCAGGTCGGGAACCACCTGCTCCTGCTGTACAACCGGAAGCTCGTCCCGACCCCGCCGGCCACGCACGAGGAGTTCATCGCGACCGGCCGTCGCCTGACGCGGAACGCCGGCGGTTCGGACGCGACCTATGGCTTCGTCATGAACACGACCGAGCCCTACTGGCTCGCCCCCTACCTCGGCGGTTTCGGCGGATGGGTGTTCGACGCGTCCGGCGCGCCCTCGCTCGACACGCCGGCAATGGTGGAGGCCCTGTCGTACCTCAAGAGCCTGCGCGACGACTCGGCCATCATGCCGCGCGAGGTCGATTATCAGGTGGCGGAGACGCTGTTCAAGGAGGGCCGCGCGGGCATGATCGTCAACGGCCCGTGGTCGATCGGCGGGTACCGCAGCGCCGGTATCGACCTGGGCGTCGCGCCTCTGCCGATGCTGCCGAACGGGCGACGGCCGCAGCCGATGGTCGCCAGCAAGGGATACTCGATCAGCGTCAACGTCCCGGAAGCGAAGCTCGCCCGCGTCGTGGCGCTGGTCACCTACCTCACCTCGCGCGAGGCCCAGATGCGCGACATCACGCACCTCGGCTTCTTCCCCAGCGACGCCGCGGCGTTCGCCGACTCGGCGTTCCGCGACGACCCGGTGCTCGCCGGATCGCGCGCCGCGTTCGAGCTGGGCCGGCGCATGCCGGTCGTGCCCGAGATGCGCGTCGTCTGGGACTCCATGCGACCGAACCTGCAGGACGTGATCAACGGGGCGAAGACGCCCGCCCAGGCCGCGAAGGACATGCAGGACGCCGCCGTCATGCAGATCGCCACGCTCAAGGAGTAGAGCCCGACCGTGATCCGTGCCCCACGCTGGTACCCCTACTTGCTGCTCGTTCCGGCGGCGCTGGTGATGACCGTCGTGGTGTTCTTCCCGCTGCTCTACAATGTCTGGCTGTCGTTCCGGAACATGAGCCTCGCCCACTTCCTCGACCATCGCTTCATCGGGCTCGGCCAGTACGAGCGTGTCTTCGCCGACCCCGCCCTCTACACCATGCTCGGGAAGTCGCTCGTGTGGACGGCGGTGAACCTGTTCTTCCACGCACTCGTCGGGGTCTCGCTGGCGCTGCTGCTCAACGGCGCGGTCAAGGGCAAGGCGATCTTCCGCGCGCTCCTGATCCTGCCGTGGGCGATGCCGCAGTACATCTCGGCGCTCACCTGGCGCGGCATGTTCAACTCCGAGTACGGCGCGATCAACCTCATCCTCAAGCAGTGGTTCCACCTGCCGGGCATCCCGTGGCAGACCGATCCGTTCTGGGCGTTCGTCGCCCCGATCGTGGTCAACATCTGGCTCGGCTTCCCGTTCATCATGGTCGTCACGCTCGGCGGGCTTTCGGCGATCCCGATCCACCTCTACGAGGCGGCGGACCTCGACGGGGCGACCTGGTGGCAGAAGTTCCGGAACGTGACCCTGCCCCAGCTCAGCCCGGTGCTGGCACCGGCCCTGATTCTCGGCACCGTGTGGACGTTCAACAATTTGAACGTGATCTGGCTCGTCTCCCAGGGCGGCCAGCCCGGGGATCGCACGCACATCCTCGTCACCTACATCTACAAAGTGGCGTTCTCCTACTCGCGCTACTCGTTCGCCGCCGCGTTCTCCGTGATCGTGCTCATGCTCCTGCTGGTCTTCCTGGTCTTCGCCATGAAGCGCATCGCCCCGGCGGAGGCGCGATGAGCGCCCACCCGACCCCGGCGCGCCGGCGTGGATTCTGGACGCCGGGGCGAATCCTCGTGCACCTCGTGCTCGTGCTCGTCACGATCGCGACCGTGTACCCGATCCTGCAGATCGTCGCCATTTCGCTGCGCCCGGCGGACCGCCTCTACTCGACGTCGCTGGCGATCATCCCGCCCGACGCCACCCTGCGCGCCTACCCGACCATCCTCTTCGAGCGCGACTTCCTCGTGTGGATGCGCAACTCGTTCGTCGTGTCGGCCGCGGTAACGGTCTTCGGCGTCGTGCTGGCCGCCACCGCCGGCTATGCGTTCTCCCGCTTTCGCTTCACCGGCTGGCGCGTTGGCATGATGGCATTCCTCGTCTCGCAGCTCTTTCCGGCGACCATGCTGATGCTGCCGCTCTACGTGGTGATGCGCCAGCTCGGGCTGCTCGACTCGTTCATGGGTCTGGCGGTGGCCTACACCGCGACGGCGCTGCCGTTCTGCGTGTGGACGATGCGCGGCTACTACGACACCGTGCCCGTCGAGATCGAGCAGGCCGCCCTGGTCGACGGTTGCACGCCATGGCAGGCCTTCACCCGGGTGCTGCTGCCACTGGTGACGCCCGCGCTGGCGATCACCGCGCTGTTCTCCTTCATGGCCGCATGGTCCGAGTACATCGTCGCGCGCGTCATCCTGTCGCGGCAGGCGCTCTACACGCTGCCGCTGGGGCTCGAGAGCCTGGCCGGGCGCTTCCAGACCGAGTGGGCCAACTACGCGGCCGGCAGTCTTCTCGTCTGCCTGCCGGTGCTGATCCTGTTCGTCGTCCTCAATCGCGCGCTCATCTCGGGCCTGTCGCTCGGCGGGGTGAAGTCGTGATTCCGGCGTCGCGCTCCGTGGGCGCGCGCCTGGTGGCCACGGCGCTGACCCTCCTGCTCGCCCTACCGCCATTGCCGGGACTGTCAGGTCACGCGCGGGCCGAGACGGCGAAGTCGCTCGCCGACCGGATGGTGATCGACGGCTTCCCCGGCGAGTACACGGTCGACGAGGCGGTCTTCGGGACAGGTTCGACGGGCGAACCGCAGGAGTCCACGACGGATTCCGCATGGGGACCCGACAACGACTACAACCAGCTCCACATCACCTGGGACCGCGACTCGATCTACGTCTCGAGCGAGGGCGTGATCTGGGGCAACAACATGGTCCTGCTCTTCGACGTGGTTCCCGACCGCGGCATGGCGACGATGCGCGATCTCGATGCCTGGTCGCGCAACTTCATCTTCAGCGACGACTTCCGGCCCGACCTGTTTCTCGCCACGTGGGACGGCAATGCCAGCCCGCGCCTCCTCATCTATCGCGGCGGCACGCAGGTGCTGGACAACCAGGTGGGCACCCTGTTTCGTGCGAGCGCGACGTTCTCGACCAGCCAGCGTGGGCGCGCGATGGAGTACGCGATCCCATGGAACACGTTCTTCCTCGGTCCCGAGGGCCTCGGGGTCACCCCCACGTTCGTCCCGGCGCTGGGCGAGACGGTCCAGGTGTTTCCGCCGGGGCGCTCGATCCGCGTCGCCGGGGTGATCACGGGGGGCGGCGATAATACGGGCGGGCCAGACTCCGCCCCGGACAACACGCGTGGCCACGTCAGCGACGGGAACCAGGAAGTGCTGATCGACAACTTCGCCACGATCGAGCTCGATCGATTCGACGACACCGGCCTGGGGGGGGGCGGCCCGGATGGCGTCGCCGACTGGAACGTCGAGCCCAAGTCCCGGGTCACCTTCAAGTTTCCGCCCCCGGTGATCCCGGTGCGGCTCGAGACGACCCAGCTGAGCTTCGATCGACCCGCGTTCGCGCCCGATCGAGGACAGGTGACGCGCCTGCGCTTCGGCGTCATCCCGCCGCCCGATCCGAACGATCCGCTCGCGGCAAGCCGCACCCTCAACCTGACGGCGAACGTGTTCGACGCCGGCGGTCGCTTCATCCGCAACCTGTTCGTCAATGAGGTGCGACTCGCCTCCGCGCCCGTCGACTCGCTCACCGACCTGTGGGATGGGCGCGACGAGTCCGGATCGATCGTCGAGGCCGGCGTCTACGTGGTGCGCCTCGTCGTCGAGCCGAACGTGGCGCGGGTGACCCGCCCGGTCGTGGTCGTCCGATGAGCGCCCGGCTCCGACTCTCCCTGGCTTCCCTTCTCCTCGTGGCGATGCTCGCTGCATCCCCCGCCCATGCGTACTTCGACGATGTCTCGACCGGCGCGCGGGCGGAGGGTATGGGCACGGCGGGCATGGCGATGATCGACGACGTGAGCGCATTCGCCTGGAATCCCTCGGCGCTCGACCGACTCGACCGGAATCAGGCCTTCGTCGCCTACGGGCGGCCGCTCGGCGTCGGCGGCCTCTACGCCGGGAGCGTGGCGTACGGCGGTCGTGTGCCCGGGCTGAAGGGGCTCGGACTCGCGGTCGCCTGGCGGCGCTACGGGGTTTCGGACGTCTACGCGGAGGACCTGTGGCAGGTGTCCGTCGGGCAGACGGTCAGGCGTTTCGACTCGGGCCACGCGCTCGCGCTGGGAGGATCGCTCAAGGCCGGGCGCATCGGCGTGGCCACGTACGACGACCCGATCGACGGCACCGCCGTCGACTTTGGATCGCGCTCGGCCGTCTCGTTCGACACGGCCGTCGGATGGCGGACTCCCTGGAACCTGGACTTCGCGTGGACGACTACGGACTGGAACCGCCCGGACTTCGGGTTCATCGCGGGTTCGAGCGGCACGGAGGTCGCGAGCTCCCATCGCTTCGGTGTAGCCTTTCGCTGGAACCCCGAGTCCACCGTGGGCGTCGCCTGGACGTCCCCCGATGGCGAGATCCCGTCGCGCTTCGACGTGGGTGTCGAGATCGAGTTCTTCAACGTGTTCGCGATCCGTTCGGCCTTGACCGATCTCGGAGGACTGCCCGACCCGGGGACCTCCGCCCAGCGCTTTCAGTACGCCGGCGGTGTCGGGTTGCTCAACGATCGCTGGAACCTGGACGCCGCCGTCGCCACCAATCGCGACCTCGGAACCTCCTACCGTTTCAGCCTCGTCGTTCCGTTCGGCGGCGCGCTGCGGAAGGGCGACCAGTGATGCCCCTTCGGTCCCTCGGGCCCCACGGTCGCAGCGCGGTGGTCGCGCTCCTCGCCCTGGCCGCGGAGCTTGCGGGAGCCTCGCGCGTCGTTGCGGTGACCCGGATCGAGGGCGAGTACCAGCTCATGCTCGACCTGCGGAAGAACGAGCGTACATTTCCGTGGGACTTCGACAGCAACAGCAGCGACAACTACGACGGCGCTCAACTACGCTTGTTCAGCACGCCGAAACGCAACACGGAGGCGTTCGTCAAGATCGAGGCCGACTGGAAGAGCCCCGAGAACGAGACGCCGCGGCCGAACCTGCAGTTCCGCGAGTCCCACCTGCGCTACCAGTGGGATGTGCGGCCGAACGCGGGGGTCGAGTCGTTCCTCTTCTTCCGCCAGGATCGTTACTGGGCGGACAGCTACCTGATCCCGCTCGTCAACACCGGCATCGCCAAGAACGACAACAACGGCCCGAATGGATCGGGGATCCGCATCAACACCTTCGGCCTGCTGGGCGCACAGTCCACGTTCATCGTCTCGGACTTCGCGGGGCAATATGCGCCGCGCGGCGGAACGGGTACGCCGACGAACACGGACGACGCCTACGTCGCCCGCGTGCGCAAGGAACTGCGCCAGCTGCCCCTGCGCGTGGGCTTCGGTTTCAACCGTGTCGAGGAGGACCAGGTGGGCGAGACGCCGTCGCAGGCCTCCGTCTACGCCTTCGATTCGCGCTACCAGTGGAAGGGAATCGACTACTCGCTCGAGTATGCATTCAGCCAGTCCCCCCTGTCCGACACGTCCCTCGCGTTTCCGAACGACTGGGCGGGCAAGATCTCGGAACGCGGCGTCCTCGTGGGCGAGATCCGCTCCTTCCGCTTCGGCAACCATCGCAACGGCTACCTGAACGTGGCCCCCTCCGGCTGGATCCGGGGCCCGCTGTACGACAACCGGCTCGACAGCTCCGGACGCGACGAGATCGGGTGGAACCTGAACGCCTGGTATCTCGTGCCCGAGCGTGCCATCACGTTGAGCGCCAACTACAGGGACTTCCAGCGCACGACGATCGAGAAGCGCCGCGAGTCCGAGGCCTACGCCGAGGCCTACATCGAGTTCGTCAACGGCTTCACGGGGAAGACGTTCTACCGGATGCGTGACACCGAACGCATCGTTTCCGGGCGGCAGATCCTCGAGCAGCAGGACGACCTGTTCGGCGAGCTCCAGGTGGAGAGCCGGCTCGCGTGGCTGCGAGTGCAGGGCCTGATCAAGAACATGGGCGAGACCGAGCAGCAGGAACTCTTCAACCTCGACACGGCGATCAACCTGACGCCCCGACTCAAGCTCTACAACCGCTTCTCCTTCGGCAGCGATCCCGCGATCCTGCGCAAGGGGATCTTCGTGCAGCTCCAGTACCGCCCGACCGGCAACGTCGAGATGTATCTCGAGTACGGCCCGAACAACATCGGCGACGACAGCACGCCGGTCAACGACGGGGACCTCGCCGGTGGTGGCGACCAGCGGGACCTCCTCAAGTTCATCCTGAAAGGGCAGTTCTAAATGACGCGCTCTCGGATGCTTCCGGCGTCGGCGCTCGTCCCGGCCGTGACCCTCTCCCTCGTCTCCGTCCTGCTCTTCACGTGGGCCGGGGTCGCCCTCTCCGCCGTGACCCGGGTGGAGGGCGGCATCCGCTTCACCTACCGGGATGCAGCGGCCGGTACCGTCGCGTGGGCCGGCGATTTCAACGGGTGGAACGCAACCGCGAACCCGCTGGTGAAGGGCGACGGCGATTCGTGGTCGATCGTGCTCGCGCTGCCGGCCGGCGAGCACTCGTACAAGCTGGTGGTCGACAACAACTGGATTGCGGATCCGGACAATTCGGTGACCAAGGGCGAGTACGGCAACAGCGTGATCACCGTCGCGGCCGACGGCTCGCTGGGCGGCGCGGCCGGCCTGGCGGGGACGGGAGACGGCCCCCCGCCGGCCGATCGTGCACCGGAGAAGGGCGCCTCCGCGGTCCGCGCCAACACGCCGTACAGCGCGAAGCTCGAGTTCCACGGCCGCGGGATCGGGCTCTACGAGTCGTTCCTGTCCCGCGAGAACTCGCGGTACGAACTGAGGCGGCCCCAGCTCAACTTCGACCTGATCACCGACATCCGCATTTCCGAGGTTCTGGTGGGCCGATGGCTGATGAAGATCGACGCGGAACAGGAGGCGCTCGACTTCTACCAGACGCGCCTCACCTTCGATCGTGGCAACCTGACCTTCCGCAAGTCGAACGTCGAGCTCTTCGCCTACGACAACGAGAATGCGGGGACCTGGGATGATCCCCTGAACCTGGTCGGCAACATCGGGATCTACGGCTACGACTACGGGTACAACCGGCAGGGGTTCCGCCTTCGCCCCAACTTCGGCGCCTTCGAAGCCGAGGTCCACTACGCCGACAACTTCGCGAGCGGCGGCACCGCCTACCCGGCGTTCGATCCGGACGCCGCCGTCACCGCCGGCCGCGGTTTTTCGGGCGAGCCCGATGGCGCGGGCGGCTACCGCCTGCAGCCCGATGGTTTCAATGCGATCGCGACGGTGAACGTCTCCGACGCGAACGAGGACATGATCGCGCTGCGGCTCAAGCGCGACTTCGGCCCGCTCATGCTCGGCGTGCTGGCGCGCAGCGATCGCGGCTTCAACCTGGGGAGCGGCTCCTTCGTCTTCACGGAGGCCCCGGATCGGTTGCGCGCTCTGAGCGGCCAGTTCGAGCAGCTCTGGTACGCATTCGGCGGCGAGGCGAAGTGGCAACCGGGGCCGGCCGGGCTGGTCCTGCGCGGGGAGGGACTGTTCGGGCGGACTGTCGCCGAGTTCATCGAGGAGTCCACCATCGGCATTTACGGCGTCACCTTCGACGACAGCGGCGCGGTCGCCGACGTGGCGCTCCTCTCGTCGGAAGTCGCCGGGAACCAGAGCGTCGTGCTGGATCGGAGCCGGCGCGGCGCGCTCGGGGGGCGGTGGAACGGCAACGTCCTCGGCGCCGGCGCCGTGTTCGATGCGCTGCTCGGCTACATGGACCACGACGACCGGCCCTCGCTGGGCGACCTCGACGCGGTCGACGCGGGTCGCCGGAGCATGAAGAACGTGCGCGTCCGCTGGGACCAGCAGTGGGGCGCGCTGCTGCCACGCCAGGTGGAGACGATCGTCGACGTCGAGTGGACCGGATTCGACTACCGTGCCGACGACCCCTGGGACGCCCAGTTCTGGTTCGCACAACGAAACTTCTGGCTCGAGAACGGGTTCGACCTGGTCGGTCCCGACCGCATCGTCATGCTCGGCGGCGCCAACGTGTGGAGCTTCCGGCCGGAGTTCCGCGTGCCCATTCTTCCGGCGCACGGCTTCGCGTTCGAGTATGCCGGGCGGATCCACACGCACTCCCTGACCGTCCGGCCGAAGTACATCGAGTCGTTCTTCCGGCTCGGCTACGACCTGACCCCCGCCCTGCGCCTGCAGTCCGACACGCGCTGGGTGAAGTACGACGACCCGGTGCTCCAGCTCGGCCATGGCTACGTCAATCACTTCGTCGAGGCGCTCTACACGTTCGCACCCGGCGTGCAGGTGGCGCTGTCCTACGGCGTCGATCCGTGGGTTCTCGACCGCGCGACGAACGAGTACGCTTACCGGGGACGGGACGACGCGCTCGCCGCCGAAGGCGTGACGTCCACCGCCGCCCGCCTGGCGTACTTGAATCAGGGTCCGGTGATCGACGCGGCCGAACGCGCCCTGCGGGACACCCGACGAATCGCCATCGAGGCCATCGTCCGCTTCTGACCGGAGGATCGATCATGCGTCACCGTACGAACATCCTCTACCGCTCCGCCATCGCGCTGGCGATCCTCGCGCTCGGCACGGCCGGTTCCGCCGGCTGCGGCAAGCTCAACTTCGTCAAGCGCCGCCTGCCGCCCCCGGCGGTGTCGGCCGATGGCGTGGAGTTTCTCTTCGAGGCTCCGTCGGCGAAGCTCGTCCAGCTCGCCGGCAACTGGCCCGAGAACAACTGGCTCGGCGGGCAGGCGCAGACCGGCGGCTTTCTCGTGGGGGAGATGAAGGACACCAATGGCGACGGGATCTGGGAGCGGCTCGAGCCGCTGCCGGCGGGGCGCTACCAGTACAAGTTCGTGATCGACCGGGTGAACTGGAAGCCCGATCCCAACAACCCGCAGCGCGTCGACGACGGCTTCGGCGGGTTCAACTCGCTGCTCATCGTGGAGTGACGTCGTGATCCCCGTTCTTCGCTCGGCCCGGCGCGCGAATCGGCCGCTCCTCTTCACCGCGGCGCTGCTGCTCGCGCTCGTCGCGGGGTTCACCACCGGTTGCGATCCGAACGCGTCGTCGACACTGCTCGTCCCCACGGGAAGCGAGGACGGGTGCTTCTCGACGGTGACCTCGTTGCGCATGGTCGGGGACTTCACGACTCCGCCGTTCAGCATCCCGATCTCGCCGGCGATGACGCTTGCACGCATCGATGGCGAGTGCGTGTGGCAGGTCACGGTGCGCCTGAACGCCGGGCAGGTCCTGTTCAAGTTCGTGACCGAGGACGCGTTCGACGACGATTACGTGGGTGACGAGGGAGTCACCCGCAACATTCCTGGCGGCCCCTACCCGACGACGGTGGGAAGCGGATCGGGAAACGCGTTCAAGATCAGCGTCGCTTCGTCGGGGGACTACACGTTCACGCTCAATGAGGGCACCCTCACGTGGACGGCGGTCGGGGTCGGGCCCCCACCCGAGGGCGGCATCGCAGGGACCGTGAGCTTCGCAGGCATCGCGTCGGCACCGTATCCCGCGGCAACGGTCGAAGTGTTTTCCGGCACGACGCGGGTGGGGACGGCGACGAGTGATCCGACGACCCGTGTCTTCTCGATCCCCAACCTCGACCCGGGCCTTTATCGCGTGGTCGCCACGGCAAACTGCTTTGCCACGGTGGAGCAGAACGACGTCGTCGTGACGACGGGGGTGACCGACATCGGCGAGCTGGTCCTGACCGCGGCGACATCTGCGTTCACCACCATCCAGATGGTCGGCGACTTCACCACGCCGCCGTTCAACATTCCGATCTCTCCACAGATGACCCCCGTGCCTGGCGCCTGCGCGTGGACCGTGACAGTGGACCTGCCGGCAGGACCCGTGTTCTTCAAGTTCGTGACCAACGGAAACTTTGACACCCCTCCGGACTACGGTGGGGACGAGACGGTGACGCTGGAGGTTCCCGGCGGCCCGCATCCCACGGAGCTCGTCAGTGGTACCGGTACGGCCATCAAGATCAACGTGGCGGTCGCCGGCAGCTACACGTTCACGCTCAACGAACAGACGCTGACCTGGTCGGCCGTCGAGGCCGGTCCCCCGCCGGGCGGCGGCATCGCCGGAAGCGTCGCCTTCGCGGGGATCGGCACGGCGCCGTATCCGACGGCGCGCGTCGAGGTGTTCTCGGGAACGACCGCGGTTGCCAACACGACGACCGATCCGACGAACCGGACTTTCTCGCTCGACGGACTCGCGGCGGGCACCTATCGCCTGGTCGCCGGTGCGAGTTGCTTCACCGACGTCGAGCTGGGCAGCGTGGTCGTCACCTCGGGTACGGTGGACGTCGGGGAACTTCCGCTCACGGCGGGCGCGTCGGCGTTCACGACGATCGACCTGGTCGGCGGGTTCAACCTGTTCACGCCCGGTGTCGACCCGATGGTGCAGTCGACGACCTGCCTGTGGACGCGCGAGCGCTTCGTCGCGGCCGGGGTGTACTCGATCAAGTTCCTGACGGACGGTTCGTACGACACCCCGCCTGATTACGGCTGGGACGACACTGTCACGTACGACGTGCCGGGCAGCGGCAGCGTGCGCCCCGTGAGCGGCCCGGGCACGAACATCCGGATCTCGATCGCCAACTCGGGGACGTATCGATTCATCCTGGACGAGCAGTTGCAGCGCTGGGAGGTTCAGCTCGTGACTCCCGCGCCGGAGGTGGTGCGATGAGACGACTCTCGATGCGGATGGCGCGCAGGGCCGGCGCGCTCCTCGTGCTCGCGGGGCTGGCCACGGGGTGCGCCGCGGGCGGCGGATCTGGCGCAGGCGCGAAGAGCGTCTTCATCGCTCCGGACGGCGCGAAGGCCACGCCGAACACGGGAGCTTCGCGACTCGCCGACGGCGGAATGCTGGCCGACGTCTCGAGCGCACCGGTGGCGGGGCCTGCCGCGGCCACCGCGAGCACCGACGGCGTGACGTTCAAGTGGACGGGCGGCGGTAGCGCGGTGTCGGTCGCCGGCGAGTTCAACGCCTGGGACCAGGCCGCCGATCCGCTGGTGAAGCAGGCCGATGGCTCGTTCCTTCTCGTCAAGAAGCTGGCGCCAGGACGCTACGCATACAAGTTCGTGGTCGACGGGCAGTGGCAGCCCGATCCGTCGGCCAAGGAGACGATCGACGACGGCTTCGGCGCGAAGAACTCGCTCCTGGTCGTCGGCGACAGCACGCCGGGCGCGACGCCACCGTCGGCGACGACACTCGGTCGGGCCGCCGCCGGTGCGGCCGCGGCCGGCGCGGTGACGACCGCCGATGGCACCGTGTTCACGTGGACCGGCGGCGGTGGCGCCGTCTCGCTGGCCGGCGAGTTCAACGCCTGGGATCAGGCGGCCGATCCCCTCGTCAAGCAGGCCGACGGCTCCTGGCGCATCGTGAAAAAGCTGGCGCCCGGCCGCTACCCGTACAAGTTCGTCGTCGACGGGCAGTGGAAGCCGGATCCCGCGGCGAAGGAAACCGTCGACGACGGCTTCGGTGGGACGAACTCGGTCGCCGTCGGTGGCGACGGAACGAGCGCAGCCGCCGCAGCACCGGCGGCCGCCGCGGCCGCGGGCGCCGCCGCCGCAATCCCCGCCGGCGGCGGCAAGGGCAAGGCTCCCGAGATCACGCCCGAGGGCGTGCGCTTCATCTTCGGCGGCGCTGCCCGAACGGTCCATCTCGCCGGTGACTTCAATGCCTGGTCGGTCAGCGCCGATCCCCTCACGCGCGGCGCCGACGGCGCGTGGACGATCCTCAAGGCACTGCCGGCGGGCACGCATGCGTACAAGTTCGTCGTCGACGGCACCACGTGGAAGGTCGACGAGGCGAATCCGAACACGATCGATGACGGCTTCGGCGGCAAGAACGCCGTGGTCACGGTTCCCTGACGCCCTCACCCCCGAGGTTCGAACCCATGCGGATCCTGCTCGCCACCCTGCTGTCGCTCTCGTTCGCCGCTGCGCCGGCGCTCGCCGCAAAGGTCACATTCCGGTTTCAGCCGGTGATCGGCGGCGTGAGCGCCGTCGCCGTCGCCGGGTCCTTCAACGGCTGGAATGCGACGGCGAACCCGATGAACGACGAGAACGGCGACGGCATCTACGAGGCGTCGCTCGAGATCGCCGCCGGCGCGCAGCAGTACAAGTACGTCGTCAACGGTGACCAGTGGTTCACCGACGAGTTCGCCCCGGAGACGTCGGATGACGGCTTCGGCGGCAAGAACGGCGTCTTCACGGTCACCGACAAGCCGCTCACGCTCGGCGTGGGGGCGGCCCCGGTCGTGAAGCCCGGCGCGGCGAACTCGTCCGGCCTGCGGAACGTCACCTTCAAGTACACCGCGGCCGCGAAGCCGCAGTCCGTGAGCCTGGCCGGCCAGTTCAACGACTGGACGATCGGCAAGACGCCGATGACCGACCCCGAGGGCGACGGGACGTACACGGCGACCCTCCTCCTGCCGGTGGGTTCGTACCAGTACAAGGTCGTCGTCGACAACGTGTGGACGCAGGACAAGGCGGGCCAGGACGCCGAGTCCGAGGACGGCTTTGGTGGGAAGAACTCGATCGTCAACGTCGACGCACGATTCCCGGCGGTGGTGGTGAAGACCGGCGACGGCGCCGTGTACGGCGAGGGCATCGGCCAGGGCGGGCGCTCGAGCGAGGTCAACAACCGCGGCGGCGGCGTCGTCGAGTTCACGACGCGCTCGCACCGTGACGACGTCGAGGCGGTGGATCTGATCGTCGGCGCCGCCGGCGCCGAGAAGACGATCGCGCTCGAGCGCGCCAATCGCGACCAGGTGTTCGACTACTGGCGCGGCACGGCGAAGGGCCTCGGCGCGAGCACGCCCTACCGCTTCGTCTACCGGGACGGGGGCAAGCCGTTCGCGCTGGGTCCTGCGGGGCTGGTTGCGGGCGCGGGATCGGCGGCGCAGGGATTCGTCTTCGACGCGGCGAAGCACCCGCCGTTCGAGACGCCGGAGTGGGTGAAGAACGCGGTGATCTACCAGATCTTCCCCGACCGCTTCATGAACGGCAGCAAGGCAAACGACCCGGACTTCAAGGAGTGGTACTACGCCGGGCGCACGAGCCTGCCGCCGGGCGGAAAGCTGAACCTCGACTTCCAGGAGTACTACCATGTCCTGCCGGACTGGTCGAACTGGAAGGCGCTCACCACGGCGCCGCAGACGCCCGACGGCCGCGACTGGATGGCGTTCTACGGCGGCGACCTCGAGGGCGTGCGCCAGAAGCTCGACTACCTGAAGGAGCTCGGCGTCACGGCGATCTACTTCAACCCGATCTTCGAAGCCAGGTCGACGCACAAGTACGACGGGGCCGACTACGAGAAGATCGATCCCCACTTCGGGACGAACGCCGAGTTCATCACGCTGGTCAAGGAGGCGAAGGCGCGCGGCATGCGCGTCATCCTCGACATCGTCTACAACCACTCGGGCGACGCGCACTGGGCGTTCAAGGATGCCGTCGAGAAGGGTCCGCAGAGCCCCTATTACAACTGGTTCGAGTTCAAGAAGTGGCCGCTGCCCGCGGGCTGGCCGGTGATGGCCGGCCCGTGGAAGCCGGCGGACTACTATTACTGCTGGTGGGGTTTCGGCAGCCTGCCCGACCTCAACTTCGACCTGTCGCGCAACAACGATGCCGAGAAGTCGATCACCGACATCAAGCAGGCGCAGCCGAACATCGCGCTGCTCAACCACCTGTTCGCGGCGACCGAGTACTGGCTCAAGGTCGCCGACGTCGACGGCGTGCGACTCGACGTGCCCAACGAGGTGCCGCTGTGGTTCTGGGAGCTGTACCGCGCGCGGGTGAAGAAGGTGAAGCCCGATGCCTACGTCGTGGCCGAGCTGTGGGGCAACGCCGGCGACGTGGTCGGGCCGAAGTACTACGACGCGGTCATGAACTACGCGTACTTCAAGGACCCGGTGCAGAAGTTCCTCGGCATGGGCCAGGGCACCGCCGCCGAGTTCGATGCCACGCTCGCCGCCGGCCGCAGCCAGTACCCGTCGCAGGCGGTCGAGGCGCAGATGAACCTCATCGACAGCCACGACACGCCGCGCTTCCTGACCCAGGTGGGCGGCGCGGGGAAGGTCAACCGGCTGAAGCTCGCGGCGATGTTCGGCATGACCTACGTCGGCGCGCCCCACATCTATTACGGGGACGAGGTGGGCATGGAGGGCGGCCGGGATCCCGACTGTCGGCGTCCGTTCCTGTGGAGCTACGAAAACGACCCGTGGCGCGTCGAGCTGCTCGCCTACTATAAGAAGCTGACCGCTGCGCGCCACGCCCATCCGGCGCTGCGCACCGGCGCGTTTCGCACCGTCGAGGCCGACGGCAAGCTCATCGGCTACGTCCGGTCTCTCGGCGACGAGCACTTCCTGGTCGCGCTCAACGCGGGGATGCAGCCGGCGACGCTGTCCGCCGATCTCTCGTTCGTCGGAGGGGCGCTCAAGGCGACCGACGTGCTCACCGGCGCGGTCGAAAGCTGGAGCGCGACGAAGACGGTGAGCGCTGCGATCCCGGCCGAGACCGGGCGGGTGTGGAAGCTCGAGGCCACGGGCGCTCGCTAGTCCGGCCCCTGCGCCGACGTACAAAAGGGGCGCCCCCTCGCGGGAGCGCCCCTCGGTCGTTTCCAGGTCAGGCTGCGGTGCTCAGCGGCTGAGTACCACCAGCCGCTTCGCCGAGCGTTCGCCGCCCTGCACGATCTCGTAGAAGTAGACGCCTCCCGGTACCGGTCGTCCGGCGTCGTCGCGGCCGTCCCACGCGGCGCGATGAGTACCGGCGGGCAACTCGCGTTCGACGATGCGCGCGACCCTGCGGCCGGCGACGTCGAAGACGGAGAGTTCGACCCGGCCGGCGCGTGCGAGCGCGAATCCGATCGTCGTCCCGCCCTGCATCGGGTTCGGCACGTTCTGCGCCAGCTCGATGCGTCCCGCGTTCACGCCGTCGCCGGCGTCGACCACGAGGTCGGCGCAGTAGTTCCACTTCGCGACCGGGCGAACGATCGGGTTGCCGGCCGAGAACGCGACGTCATCGATGGTGAACGTGCGATCGTTCGCCCCGAAGCACTCGAGGACGCCGTCGGCCTTGTGCTTGTAGTTGACGGTCAGGTCGGAGCCCTTGGGGAACACGATGGACGCGGTAAAGATGCGATTTCCGGCGGTGCCGTCGGGCGGGACGCCGTCGTCGAACATCGCGACCGAGGTGTCCGGCTGGCTGAAGGTGTCCACGCGAACGTCGCTGAGCGGCGTCACCGACGGGTAGTAGAAGAAGTACATGTCCACCGGGAACACCACCGCGACGGCCTTGTCGGTGACGGTGCAGGCCTCGATGCCGCGCGCCGGGAGGACGAGGGGGCCGAGGGGGCCGCCGATCGTGTCCGACACGGCCTCGTTGAGCGTGAACGTGCGGTCGCCCTGGCCGATGCACTCGAACACGCCGTCGTAGTCGACCTTCCAGCGGACGTCCTTGCGCGAGCACTTGGGGAAGCGGACGGTGCGCGTGTAGGTGGTGTACACGCCGGGAGTCAGCGGGCTCATCAGGAGACCCGGCTGGGTGAACGACAGCGGAGCTTCGCTGCCCAGCAGCGTGATCACGTTGCCTGGACCAGGCGCCTTGTCCGAGGCGTTGACGCGGAAGACCACGTCCATCGCCTTCGTCGTGAAGTTCACCGGGTCGTCGTTGTTCCAGAAGGCGTCGAGAACGACGGTCGCTCCGTTGGCGGAGGAGAGCGTCACCTCACGGTTCCCGCCCCCCTCGAACTCGGCGACGGGTGAGCGGCTGCGGAACAGCTTCCACTGCAGCGCGACCGTCCCCAGGTCGAGACCCGCGTCGCGAGGAAGCGAGAACGGCACCGTCACGGTGTAGACCTTGTCGGCGTCGGGGTCGATCATGCGCGCGTTGTCCGCCCCGGCGAACGTCAGGGGGACCGCGTTGCCCTCGACCCAGAACGAGTCGCTGGCGGTGAAGACGCCCGCGCAGAAACCGACCTCGGTGTTGGCCCGGAACGTCACGTTCTGGACGTAGAAGCCCGCCCGGTTGGTCGTGCCGTTGGCCACGATCGTGTTGTTCGAGAGGTCCTTCACGCCTGTCGCGGTGACCAGAATCGGTGCGGCCTGGGCCGCGATCGTGCCCGACAGCGTGAGGTGGACGATGCTGGTCACCGAGGGATCGCGCACCGCGCTCGAGACGGTCACCGCCCCGGCGTTGGTCAACACGTAGTTACCCGCGACCTGCGACGTCGTCGCATCGACCGGCTCGCTGAACTGCACGTCGATCTTGTTCGTCGTCAGCGCGAACTGCTTGTTGCCCAGCAGGGCGAATCCGGTCGCGGTCGACGTCGCGAGGGTCGGCGGCGTGTTGTCGACCGCGTTGAGGATCGTGAACGTCTTGTAGCCCTGCATCTCGACCACGTTCGTCGTGTCGAACGTCGTCGACGTGGCGCGGGACATCTGGATGCCATCGGAGAAGACGGCGTCGAGCGGACCCTTGGTGCCACCGTCCTGGGTCATCCACCACTCGAGACGGATTGGCGTTCCGGCCGCCGGACTGCCCAGCACCGTGAGCGGCAGGCGGAACTCGACGAAGCCCGTATTCTCGACGATGCCGAGTCCGTTCGAGCCACCCCCGTAACCGGGATTGATGGTCGAGCCGATGTTCGCCCAGCTCGCCCCCTGCCACTGGTAGAGCGCCTCGAAGTTGAAGCCGTCGAGCACGTTGTAGACCACGAGGTCGGGTTTCTGCGCCACGTTGGTCCAGCCGATCTTCCGGCCGAACGGGTCGGTGGTCCCCCCGAACGCGCCGTTGACGTCGATCGCCATGCCGAGGTTCACCTGCGGCGACGCGAAGCAATCCTTGTCGTAGAAGTAGCCGATGTAGAGGAAGTTCACGTCATTGGTCACGTAGACCTGGCCGATGTCCATCGGACCCTCGACCGCCGGGTCGTTGTTGCACCAGTCCTTGATCTCCGTGTCCCCTGCATCGTTCTCGACCAGGTTCGCCGGGTTGAAGTCGTTCGTCCCGTCGATCGTGATGGACTGCGGAACCTGCGCGTGCGCGGGTGGCGTGCCGAGGGCACTGGCCGCAAGCACGGCCAGCGCCGCGAGCGCCGACCGGCGAGCCCGGAGCGTATGCAGCGTCATGATGCGTCTCCTTACGTGGAAGCCGCCCGGAGGGATCGGGTGCCGCAATGGGAAAGGCGCGCGGAGCGGACGCGTCGTCCGCCCCGCGCGTGGAGGGGAGTTAGCGGTACTGCGCCTTCAGGCTGCCCCAGCTCGATTCGCCGGCCGGGACCGGGCAGTCGATGCGGTAGTGCAGGTACTCGCGAGGCTGGCTGGGGCCGCAGGGGCCCACGTCGAAGCAGGTCCCGCCGATCGAGCTGCGCTGCTCGGCGTCGCTGGCGACGAGGTCGAATGCGGGCTTGCTGTTGCCCTCCTGCGTCACCCCGATCTCGAAGAACACGTCGAAGGTGTTGGCGGGCGTGCACCCCAGGTTCATGCGCGAGAGCGGGATCACCAGTTCGACGAAGTCGCCCCCGTCGCTGTCGACGATCCCAAGGCCGTTCGAGCCGTCCTGCAGCGTGTTCCAGCCGCCGGCGCCGTTGCTCTCGTAGAGCACCTCGTAGTTGAAGCCATTGCAGTTGGTCGGCACCACGTCGTAGACGAAGAAGTCCGGCGCACCCGGCGCAAGGGAGAAGTCGATCTGGTGCGCGAACGGATCGCCGACCGTGCCACCGGGCCGCACGTCGAAGGCCCAGAGAAGCTGGATGTCGCAGAAGCAGAAGCGCTTGTACTGCATGCCGAGGTACAGGTTCGTCGCATCGTTCGTGATGTAGACCTTGCCAATGTCGAGCGGGCGCTCGCAGCCGCCGCCGAAGTTCTGAGTGTCGACTCCGTCATCCTGGATCGGCACGATGCCGGCCCCGGTGAAGTCCGACTCGTTGCCGGTGAACGTGATGGTCGCCGCCTGGACCGAGCCCGCGTACAGGCCCGCAAGCAGGAGTGCCGCCATGGTCGCCAATCTCTTCATGGTGATCTCAAGCCTCCTCGTCAGGGTGATGCGCTGCGGATGGACATGCCGCCCCGTGCGGTGGTGTCGCTCGAGCGGGTCCGGGTCGCGCGCGGGATGGTCGCGGCGAGGCTCGGGGGTGCCGGGGGCCGCCCGAAGAGGGATTGCCAAAGCGGAAAAAGCCTAACAGAAAACCGGGGTTCCCGGCTAGACCCCGTCGCGACCCCCCTGGCGCGCCATTCCAGAGGCATCGTAGGCGATGCCCACCACGATCGGCAGTTCTTCGCCGAGCCGCGCCCGACCGCCCAGGACCTCGATCTCGAGGATGAACGCGAAGCCGATCGGCTGCGCCTCGAGCGCGCGCGCGAGGGCCAGCGCGGCAAACGCGGTGCCCCCCGTCGCGAGCACGTCGTCGGCGATGAGCACACGGCTGCCCGCGGGCACGACGCCGCGATGGGCCTCGATCGCCGCGGTGCCGTACTCGAGGGCGTAATCCTCGCGGTGCACGGCCCCCGGCAGCTTGCCCGGCTTGCGCGCCAGCAACAGGCCGGCCCCCCAGCGCGCGGCCATCGCCGCGGCGACGATGAAGCCCCGCGCCTCGATTCCAAGGACGACCGCCGGCGGCGTCGCATCGAACGGGCGGGCCAGGTGCGCCACGGTGCGCGCCCAGGCGGCACCGTCGGCCCACAGGGGAGTCAGGTCGCGGAACTGCACCCCGGGCTTCGGCCAGTCGGGGACGGTGCGCACCCAGGCCGCCAACGGCGCTCCCGGCGTCTGCGGGCGTTGAAAGGTCTCGTTCACCATTCCTCCGTTTCCCAGGTCGGCTGCACGTCCATCATTTCGCGCAGGCGCGACAGCGCCCGCTCCTCGATCTGGCGCACGCGCTCGCGGGTCACGCCCAGCGCGTCGCCGGTCTGCTGCAGGGTGCGCGCCACGCCGTCGAAGAAGCCGTAGCGGATGCGCAGCACCTTCTCTTCGCGCCCTCCGAGGCGACGCAGGAATGCCTCGAGCCGTTCATGATCCAGTTGCCACTCGACGAGCGTCTCGATCGACGGCGGCGCGAACGCCGCGGTGTCGACGATCGATTCAGGCGAGACGTCCAGCGCATTCAGGTCCTCGGGCGCGCCGATCGAGCGGCGCAGGCGGGTGAGGCGCTCGACCTCCGGCACGGTCAGGGCGAGGGCCGCGGCCAGCTCGTTCGCGTTCGGCTCGTGGCCATTGCGATGGCGCAGCAGGCGCTCGGCGGCGACCAGCCGCTGCACCTGGCGCAGCACGCGAATCGGGATGCGCACCGCGTTCGCGGTCTCGGCGATGCCGCGCAGGATCGCCTGGCGGATCCACCACGATGCGTAGGTGACGAAGCGCACGCCGCGCTCGGGATCGAAGCGATCGACCGCGGTGATGAGCCCCAGGTTTCCCTCCTCGATCACGTCGAGGAAGGCGAGCCCGCGGTTGCGGTAGCGCCGCGCGAAGAACACGACCAGCCGCAGGTTGGCGAGGATGAGTGTGCGCCGCGCGACCTCCCCCGCCCGGCCGCCCAGGGCGCGCGTGCGTGCGAGCGTGCGCTCGCCTTCGGCGTCGAGCGTGGCAAAGCGGCGGATCTCGTGGAGGTAGCGATTGAGGTTCTGGTTCTCGGGATCGTCGAAGCCACGGCCGCCGACCGCCCCGACGAGCTCGCGCGCGGCCCGTGCCTCGGCGAGGTCCGCATCGGTCGCGCCGGGATCGGGGTCGACGCCTTCGAGCACGACTCCCGCGACGCGCGCCCGTTCGCAGAATCCGGCGAAGAGGGCCGCGTCGAACCCCGGGGCGCCCAGCAGCAGGTCGACCTGCTCCGCGTCGAGTCGACGGGTCCGCGTGGCGACTCCCCACGCCTCGTCGAGGCGCGCGGTGAAGCCGCCGGGCGGCAGGGCCGTGAGGCGACGATCGGGGATGAGATCGGGCGACATGATCAAGGCGGAGGGTCTCCAGCATGGACTCGAACGGCAACAGAAAACCCTCCGGCGGCGACGCCGAAGGGCTTTCCACGAAGTGGTCGGGGCGAGAGGATTTGAACCTCCGACC